>JAQVGO010000052.1 GCA_028696715.1 Bacteroidales bacterium
TTTGTTGCTAAAATTGTGGCTGCCATGCAGGAAACAGAGGTTCCTGATAGTATTGCATCTGATCAAAAAAAGGCTTACTATTTCTATAAGAAACATTTTTGGAAAAATTTCGATCTTAGTGATGACCGGTTTTTGAGAAGTCCGCTCCTGGCAAGCAAAATCAAGCAGTATTTTGAACAATTGGTCCCGCAGCAAGCTGATTCAATTAGTAAAGAAATCGATTTTGTGATTAATCAAACAGCAGATAATAAAACCGTTAGAGATTACCTGATTTGGTATTTTACTGATCAGTACCAGAATCCTAAAATCATGGGTTTGGATAAAGTATTTGTCCATTTGGCCGACAACTATTTTGCCAAGTACGAAATAGCCAACACCTCTGCTTCGGTGAAAGAGAAAATTATGGAGCGGGCTGATCAATTACGCAGATTAACGCTTGGTTCGCCTGCGCCCGACCTTTGGCTGGTTGATACCACCGATGCTTTTGTAAGCTTCAAATCAATTGAAAGTCCGTACCTGGTTTTGTTTTTCTGGGATCATGATTGTGGTGTTTGTAAGAAGGAACTTGAAGTTTTGAAAGACTTGTATAAAGATCAGGACAGGAGGTTTGAAGTGTATGGAATAGCTGCCAATGCCGACTTTGAAGGCTGGAAAAACTATGTCAAGGACAACGATTTAAACTGGGTGAATGTCAATGGGATGAAAAGCATGACGCCTGATTTTCACGACCTGTACGACATTTATGGAACTCCGGTAATTTATGTTTTAGATCCTGAACGAAAAATTATTGCAAAACGGATTAAAGCCGAGCAAATTACACAGGTGATCGGGCACGATCAAAAATTCAGGGACGCTACCAATCAGGATTAAATTGGCCTTAAAACCCCAAATAATAGTCTTTAAGCAGTGTGTAATAGTCCTTTGTAAAATTGCCGTCCTGCCCACGAATTACAAAAAACATTTCATTGAGCTGAGTCGGTTCGGTTTTCTTAAAAAGCAGATTAAGTCTGTTAACACTTTTGTCTTCAACAGGAATGATATTCATCTTCTGATGTAAAAAAAATCCGGCTTCATCAGCTGCCTTTTCCAATCTGTCCCATTCTCCGGCAGGAATCACAACTGCCAGACTACCATCTGATTTCAGGCAGTGCATAGCGATTTGAAACAAATCATTAAAGTTAAAGTATTCTGCATGTCGTGCCAGGTTCCGACGTGCTTTTAAGCCATGAAATGCCTGATAGAAAAAAGGCGGATTGCAAATGATCAGGTCGAACTGCGATTTACACTGCCTTCCAAATTCACGTGCATCCTGATGATGCAGCTTAAATCGTTGACGCCATTGTGAAGTATCAAAATTAAGTTGTGCTTCGCGGGCGGATCTTTCATCAATTTCGACTGCCTGAATAGCACTTACGCCTCGTTGTGCAAGCAACATAGCAATGATTCCCGATCCGGTTCCAACATCCAGCGCATTTTCAACATTTTCCAGATCAACCCAGGCAGCCAGTAAGATCGCATCTGTACCAATCTTCATCGTTGATTGGTGATGCATCATGCTGAATCTTTTAAAATGAAACGGCTGTGCTTTCATTCGCTGCTAGGCATTCAAATACATTTCGATTAAACCTTCAGGAACATCAATCAGAATATGCTTCTTCTTCCGATTCACTTCTATAATTATCTCATCCTGAATGGGAATAAGCACTTCTTTATCGTCTTGAAATACCTGAAAAAGTGCCTGATTGGGATACTCCAGCACGGTTTTGATCTGACCAATTTTGCCATAGGCCCGATCAGATACTGTGAATCCTTCCACTTCGTGAAAATAAAATTTGTTCCCACTCAATGCAGGAAGAAACTCCAGCGGCAAATAAAGTAATGCGCCCGTAAAACTGCGGGCTTCATCGATATGATTAATATCCTCAAAAGCGATATAAGCTTTATTTTTCAATAAACGGAAAGCCTTGAGATAAAAAGGTATCAGCTTTTTATTTTTCTCAATAAGCAAAAATTCAATAGCTGCATAAGCAGCTGGTTCATCGGCATCAATACGAATGCTTAGGCCCCCTTCAAGTCCGTGGGTTTTAATCACTTTCCCAAAATAAAAACAATCCTCCTTGTTCATAATCCAAGCTTATTTATTCGGCCAAACTCCGGTTACCTTTGTTATGCCTGGGGTGATACGGGCAATGCCGGCATCCATTTCCACAGCAATAGCCTCTTCGTGTTAAAAAACTGGTCGTCATTACCCTGAAACCATTCTCAAGATAATAATCCTCACCTTCAGTCAATTGATTGTTAAATCTATAAAAACGATCCTCATTATTCATATTGATTCCGGAACCATTAAAATTTAATTACGATTATTGGATAAACACTTAATCATCTGCACTATAGAAAATACTTACAGCCATATCATCCAGTTGAAACAAATTGCCTTCGGGATTCCACACATAAACCTTCACCTGTGCCACATCGCTATTCCAGGCAGGTATTTTAAAACCGTAAGAGCCATATCTCCAACGATTTGTAATATTATCCGGCAATTGTTTCAATTTTTGAGCCTTGTAAAAAACCAGTTGATTATTACGGTTGGATGCAGCATAAACCACCAGTGCACGGGAGGCAGCATTCGGCTCCAGCTCTCTGTAGATAAGATTGGCAGAAACGTAACTCAATCCTGCACCTCCTTCACTAGTAATTATTTGACTTCCACTAAGTACGAGTGTAGGACTAAAAGGGCTTGATTCGTTGAGTTCGGCAAGGTGCATTCCTGAAAAAGACTCGCCTGAAAGCTTGATACCATTGTTTGTCCATACAGCCGAGGCTGTTTCCATATCCATAAAAAAATCCATGCGATCATACGCATCCAATGATTTAAAAATAGGCTCGGGCTGCCCTCCCAGGATGTGCTCATACGATTTGGCCGTCTTCAAAAACACATACCAGTATTTTTCTTTTGTCATTGCGTCAGGATGTATAATTCCACGTTCGTATTGATAGGCCTGAACAAGATTCAACGGAACAACGAGAATTAAAAACAGACTCAAAAAAATCCGACCCGCCTTTAGGCTTAAAAGTGAAGAAAAACCAAGACCAAGCAAAACAGCCAGGATAGCATAATAATCGATCATGGATCGCATCCCAAAACTATCTCCAAAAAACCAATTCCACCACGAAGAGAGCATATAAACCAGCAGAACAAAAAATCCAATAAAACCATAAAACTGAAACTTCGACTGCCGGTATAACACCATCAAACCCGAAAAGACAAGCAACATCAAAGGTGTGTACAGGAAGAATCCCTTTTGATAACTAAACAAAAATGAATAAGTTGCCGGATCTAAAAAATGAAATCCCTCATTTTTATAGGTGTATAAGATAAGTTCGCCGGTTTGGACAAAATTAAACAAAGGCTGCCATCCAAAACTCAACAAAAATGCCAGAGCCAGCCACAATAAGGTTACAGGTTTAGCGAATAGTGTGGTCAGGCGAAGCTTAAACTGCAAAAAATCACTTGCAAAAAAAGGAATGAGCAGCAGTAAGATCATATTGGAAGGCCTGATCAATCCGACAATGCCAAAAAGAAATGCCGAAACAAACAAATGCTTCGAACGCCCTTTAAGCATATAAATCCTCGTAAAATAAGCAAAGCCGGCAATGGCAGCAAAAGAATAAACATGCGAATGAGCGGGATGCAAAAACGCATAATAAAAAAGATTTGTACCCAGCATCAACGATAGCAGAACCAACAAACGAACAGGCTTTTTAATGTGGTAAGTGCTTAATAATGCATTGGTTAAGAGTAAACCCAGGGCAAGATAAAATGCTGCTGCCAGCCCAACAGCATATTGAAAAATAATATGATAACCATCGAGCGGCATAAAAGCCATCCTGGAATACAACATGGCAAGCAAATAAAACGGCAGGATGAGCAAAGCTGTTCCCAAATAGTATTTATTCACGGTTTTGCCCTTATACTCGTGAAAATAATGTCCCATATAATCCAGACCACGCTGGGATTTTTCGTAGTCGAAAACTGCTTTAAAGTCAGTTGTTTTATAATGTAAAATCGCAGTGAGATAAGCATAATAACCGCTCCCGTCACCATCAATAGTCTTTTTTGCATCAACTCCCTGCCAGAGCTGAACCAACATAAAAACAAGCAATATCCCGGAAACCAATAAAGTTCTCATAAAGCATTTTCTGGCTGCGAAAATAAGGAATCCCCTTCAAAGCAATTCAATTTATTCTGTTAAAGCAATGAAGGCTGCCGTTCAAATCCTGATTCCAACGAAATGAAGGTTTCTGTAAAGGTAATTTCCGGAACTGTTTGAATCTTTTCGACTATGATACGCTTGAGATGTTCATTATTTTGGGTATAAACCTTGGCCAATAAAGAATATTTACCACTGATGTGATGACATTCCACTATTTCCGGAATTTGCCTGATCTTCTCAAAAACTTCATCATGCGTACTGCTTGCTACCAGATTCACCTGAATCCCGATAAAAGCGCAGGTATTTAAACCCAGGGCTTTGGGAGAAAGATTAAACTGTGATCCGGAAATCACTCCGGCTTCCGTCATGCGGGCAATACGCTGATGAACCGCTGCTCCTGACACCTTACATTTGCGGGCTACTTCCAAAAATGGAACACGTGCATTATTGGTTAACAAATTTAGGATTCGCTTATCCAAAATGTCAAGTTGAAACTTTATCATGTCCTTTATGTTAAAATTCTTTTGATTTTTCAAAGAACGGCAATTTTTGTTTACAGTTTTTAAGTATTATCAATCTTTGATAAACTGTTTATCATAAATATTGCAATAATACTTTCTTTATGATATTTTTGTAACAATTACTAAAACTGAAAAAAAATGAAATTTGATCCGGCAACAAACATTCAGGACTTAAAACAATTTGGAGAATTTGGGGATGTAAATCCCTCCGTAACCGACTCTGCCACTTACACTTTTATGCAGGCAAAAACCATGACTGATACCTTTCATGGCGAGGCAGAAGGGTGTTTTTTGTATTCCAGGCACTGGAATCCGAGTAATAAATATCTTGCAGATGCCCTCGCATCCATGGAAGGCACCGAAGCCGGTTGGGTAACTGCCTCCGGAATGGGAGCTATCACCACTGCAATACTGGGAATCTGCCAGTCGGGCGATCACATCATCTCGAGCATGACAACCTATGGCGGAACTTTCGCTTTTATGAATAACTGGCTGCCTCGCTACAACATTGAAGTCACCTTCGTGGATATAACTGATTTGGAATCGGTTAGAAAAGCCATCAAGCCAAATACAAAAATGATCTACACAGAGGCAATGACAAATCCCTTGCTTCAGATCAGTGATTTACCTGAACTTTCGAAGATTGCAAAATCGAAGGATATCAAACTTGTTGTTGATAACACCTTCACTCCTATGATTGTTGCGCCAGCCAAATGGGGTGCCGATGTAGTGGTTTACAGCCTCACAAAATTCATTAACGGAAAAAATGATTGTGTCGCAGGTGCAATCTGTGCTTCCAACGAATTTATCAATTCGTTGATTGACGTAAATGATGGCACCGCGATGTTATTAGGCCCTGTTTTGGATCCCATGCGCAGCTCCAGCATTCTAAAAAACCTGCACACACTGCATATCAGAATGAAACAGCACAGCTACAATGCGATGTATCTGGCCGAAAAATTCAAAGCATACGGTCTGAAGTTTCGATACCCGGGAATGCCTGATGATCCGGGCCATGAAACATTGAAAAAGATTATGCATCCAGATTTTGGCTTTGGAGGGATGATAGCCATTGATATGGAAACAGTGGATCAGGCCAACAAACTGATGGAAAAAATGGAACTGGAAGACGTTGGATATCTCGCTGTTAGCCTGGGATATTTTAAAACATTGTTTAGCAACAGCGGCAAAAGCACCTCATCTGAAGTTCCGGAAGAAATTCAAAAGAAAATGGGTTTATCCGAAGGTTTGGTTCGATTTAGTGTTGGTTTGGATCATGACATTGAAAGAACCTGGCAAAAAATCAAAAAATCGCTGGAAACGCTGTAAATAAAGTGCTTTCACCGTCCTAAAAAAACAAATGACCAGCCTTTCGGACTGGTCATTTTTTAATAGTCAAACCCAATAAATGACTATTGCTCGATATAATCTTCAATTGGTGCGCAGGTACATATTAGATTGCGATCGCCATAGGCATCATCAATGCGTGTGACTGGTGGAAAATATTTGTCCATCAAATCTGATTGCATAGGGAAAGCAGCCTGCTCGCGTGTGTATGGAAACTTCCATTCAGAACTGATCAGCATCCCGGCTGTATGCGGTGCATTTGAAATCAGGTTATTTGCCTTATCTGCTTTGCCATCTTCCACTTCTCTTATCTCTTCGCGAATGGCAGCCATTGCTTCCACAAAACGATCCAATTCAGCCAAAGGCTCGCTTTCGGTAGGTTCCACCATCAAGGTGCCATGAACCGGAAAAGCAACTGTTGGCGCATGGAAACCATAATCCATCAATCGTTTTGCAACATCAACAGCAGTGATGTCGGCCGTTTTGCTAAACTTATTTAAGTCGAGAATCATTTCGTGTGCCACACGGCCTTTGTTTCCTGTATATAAAATCGGGAAATGATCTTCGAGTTTTACCTTCAGGTAATTAGCGTTCAAAATGGCTATTTCTGTTGACCTTTTCAAACCTTCCGATCCCAGCATTTTGATGTAGCCATAAGAAATGGGCAAAATAAAGGCACTGCCAAAAGGTGCAGCAGATACAGCGGTGATTGCCTTTTCGCCCCCTGTATTTACAATTGGATGTCCGGGCAAAAAGGCTGCCAAATGATCAGCAACGCCGATCGGCCCAACTCCCGGACCACCACCACCATGAGGTATTGCAAAGGTCTTATGTAAATTTAAATGACAAACATCAGCACCAATATAGCCAGGACTAGTCAGTCCGACCTGTGCATTCATATTGGCACCATCCATATACACCTGGCCGCCATTTTGGTGAATGATCCCAACAATTTCGCGGATTGCCTTTTCAAATACGCCATGCGTAGAAGGATAGGTAATCATGGCAGCGGCAAGTTTATCTTTGTTGGCTTCAGCCTTTTCGCGCAGATCAGCCACATCAATATTACCTTTGTCGTCGCATTTCACCACCACTACATTCATGCCTGCCATCACAGCACTGGCCGGATTAGTACCATGCGCCGAAGAAGGAATCAAACACACATTGCGATCACCTTGACCCAACGACTCCAGATAAGCCCGAATCACCATCAAGCCGGTATATTCTCCGCTTGCACCAGAATTAGGCTGAAAAGATATGGCCTTGAAACCTGTTATGTTGCATAAGTCTTTCTCAAGGGTTTCGATCAACTGATAATATCCGGCAGCCTGATCCTTGGGAACAAAAGGATGCAGATTAGCAAACTCAGGCCAGCTTAACGAGAATAATTCAGCAGCAGCATTAAGCTTCATGGTGCATGAACCTAAGGGTATCATTGTTCGGTTCAGTGCCAAATCTCTGTTCTCGAGCTTTTTGAGATAACGCATCATATCTGTTTCCGAATGATACCGGTTAAAGACCTCATGCGTTAAATAATCAGAAGTACGAACCAAAGCTTCAGGCAATGCCGAAAACTTAGCACATTGCTGTGGATCACAAACGAATTTTTCGAATGGTTTGCCGAGGGTCTGGGCAACAACTTTTATAATTTCATTCACATCATCCAAGCTTGTTGTTTCGTCCAGACTAATGCTAAATAACTGCTCATCAATCCACCTGAAATTCATTGCATTAGCTTCGGCATGAGCTTTGAGTTTAGAAGTCGTAAGGCCTGTTGGCAACTCAAGCAAAAGGGTATCAAAGAAAAACTCATTCCGTTGATTCAGCCCGATACTTCTCAATTCTTTATCTAGTACATTTGTTAAAATATGGATATGTCTGGCCAGTTCTTTCAGTCTGTCAGGCCCGTGGTAAATCGCGTAAAAAGCTGACATTGATGCCAATAAAGCCTGTGCCGTACAGATATTGGAAGTTGCACGTTCGCGTTTGATATGTTGTTCGCGGGTTTGCAGTGCCATTCGGAGGGCAGGATTTCCGTTGGCATCCTTCGAAAGTCCAATAATTCTGCCCGGAATATTCCGTTTATAATTTTCGGTTGTAGCAAAATAACCAGCATGTGGGCCACCAAATCCCATCGGAATACCAAATCGTTGCGACGAGCCTACCACAGCATCGGCACCCCATTCTCCGGGAGGACTAAGCAAGGTCAGGCTCAATAAATCAGCTGCAACAACAAGCTGAATTCCGATTGATTTATATTTTTCAATCGTTTCGCGAAAATCTTTTATTGCACCAAATTGATCAGGATACTGCAGCAACATCCCAAAGTATTGTTCGTCCAGCATATCCTGCGAAATGCTACCTACCACAACCTCAATTCCAACAGGTAAGGCACGGGTTTTAACGACTTCGAGCGTTTGAGGCAACACTCCTTTGTCAACAAAAAACCTGTTTACCCCTGCTTTTTGCTGTGCTCTGCTTCTGCTGGCAAAAAACATCAGCATGGCTTCGGCAGCCGAAGTGGCTTCATCAAGCAGCGAAGCATTGGCAATTGGGAGCCCACAAAGGTCAGAAATCATTGTTTGATAATTAAGCAAGGCTTCCAAACGTCCTTGTGAAATTTCGGCCTGATAAGGTGTGTAGGCAGTGTACCAGCCCGGATTTTCGAGCACATTTCGGGTAATCACAGCCGGAGTGATGGTATTATAATACCCCATCCCGATATAGGATTTGAAAAGCTTGTTTTTGGTCGCTATCGCTTTCAGATGGTTTAAATACTCATACTCATTCATCCCCTCACCAATCTCCAGCTTGTCCTGATTACGAATATCTTCAGGAATTACTTCATCGATAAGTTGATCAACAGAGGCTGCACCAACGACCTGAAGCATCTGCTCAATATCATTTTTAGTCGGCCCTAAATGGCGCTGAACAAAATTGTTAGTGATCATAAATGTACAATTAACAGATTCAAAAAAAATCAATTTGTTAAATCAAGTATAAGACAAGGTTTCGAGCGGCAAAGGTAGAAATTGTTTCAGTTAATTCCATGTTTAAGGGCTAAATATTGTTAACAAATTAACAATTCAGAAAGCACTAAACACAAGCCATTAAAATCACTTATACACAACAACTATTCAACGCTTTAAAAGAAAAAAGAGAAGCAAGAGCCTCTCCTTTTTCACATTGTGCGTAAGAAAAAAAATCTTAGTCGGTCCAGTCGAACCAGGAAGCGAGGGGCGACTGATATTCTTTTTTCGATTGATCAAGCTTTTGTACCTTTGGGTTCAACTCCTGCTTATCACTGATTTTTGCCGTATCAACAGCGATCGATGGTGCAATAACCAATGCAACAACCGACATCAGTTTGAGCAATATATTCAAGGAAGGTCCGCTGGTATCTTTAAAAGGGTCGCCTACTGTATCGCCAACCACGGTAGCCTTGTGCGATTCACTTCCTTTGCCATAGAGCACTTCCTCGTAAATCACACCTTCTTCGACCATTTTTTTGGCATTATCCCAGGCACCGCCAGCATTTGATTGATAAATAGCCAACAAAACCCCCGATGCCGTTACACCAGCCAACAAACCACCCAACATCTCGGCACCACCTGCAAATCCAACCAATGCAGGAGCTACAATGGCCAGCAATCCTGGCAATATCATCTCTTTGAGAGAGGCATCGGTCGAAATCTCGACACATTTTTCATATTCGGCAGATTGTTCGGCATCGTGCATGATTACTGCCTCTTCTTTAGTGATATGCTCCATATCGCCGTCATACTTTTTCATCACTGCCAGTGCCTTGGTAAGTGCCGGAATTTCACGAAACTGTCGTCTTACCTCAGTGATCATTTTTTTTGCTGCCCGCCCCACGGCACCCATCGCCATCGAGCTGAATAAATAAGGAAGCATGCCTCCGATAAGCAGACCCGCCATGATAACCGGCTTCGAAATATCAATGGTAATAATATTGGCCTGCGACATAAAAGCCGAAAACAGAGCCAGGGCTGTTAAAGTAGCAGAAGCAATTGCAAAACCCTTACCAATGGCAGCGGTGGTATTTCCAACTGCATCAAGTTTGTCAGTTCTTTGACGGACTTCTTTTGGCAACTCACTCATCTCAGCAATTCCGCCGGCATTATCGGCTATTGGCCCGTAAGCATCAACCGCCAGCTGTATGCCGGTGTTGGCCAGCATCGAAACAGCAGCAATGGCAATTCCATACAGTCCGGCAAAGTGATACGAAAGGATAATTGCCAGTCCAAGCCCTAAAATAGGATAGGCAGTAGATTTCATCCCGATTTCCATCCCGGCAATGATATTAGTTGCAGCACCGGTTCGGCTTTGCTCAACAATGGAACGAACCGGTTTGCCACCCGTTCCGGTGTAATATTCAGTAATCTTACCAATGGCTGTCCCTATCACAAGGCCAACAATAGTAGCCCAAAAAACACCGAGGGAGCTCATTTCTTTAACAGTACCGTCCACCCTATAATGATTCCAAATCTCGGGCAAAAACCATTTAATCAAAAAATAAGAAACAACAAGCATAATGCCTGTTGCAATAAATTCTCCACGATTCAAAGCTGCCTGAGGATTACCTTTTGCACTCACCCTAACAAAAAAGGTACCTATTATACTGGTCAAAATTCCCAGTGATGCAATTGCAAGCGGCAACAATACAGGTCCCATTTCAAAATAGCCTAACACCTCGGGTGAAGTTGTGAAAGCAGCACCAAGCACCATCGAAGCAATAATTGAGCCCACGAACGACTCAAACAGGTCGGCACCCATGCCAGCCACATCCCCAACATTATCGCCTACATTATCTGCAATTGTTGCCGGATTGAGGTGATGATCTTCCGGAATTCCAGCCTCCACTTTACCAACCAGGTCGGCTCCCACATCAGCGGCTTTGGTATAAATGCCACCACCAACCCTGGCAAAGAGTGCGATAGAAGAGGCTCCCAGCGAAAACGCAGAGAGCACATTCAATACCACTTCGAGCGACCAGTTAATGCCAACAAACTTATTGAATAGAATGAACAACAAGCTTAATCCCAATAACCCAAGGGTAACAACTCCAATGCCCATCACACTGCCCCCGTTGAAGGCA
Organism: Bacteroidales bacterium; assembly: GCA_028696715.1. Lineage (GTDB taxonomy): Bacteria > Bacteroidota > Bacteroidia > Bacteroidales > F082 > UBA5536. The sequence continues at coordinate 11,208 of JAQVGO010000052.1, forward strand.
ACTTTGAGGGCCTGATTTAAAGAGGTTCTTGCAGCCTGGGCAGTTCGAACATTGGCTTTAGTAGCCACTCGCATTCCAATATAACCAGCTAAGGCCGAAAGTACTGCACCTGTGATAAAGGATACCACGATAAAACCATTAGATGTTTCTTCGGTATAGCTTTTTGCATAGAGTAATACAGAAACTGCAGCAACAAAAATGGCCAGGATACGATACTCGGCTTTCAGGAAGGCCATCGCCCCTTTGGCAATGTAACCCGCAATCCGTTGCATTTTTTCTGTACCAGCTTCTTGCTTGTTTATCCATCTGGATTTCAGCACCATAAATATAATTCCAAAAACTGCTGAAACCGGAATCAACCAGATTAAATGATCCATAGATTTGATTTGGTAAGGTAAGTTTTGAATTTTTTGTCGGTCGCTCTATTTTTTATTTATTACGAACGCCGCAAAAATACTATCTTACAAGCATTAATCAAAAAAAATAATTCGGAAAAATTCAAAAAAATTCACTACACCCTGTTGAAAAAAATCCTAAAACTCTCTGGCTATAACAAAATCAATCCTTAAAAAAAGTCTATATTTATACCGCTTAAAAAACTAAAAGAAAGCATGCAAAAAATCGCACTGGAAATCACGGGAATGTCTTATAGTCAGTCACAAAGCGGAGCTTATGCGCTTATACTGGGAGAGAAAAACGGACAGCGAAAGCTACCTATTATCATCGGAACATTCGAAGCGCAATCGATTGCACTTGGATTGGAAAAAATGAAACCTGCCAGACCAATGACGCACGATTTGTTGAAAAATTTTGCTGACACCTACCATATAAGCCTAAAAGAAGTCGTTATTAATAAATTTGAAAATGGTGTTTTTCATGCCATCCTTATCTGCGAAGCTAACAACGAAATCACCGAAATAGATGCCCGCACCTCCGATGCTGTTGCCCTGGCGATACGTTTTGAGTGCCCCATATTTGCCTACGAGACAATCCTGGAAGATGCAGGAATTGTTTTGGACCAGGAAAACGACACAACACAATCCAGTGAACAAAACGCTGTGAAGGAGGATGAGTTTTCGGAGTATTTAACCGATGAACTGGAAGAAATGTTGCAAATTGCAGTCCAAAATGAGGAATATGAAAAGGCATCAAAACTTCGCGATGAAATCAGAAGAAGGAAACGTGTGTAATCCAGTGTCTTTTTGTTTACTCCAAACAGCTTAATTACAATGATTAAAACCTCTACGATTTTTATGCTGCTTTTTGCAGTGATGCTGACTTTAAACATAAACGAACATGCTCTGGCACAAGCCGATACAGTTCAAACTACAGTCGAAGCCATTATCGAAAGCACTGCTCCCGAACACCACAATCAGCTTGCCGATGAAGGCCAGGCTACTTCTAACTTGCTTGAGATGCAACGCAGTGAAGGCTTCAGCCTGATGACCATCCTCAGAGGTCTTTTGGGAATGTTCTCGCTGATAGTGATTGCATTTATTTTTAGCAGCAACCGTAAAGCCATCAATTGGAAAGTGATCTTCACCGGACTGGCCATTCAGTTGGCTCTGGCTATCGGGGTGCTTTATGTTCCCTGGATTCAGTACTTTTTTGAAGCAGTAGGCAAGCTTTTTGTTTTAGTGCTGGATTTCACCAAAGCAGGTACCGAATTCCTTTTTAGCTCTTTTGCCTCCAACAGCATTGAAAGTGCGATGCAAAATTTTGCGGTACAGATCTTACCCACAATCATTTTCTTTTCGGCACTTACAAGCTTACTTTTTTACCTCGGCATCATCCAAAAAGTTGTGAAGGCGATGGCCTGGGCCATGACCCGCCTGATGAAGCTCAGCGGTGCCGAAAGCCTCTCGGTGGCAGGAAATATCTTCCTTGGCCAAACCGAATCGCCACTCATGATCAAAGCCTATCTGCCAAAGATGAACAAATCAGAAATTCTGTTGGTAATGATGGGAGGCATGGCAACACTGGCAGGTGGCGTGCTGGCTGTTTATATCAGCTTTTTGGGAGGCGAAGATCCGGTGCAGCGATTGCTGTTTGCCAAGCATCTGCTCACGGCATCGGTGATGGCGGCTCCGGGAGCTATCGTGATCGCCAAAATCCTTGTGCCACAAACCGAGGCCATTGATAAAACCATGGAAATCAGCAAAGATCAAATTGGCAGCAATGTGTTGGATGCCATCTCGAACGGAACAACCGAAGGTTTGAAACTAGCCGTAAACGTTGCAGCTATGTTATTGGTTTTCATCGCTTTCATCGCCATGTTCAATTATATATCCATTTGGATAGGTGAACTGATCGGGCTCAACGATTCCATTGCATCAATCACAGATGGACGTTACAACGAATTATCGCTTCAATTTATGCTGGGATACATCTTTTCGCCCGTGATGTGGTTGATTGGTGTGAATGCTCAGGATATCACCTACCTGGGAAGATTGCTTGGCGAAAAAATTATCATGACCGAATTTATTGGCTATGTAAGCCTTTCGGAGCTGAAAGCAGCGCAGGTTTTTACTGATCCTAAATCGGTTATCATGGCTACCTATATGCTCTGCGGATTTGCTAATTTTGCCTCCATTGGCATTCAGATTGGCGGCATTGGCTCGCTGGCACCAAATCAGCGTATTACATTGTCGAAATACGGCTTAAAGGCATTGTTGGGTGGTACACTGGCCTCCCTGATGTCGGCAACTATTGTTGGAATGTTGATTGGATAAGTAACCGGACAAAAGCTACATTAACTCATGGAACAATATCACGCCCTGATGCGGCATGTACTCGAAAACGGAAATAAAAAAGAAGACCGGACTGGCACCGGAACCCTGAGTGTTTTTGGTTATCAGATGCGTTTCGATCTGCAAAAAGGCTTTCCGGCTGTCACCACAAAAAAACTGCACTTCAAATCGATAATACACGAGCTGCTGTGGTTTTTGAAGGGAGACACCAATATTAATTACCTCAAAGCCAATAAAGTGAGCATCTGGAATGAATGGGCTGATGCAAAGGGCGATCTTGGCCCTGTGTATGGTGCCCAATGGCGCAACTGGAATGGCGAAGGCATCGATCAAATCAAAGAGGTGATACAAAGCATCAAAAATAATCCTGACAGCCGCCGGCATATCGTTGCTGCCTGGAATCCTTCCGTGCTTCCCGAATCCGGAAAAAGTTTTGCAGAAAACGTTGCCAGCGGAAATGCCGCCCTCCCACCCTGTCATGCCTGGTTTCAGTTTTATGTAGCCAATGGCAGGCTCTCCTGCCAGATGTATCAGCGCAGTGCCGATATTTTTTTGGGCGTGCCATTCAACATCGCTTCCTATGCCTTGCTGACGATGATGGTAGCGCAGGTAACAGACTTAGCAGCAGGAGAACTGATTATGAGCTTTGGTGATGCACACATCTACCTCAATCATCTGGAACAGGTGAATCTACAGCTAAGTCGTACACCCCGCCCCTTGCCAAAGATGAAAATCAATCCGCAGATAAAGGATATTTTTTCATTCCATTTCGAAGATTTTGAGCTAATTGCTTACAATCCTTATCCTTCAATCAAAGCCGATATTGCAGTTTAACCAAGATTATGTCAAAAAAACCTCTTATCTCACTCATCGTTGCCATGGCGCAAAACAGGGCCATCGGAATCAACAACAACATGCCCTGGCACTTATCAGCCGACCTGAAAAGGTTTAAGAAACTTACTTCGGGTCATAGTGTAATCATGGGACGAAAAACTTTCGAATCCCTGCCAGGAGGTCCCCTGCCAAACAGAAGAAACATCATCCTCAGCGAAACGCTCAACCCTGTTCCAAAAAGCTGCGAAAAAGTTGAGAGCATTGCAGAAGCACTCCGGTTAACAAATCAGGAGCAGGAGGTTTTTGTTATTGGAGGCGGCAGCATCTACGAACAATTTTTGCCCCTGGCAGATAAACTTTACCTGACTATCATCGAAGCTGATTTTGAAGCCGATACCTATTTTCCTTTCATCAATTACAACGACTGGGAACTGACAGAAAAAGAAGTGATGGACAATGATTTGCAGTCAGACTTCGTTTACAGATTTGAAACCTACGAAAGAAAATGATGAAGACTAGAAAACCGACTACTGCTTTTGGATTTACATTTCTGATTTTGACGCTTTTATATTTTTCAGGCTGCAAAAAAGATAATAGTGAAACAGGAAATTATCAGGCTCAAGTAAGTGCTGCACATAATCTTATTCTGCAAAAGCACAATGTGATCCAGTTGACTGTTTATTACCTCAAAGCACTGAAAAATGATAGTGTGCAGAACTATTTTCATGCAGACATTGATAATACTGAAGTTACGCTTGCTGAAGATCAAAACAAACACCTTTACACTTTTTATCACAACTTCCGATTAAATCAGGTTAGTAACCGATATATGGGAGGCAGGGTGTTTGTTCATACAGATACCTTACCGCTTCATCCCGGTGCTCAGGCCACTTTTAGCTTTGATTATTTCCGTTACTATTCCAATAAATCATTCCCTCCAAATATGTTTTCTGCACAAAATATGAAGCTGGTACTAAACGATACTGTCAATAACCATTACGTTTTTGATCAATATCTGGAAAATATTGTCTTTACTGACACCTCCGGATTGCGAAACATCAGGCTTGATGGCACCATTCGATACGACTGGGAAAAATGGTCCGGAAGTGAATACTTCTCAAATGAAAATGAGAAAATATATGTTTCAGCTGATCTGTCATTTATCAACGACACCGGCGATGAAGTACAGCTAACCACTAACGAAAACTACCTTATTACACCCAAATGCGGAATATTAAAAAGTGGCCGGGGCAGCTTCACTTTCAAAAATATGCAGCCTGACGTGGGTACGCTTTATTACGACAATTACGACACCTGCAATATCCGCGGCAAAATGGATATGGACGATATGCCTTTTTATCTGACCATTGATGAGTGGATGATGAAGTAAGCGTATCCGAATTAGAGAGATTTCTGTCATTTGCCAAAAACCTTTTCAAGGAACCTCCTTATACCTCGTATCAGTTCATTTTGCGGAATTGTAATGATTTCGAAAATGCAATTGCTATTATGTAATCAGTGTTGTCCGGTAAAATTAAAATGCCGTCCCGTACATTATTCCAATGATAGAGCGTTTTTATGTAAATTATACCGGACAACAATAATTAAAAAATGATGTTTTTCACTTAAGCAATCGCTCGTATTAGAATATGTTTACTTTTAGCGAAATTATTTACTCGCAGGCAATGCATAATTATGCAACACCCTCCGAACTAAAAATTTCACTATTTAATTATTTATCATCAATTAAAAGTTCACTAACCGAACAACGTAACCCTATGAAAAAATTAAAATTCCTTTTTGGTTTTGTGGTCATTGCATTGACCATTTCGGCTTGTAAATCAGACAAGACAGATATCCCAACAAGCTGCGATGGCGTACACTGGTCGCACAACGGCAGCGAGGATGGCCAGGACAAGTGGCCCGACCTCTGCACCGGCTTTAGTGCCTGTGGCGACGAAAATCAATCTCCGGTAAATATCACAGGAGTGGTTACTGATGCAAGTCTTCCTGACCTGCACTTCAGCTATAGCACCACCAGCACAGAGATCGAAAATAACGGACATGCCATCGAGTTCAGCTGCGACGAAGGCAGCTCCTTAAGCATTGGTTCGCTGCAATACGAGCTGCTGCAATTTCATTATCATGCCAAAAGCGAACATCAGCTAAATGGCCAATATTATCCCCTGGAGGTTCATTTTGTACACAGGGCTTCCGATACCGATTTTGCTGTGGTGGGCGTGTTTTTTGAAGCCGGCGAAGAGAATGATTTATTCTCAGAATTCCTGGCTCATTTCCCCGTCGAAAAAGGAACTTATACGGATACAACAGCCATTGACCTGGCCTCACTTTTGCCCGAAAACAAAAGCTTTTACCACTACAGCGGTTCTTTAACCACTCCGCCCTGCTCCGAAGTAGTGCAATGGTATGTATTGAAAGAAGCTTTAACAGCCTCCCCCGAACAACTGGCACAATTTGAAGGTATTCTGAAGAACAATTACCGAAATGTCCAGGCACTCAACGGCAGGCAGATCTTTAGCAAGGAATAGCCCCTAAGCGTTTCGAGCTTACATCTACACCTGCCAATTTTTTACGGCGGGTGTTTTTTTTTAAGCTCAACAAATGGCATGTTCTAGGTTGATAAAGAACATAAAAACTCCAATCTATTCGTGTCATGAAGTTTGATAATGCCCGGAATGAAGTTGAAAACCAATTCAACTGAATCTCATTTATCGGATCCCATCTTTTAGGTGAAATGTGTAAATTTGCCTTCCTCATTTTTCGCATTAAAATTCATGTAAAACTCCCATTCCTATGAAGCAAATTAGGTTGAAACAATTTTTATTCCTGTCATTATTTCTGTCGTATGTAGCAGCTTTTACGCAGCCTGCAGGCTATTATGATGCGGCCAGCGGCCAGACTGGTGAGGCATTGCAAACAGC
>JAQVGO010000153.1 GCA_028696715.1 Bacteroidales bacterium
TATGAGCAGCAGCAATTATATAGCCCTGGATTATTTCAATCTTGACGAGCTTCTTTCGGAAGAACATAAAATCATCCGTTCCTCCATCCGCGATTGGGTGAATCGATCCGTTAAACCCATTATTGAGGACTATGCCCAGCGTGCTGAATTTCCTAAGCATCTTTTCAAAGAGATGGGTGAACTGGGCGCTTTTGGCCCTTACCTGCCCGAACAATATGGCTGTGCCGGCCTCGACCAAATGGCTTACGGACTCATCATGCAAGAGCTTGAGCGCGGCGATTCCGGCATTCGGTCTGCAGCATCAGTGCAGTCGTCGCTGGTGATGTATCCCATTTATGCCTTTGGAAGCGAAGAGCAACGTCAGCACTTTCTTCCACGCCTGGCCAAAGGAGAAATGATTGGCTGCTTTGGCCTCACCGAACCCAACCATGGTTCCAATCCCGGCGGCATGGAGACACGCTTCCGAGATGCCGGCGATCACGTGATCCTCAACGGCGCCAAGATGTGGATTACTAATGCTGCCATTGCAGATATAGCAGTAGTTTGGGCAAAAGATGAAGAAGAAATTATTCGCGGCCTGATCGTCGAAAAGGGCATGAAAGGCTTCACAGCACCCGAAACTCATGGCAAATGGTCGCTCAGGGCTTCCGTTACGGGTGAGTTGGTTTTTGACGAAGTGAAAGTCCCAAAAGCTAACCTGCTTCCCAATATCAAAGGTCTCAAAGGTCCCATGATGTGCCTCAACAGCGCACGTTATGGCATTGCCTGGGGGGCTGTTGGTGCTGCCCTCGATTGCTATGATGCCGCGTTGCGTTATAGTCTGGAACGCAAACAATTTAATAGACCGCTGGCAGCTTTTCAGCTGCAGCAGAAAAAGCTTGCCGAAGCAGCCACAGAAATCACCAAGGCACAGCTGATAGCCTGGCGACTTGGCATGCTGCGTAACGACGACAAAGCAACACCCGCGCAGATTTCGATGGCAAAACGAAACAATGTTGCCATGGCATTAAATATTGCCCGCGAAACACGTCAGATTTTGGGCGCAATGGGCATCACAGGTGATTTCCCTATGATGCGTCATATGATGAATCTGGAATCGGTAATCACTTACGAAGGCACCCACGATATCCACCTGCTGATCACCGGAAACGACCTCACAGGAATCAGTGCTTTTGTATAGCTTGAATCACCGGCTAATGCCGCACAGCTGAAACAACACACGGGCACCAACATTGCCATCCCAGTCGCTGTCGCCGGGAGCCACCTCACACAGGTCGAAGCCAATCACCTGCTTGCCTGATTCTTTGATTTGATTGAGCAGGTACATCAGCTCTTCAAATTGCAGACCTCCGGGCACAGGCGTACCGGTATTCGGGCAAAGCACCGGATCGAGGCCATCAATATCCACAGAAATATATATCCTGCCTGGAAGTTCAGAAACCATCTGCTGCACCTGCTCAGCATACAGCCTTCCTTCAAACTGTTGCTTACGCAGCTCCCTGTCGTAATAAACACTGATTTTCTCCTGCTTGAGTGCTGCAAAATCTGCTTCCTCATGGCAATAATCCCTGATGCCCACCTGAACCAGCTTTTTAAGCTGCGGAAATTGGGTAACCACATTATAAAAAATGGAAGCATGAGAATATTCAAAACCTTCGTAAGCTTTACGCAAATCCAAATGCGCATCGATCTGCAAAACACCATAATCTTCCTGCTGGTCGTGCAGCCACTGATGATAGGCCAGCGGAATACTATGATCGCCACCCAGCAAGCCAACAGTTTTGCCTTTTGCTTTCCAGAAAGCGATACGGTCTTTGAGCCAGCTGTTTTTCTTGATAGTTGCTTCAGTTATGCGTTGGTAAATGGGCTCAAACTTTTCGGGAAAGTGCTCCAGTTCACCTGTTTCAGCCGCTTGTATGATGGTTTCCGCTTCCGGAATGAGTGCATCATGAAGCTGTCGCAATTCCTCAGGAAACTGATCCATCCAAATGCCTCTTTTCCAAAGGTCGGGATAATCGTGATGATGCAGATCAACCTGTTTGGAAGCTTCATAAACTGCTGCAGGTCCGTTGGCTGTGCCCCGGCCATAGCTTGTTGTAAGCTCCCATTCCACAGGGATGATGATAATTTGTGCCTCTTCGGATGTGAAGGGCAGACCAAAAATACCCGCATCAGCGGAGGCTGCGGCATTGGGATTAAAATTTTCCAGGATACTCATAAATTAACTTATGGATTAAAGATAACCTTCGTAAAGTTTGTCAGCAATATTTTTACGCTTCTCCGTGTCGTGCTCCAGTGCCATCAGTTTGTTATAAACCGTTTCCAGTTCATCGGCTTTTAAGAGAGTAGCCCAGTCGGCAACTTGTTCGTGTACGGTTCGGATGCGGCACAGATAGCGCAGAAGGTCTTCATCCTCTGCATTTACAATCCATTGAAGTAAATCGAGTTTTTGTTCGGCAGTATTCATAACAATCACTTTTGAACAAAAATAGACTTTTATCCCGAAACAGTGAAAGTCTGCTTTCAAACTATAAAACCTATTTTTGCAAAAAATCAGTTTTGGATCTTTTTTCAGCTTTATATCCTTTTGTGTTTTGCAGCCTGGCCAGTGGCAGCAGTGGCAACAGCTATTATGTAGGCAATGGCGACGAAGGCCTGTTGATTGATGCCGGTATCAGCAGCCGTCGGATCGCTAAGGCTTTGGCCGAAAACGGCATCAGCATGAGTCAAATCAAAGCCGTGCTGATTACACACGACCACAGCGACCACATCAAAGGCTTGGCCACGCTTGCCAATAAATACAGGCTACCGGTGATGGCAACGCCCGATTGCCTAAAGGGTATCAGTCAACATCCGCTGACTGCCGAACTGGATAAAAGCCTGATGCAAACCATTAAAGCCCGGCAGTCGTTTCGACTTTCAGGTTTGGAAGTTACGCCATTTAGTGTGCCACATGATGGGATGGGCAATGTGGGTTACCATGTACGCAACAGTCATGCTTCCTTAACCTTAGCAACTGATTTGGGTGTATTGACTGACGAAGCGATACATTATCTGAAAGCAGCAACAGCTATCGTATTGGAGTCAAATTATGATGAGGAACTTTTGCAGAAAGGCTTCTATCCCCCTTACCTCAAACAGCGCATCCGCAGCCATCAGGGACATCTAAGCAATGCCGATGCCGCCGGTTTTCTGCAACAACACTATCATCCGGGCATTCAACAAATTTTTCTGTGCCATCTCAGCCAGCACAACAACCGTCCTGATCTGGCGCGGGAAAGCGCTTTAAAAGCTTTAAACGGTTGCACGCCTGATGCCGGAAAACTGGTGAAAGTATTGCCACGCGGACAACGATCGCCTTTGTTTCATTTGTGAGGATTGGGGTTTGGATCGTTACTGCTGATATTTGCAATAGCGTGGCGATGCTATTGCAAGGTCGTTGAAATTGGTTCACTCTTGCAGTTCAATTCCTTTATGAATCAGACAAAATGTTGTAAAGGTCAATATTCAAATTAGTTCAGCAAGGGCTTTGTTTGCATTGTTTAAAGCAAGAAAAACTTCTTTCGTTTCTACTTTGTCGTCTTCCGGAGGAAGAAGAGGCAAATTGTTGTAGGGCTTAGGTCTTTCGTATGGTTCAGTAAAATCTGACCTTAATTTATCTTTTTGTCAAAAATACATTATTATTGACAGTTACAAGGTTTTCTGTCAAAATATTCGATAAATACCATTGAAAAATCAAAATCACTAGATTTTTGACACTTAACAAGAAAAGTTGATTTTTCAAGAAATCAAAATTTAGGTTTTGTTTCTTATTCCAAAAGCGATAATTCCAGTTGAAAAAGAAGGATCAAGGTACAGCTTCTTATAAATAATGAGGCAGGCAGTACCGGTAAAATTTGCTGCGACGAGATTTTATTTAACGTTTATAAACGCCTTGTAGTGAGGTTAATATGTTTTTTTGCTGATCTGCCTGCTCTTAGCAGGTAAACTCTGACTGCCTCAGCAGGCAGGAAGGATTTCCCACGCGCTCTGTAAATCTTGTTTTCCTCTG
>JAQVGO010000053.1 GCA_028696715.1 Bacteroidales bacterium
TCCAGGCTGATTTTTTGTATCCTTCCTCCAAAAATCTTTTTGAAATAAGCTGTGTAGCTGTTAAACCGCCTTTGATCGCCCCAAGGATAATTCATAGCACAAATATATGCATTCGTACAAAAGCAAAAGCCGCAGAAGTATTAACTCCGGCGGCTTTTGTGAATATTAAAATGAGATTTATGAAACCTTTTCCAGTTTTTTCATAATAGAGAAAATAAATGCTGCTGCGATAAGCGACAATACAATAAAGATTGACCAAACCTGCCAGATAGCAACACGTTCGTACAAATAGCTACCAACCCACAACATCTGATTACCCAATGCAGTGGCACCAAGCCAGCCGCCTTGCATCAAACCCTGATATTTGGGCGGAGAAACTTTTGATACAAAGGAAATACCCATCGGACTGAGGAACAGCTCGGCAATGGTAAGCGTGAAATACGTTGAGATGAGATAATAAGAACTCACACGTGGCGAATCGGGCATCAATTCTTTAAAAGGATCCAGGCCGATCGATCCAACCAGAAGAATAACAAATCCAAAAGCTGTAATGATCATCCCAATACCAATTTTACGTGGTGCTGATGGCTCCATCTTTCTGCTGTTGAGCCAGGCAAACAAGCCAACGATAATAGGTGTAAGTAATACAATCATGGCAGGATTAAAATGCTGGAAAATCTCTGGCGAGATGGGGTTTACCGCATCATTGTTCGTATAGAAATAATACACCCCGATAGCTGCCAGGAAGGCAACTGCTGCGCCAATAAATTTAGATTTCGCGCTCGATTTTTTATTGATAAGTGCACTCAACCCAAAAATACCAACAATAATTGACAGCAACGACCAGATATTAAATATGAGATAGGTGCCGGGGCCAACGGAAGTTTCTGTGTAGTCGCGGGCAAAGAAGTTCATGGTCAGGCCATTTTGATGGAATGCCATCCAGAAGAAAATAACCACACCAAATACCAGGAACAAGGCAGTGAGACGCTGTTTGGTTTCTTCCTTGCTCATTTCGATGATTTTTTCGCCTTCCTTGGCAATCTTTTTCTTCACATCAGGAAGTTTATTCTTAAACATCGTAAACACCAGGAAAGAAATGATCATTGTTACTGCTGCTGCACCAAAAGCATAATTAAATCCTGCACTGTAAGCAGCGAGGTATTTTTCGGAGAACTCTGGCAATTGCTCCAGGCTTACGCTATATCCGGAAACTTTTGAAGCTAAAACCTGCAAAGGAGTAGTGTCGCCCAAAAGACCATCCTGATATTTATGAATGAGGCTTGGCAGTTCGTTATCACGTAAATATCCTTCTGACTTGATAAACCAGTTGATGATACCGGCTGCCACACTTGGAGCAAACAAGGCGCCGATATTGATTCCCATATAAAATACACTAAAAGCAGAATCGCGCAGGTGAGCATACTTGGGATCATCATACATCTGGCCAACAACAGCCTGCAGGTTGCCTTTGAAAAGTCCGTTACCAAAGGCAATTACAAAGAGGGCGACTAAGGTGAAAACCAGCCCAAATCCGGGAATAGTCATCAACACATAGCCTGCAAGCATGGTAACCAGACCAACAAAAATTGTCCCTTTATAATTCATGGTGCGGTCGGCAACAATACCTCCTACCAATGCCAATCCGTAAATGAGTGCATAAAACACACTATATACAACTCCGGCATTAGATTCGGTTAATCCGTACTTGGCAGTCAGATAAAACACCAAAATACCCATCATGGTATAAAAGCCGAACCGCTCTCCCATATTTGCGAAAAACGCAATGATCAATCCTTTTGGATGTCCTTTAAACATAGTTAGTTAGGTTTTAATTATACATTAGAATAATTGACTTCAGAAACTTAAGAGAACAAAAATAGAGAAAAAAACATGCCGGACAACAAAAATTGGACATCTCGCCAAGTATCAAGAAAGTTTCTAAATTGCAAGCCGTGCAACGATTTATTCGTGGCACTATATTATGGTACACCTTTGAGCAGACAAAATGGAGCCATGTAATGTTTTGAAAGTATATTCGTCTTGACATCAGAACAGCACCTATGAATTCTGAAGACTTTAAGCAGCAGTTATTTGGATTTAAAAATAAGCTTTACCGCTTAAGCCTGCGTCTTTTATCAGACCAACAGGAAGCTGAGGATGCTGTTCAGGAAACCTATCTCAAACTCTGGAAAATGCGAAAGTCGCTCCATCAGTACAACAGCAAAGAAGCCCTGGCCATGACCATGACAAAGAATTATTGTCTGGATCAGCTCAAAGCCAAGCGCCGAACCAATTTACCCTTGTATAATGATGAGCAGAGCAGCAGCAATTTGCCTGATCCGCACCAGCTTGCTGAACTAAAAGATGATGCGTTAAAGATCAATTTTTTGATCGACGCCTTGCCTGAGCAGCAAAAGATCATCATTCAGTTAAGGGACGTGGAACAATACGAGTTTGAAGAAATCGCAACAATTACCGGCATGACTTTGAATGCCGTTCGGGTAAACCTTTCGCGGGCACGAAAACAAATCCGGCAACAATTGATTCAACAACACAACTATGAAATACAAAGCTATTAATCAACTTATCGAAAAATATTTCGAGGGCCTTACCACTTTGGAGGAGGAGGCGCTACTCAGGGAATATTTTGAACAGGAAGAAATTCCTGAAGAATGGCAGTCGATCAGACCGCTATTCAAACACAATAAAAATGTATCGCTTGCTGACAAGTCTTTTGAAGCCACTTTTGATAAGCAGCTGGCCAATCAAAAATCGGAAATTAAAAAGACTTTCCTGTGGCCAATAGTTGCAGCCGTTGCGGCAATCGCAATTTTGTTTTTCAGTCTGTTCGATTTTAATCGCACAAGCAAAATTGAAGACACCTTTAACGATCCTGTTGAAGCTTATGCTCATGCTTCTAAAGCTTTGCAGTTTGTTGGGCTCAAACTCTCGGACGGCCTGAGTACCACAGCTATGGCCGAAACCAAACTCGATAAAGGCCTGAGCAAAATGGAAAAACTCAACTGGATAAATGCCGGAATTGAAAACACCCTGCGCCTGGGCGAAATTGATCAAACACGAAATCTTTTAAATCTTACACATAAACCTTAAATTTTATAATCATGAAAAAGTATGTTATCATCTTAAGCGTGGCTTTTATGCTCCCTTTGCTGGGTTTTTCACAGACTACTTCGATCGACAAACTCTATGAAAAATATGCCGGCAAAGACTATTTTACTTCCATCAACATCTCTTCCGAAATGTTCAAACTGGCTGCAGGCCTGAGCCAGAATATGGAGGGCGAAGACGCAAAAGAACTCAACGATTTGGTGAATCAAATCAACGGCATGAAAATTCTGATTTTTGAAGATTCACTTAAAAAGAGCAAGATTGATTTTATGTCGGAATTGAATAAATCAGTTAATTTCAAAGACTTTGCCGAGCTGATGCGCGTGGAAGAAAAAGACGGAAAGGTGCGTTTTTTAACCAAAAAAGAAAACGGAGATAAAATCAGCGAAATGCTGATGATTGCCGAAGACGGTGGCGAAGTGGTTGTGATGAGTTTTACGGGTTCTATCGATTTGCAATCCATCGGAAAGCTGGCTAAAACAATGAACATGAAGGGCATGGAGAATTTGGAAAAGCTTGATAATAAATAGATTGGCAGCTTGAGTTTTTTTGAAGGCATCGAATTGTTTCGGTGCCTTCTTAGTTATCTCACTTTCCGTTTTTCCATAAATCATTGAAATGAGTACTTTTGAAAAAAGATGATTTTATGATCTATCAAGCTTATACTTGGAAACATTCTTTTCATGATTTTGAAAAAGTATTGAAGATCATCGAAGAAAGTAAAACCATACAAAATCCCGACCAATTTCATCATTTTGGAGTAATTCATTTCTTTGAAATCAGTTTCGAGCTTGCCTGGAAAATAATGAAAGATTACCTTGAAGCTGAGGGTTTCCTTGAAATAAAATCACCACGCGATGCGATTAAGCAAGCTTTTAATATCGAGTTGATTGTGCAAGGTCATTTATGGTTGGAAGCACTTGAAAATAGAAATCTTAGCGTACATACCTACAATGAAGCCCTTGCCAATGAATTGGTAAATAACATCAAAAACAACTACTTACCTTTGTTGCTGGAACTAAAAATTAAACTTTCACAAAAAATCTGATGTTTGGACTTCAACAAGCTGACTTATTGCAGATTGAAGCAATCTTTAATCGCTATGCCGAACTTGAGAAAGTAATAATTTTTGGCAGCAGAGCATTAGGAAATTACCAGGCAGGAAGCGATGTGGATCTGGCACTTTTTGGTGATTTGCTTACTGAGAAAATTGTTGCCTCAATTCATTTTGAACTAAATGAAAACAGTTTGATGCCTTATTTTTTTGATGTGATCAATTACCACAGCATCCGCAATGATTCTTTAAAAGATCATATCAATCAACAAGGTAAATTGATTTATGAAAGGAAAAATGTATAGATAAAAGCCTGGCAGAAAATGCTACCAGGCTTTTTAATAATACAATGATAATTGAGCCTAATATGCCCTGGCAAAATAAACCCGCTGTGCCGAAGGTTTCCCGCTGTAAATACAATTGCCTTCTTCGGGATAGCCTTCAATCGGGATCAAACGAATTGTGGCCTTGGTTTCTTCCTTGATTTTTTGTTCTGTTTCGGAAGTACCATCCCAATGTGCCATCACAAAACCGCCTTTTTCGATCCTGACTTTAAAGTCGCTCCAATTATCAACTTTAAAAGTATTTTCATTCCTGAAATCCAGGGCTTTCTGAAAAAGGTTCTTTTGAATCTGCTCCAGCAAATTAGCTACTTTTTGTTCCAGATTTTGCTGATATAGCGATTCTTTTTCAAGGGTATCCCTGCGCGCTACTTCAACAGTATTGTTCTCAAGGTCGCGCGGCCCGATTGCCAGGCGAAGCGGAACACCTTTCAATTCCCATTCCGCAAATTTATAGCCAGGTTTTTGCGTTGTACGGCCATCGTATTTCACCCTGATTCCCTTTGTCTCCAAGGCCTTTTTAATTTCAGTGGCTTTATCAGAAATTAGTTCATACTGCTCATCATTTTTATAAATCGGCACGATAACAACCTGAATAGGAGCGAGTTTTGGAGGCAACACCAATCCATTATCATCAGAATGCGACATGATCAGTGCTCCCATCAAACGTGTTGAAACGCCCCATGAAGTAGCCCAAACAAAGTCCTGTTTGTTTTCTTTGTTCAAAAACTTCACGTCGAAAGCTTTGGCAAAGTTTTGTCCCAAAAAATGCGAGGTTCCAGCCTGTAGTGCTTTTCCGTCCTGCATCAAAGCTTCAATACAATAAGTTTCAACGGCCCCGGCAAAGCGTTCGTTAGGAGATTTTACGCCTCTGAGTACAGGCACGGCCATCCATTCTTCAGCAAACTCCGCATAAACCCGCAGCATCTGCTCTGCTTCGGCAATTGCCTCATCTTTAGTGGCATGAGCCGTATGACCTTCTTGCCATAAAAATTCTGCCGTGCGCAAAAACAAACGTGTACGCATTTCCCAGCGCACCACATTAGCCCATTGATTGATTAACAAAGGCAGGTCGCGATAGCTCTGAATCCAGTCGCGGTAGGTGTCCCAAATAATAGTTTCAGAAGTGGGACGAACGATAAGTTCCTCTTCCAACTTGGCATCTTCATCAACAACAATCCCTTTTCCATTAGGATCATTCTTGAGACGGTAGTGGGTTACTACTGCACATTCCTTTGCAAAACCCTCCACATGGCTGGCTTCTTTGCTGAAAAAAGATTTTGGAATGAAAAGCGGGAAATAGGCATTTTCGTGTCCTGTATCCTTAAACATCTTATCCAGAGCTTGTTGCATGCGTTCCCAGATGCCATATCCATAGGGTTTAATTACCATACAGCCTCTTACTGCTGAGTTTTCTGCCAGATCGGCTTTGGTAACAAGGTCGTTGTACCACTGAGAATAATTATCTTCGCGAGAGGTTAATTCTTTGGCCATGAATTTTTGGTATAGTATTTGTATTTTTTACGATGAAAATGCAAAATTAGTAAAATCCTTTAGGGATAACACATAAAAGTCGGGAGGACGTAAAATGAAAACTTTAAATTTAACCTACATCGCACTGGTTCTGCTAACTGCAGGATGTGCTTCGAGCGGTGCTGTTTACGACGATGTTTATTATTCGCGAAACGGCGATGCAACACCTGCTTCCGGAAAACAGGAAAAACTGGCTGAAGCAAGTCCCAACAAGACTTATACTTCAGCAACAGTTAAAAGTAGCAGCAATTACGATTATGAAACCTATTATCAGGATGATGCTGCTCAAACTGTGAATACTGTTCCGGCCGAACCGGTTTATCAGACCTCCGAAACAGTAACCGAAACTGATGGCACCACTTACACCACAACCGAAACTTATTACGACAGTGATTACACCAGCCGGATAAGAAGGTTTGGCTCAGGTTCGTCTTCCAATTTTGGTTATTACGATAGCTACAACACAAATTGTTATGATTGTGGCGGAAGTAATTTCTACCTTGGAATAGGATATCCTTATGGCTGGTCGTTCGGATACAGCTATGGTTATCCTTACTATGGAAGCCGCTATTACAGTCCTTTCTACAGACCTTACTACGGCTATGGCTGGGGGGGATATTATGATCCTTTCTTCTATGATCCATGGTACGCCTGGGGTCCTAGTTGGGGATGGGGTGGCTCATACTGGAGCGGATACAACCATGGCTACTGGAATGGTTATTATAATGGCTACTACGATGGTGGCGGTTGGGGATATCCGGATTATGGCCGTTCGAACAGATATTATGGACATAGAAGTAGTTTGGCCGGAGGAACGCCACACACTACCGGAAGTACCAGAGGTGTGAGAGGATCTGGTGACAATAACAAAGAAACCATTGTTGGCAGTCGTGGCACACGAACCGGAACTGCAACTGGCGGAAGAACTGTTTCCGAAAGAGCTACTTCAGCAAGAGGAAGTAACACGGGCGAAAGCAGAGGCACAACAGAACAAAGACAAACTGTGGATCGCCAGGCCAGACCGGCAAGCTCAACAAACAGGATCGAAAGGCCACAAACTGAAAGAGCTACAACAACACAGCGTGAAGCCCGACCTACGGCAAATGAAAAGGTTACGGAATACAGAAACAGGTATCAGAGACCGGCTGAAAATGCCACAGCCCCTAATAATACCAGATACGAAAGGCCGAAAACCTACACTTCGCCCAGCGATCGTCAGCCACGTTCAAGCTCTGAGTACGTGAGGCCACAACGCGACACAAGAAGTAACACTACACGACCTTCAGGTAATTCTACTATCCAATCGCGTCCCTCAACTACCAGACAGTCGCCAACTTATTCGAGTCCGTCGAGGAACACGAACACACGGAGCTACAGCTCACCTTCGAGAAGTACAAGCTCACCATCAAGAAGTTCGTCCGGAACAATTTCGAGAGGCTCATCCGGGAGCAGCTCAAGCGGAAGTTCAAGTCGCGGTAGTAGCAGCTCTTCCGGAAGCTCATCGCGAGGAGGCAGACGATAGGCTGTTAAGGATGCACAAATTCAGGTAAATGATTATTTAATAAAACCCACAAAACTGCTCACAGAAGTAAATTGTGGGTTTTTTATTCGAAATAAAAAAGAAACTATGAAAAGGATTAAGTTAATAGGAATAATACTGCTACTAACAAGCTTTGCACAGGCACAAAACGAAGTAGATGCCTTAGTTTTTTCGCAGAGCTTTTATCAGGGAACAGCCCGAAGTATGGCCATGGGCGGCGCATTTGGGGCACTTGGTGCCGACTTTTCAACACTCAGCACTAACCCTGCCGGGATGGGACTATACCGTAGCTCGGAGTTTACTTTTACGCCTGAGATTTCGACCGGAAAAACCGCTTCAACCTATAATGGAATGTTTGGCGAAGACTCCAGAACAAATTTGGGGATAAGCAATTTAGGTTTTATAATCACCAATCCCATCCCCGAAGGAACTAGCTCAAGCCCTTGGAGATACTACCAGTTTGCCTTTGGGATGAACCGAACCAACAGCTTCAACAACAGAAGCTTTATCAGGGGCGATAACGATGAACATTCATTGGTGGATGTTTATCTGGATAAAGTTTGGATTACTTATCCGGCTGATGATGAGATTTATGATAAATTTCCTTTCGATATTTTTCCGGCTTGGAGTGTTTATGTGATAGACACAGTTAGAAATGAAGATGGTGATCTTATTTATTCCAGTCCGGTGCCTCCGGGTGGGATTCGCCAGCAAAAGCAAACCAAAACCTGGGGATCAAACAGTGAGTGGTTATTCGCCGCCAGTGCCAATCTGGATGATAAGCTATTCCTGGGTGCAACGGTTGGTTTGCCTTATATACGCTTCTTCGAAGAATCGGTTTATACCGAATATGATGCAGCAGATGCCGATCCCTACTTCGATGAATGGAACTACAAAGAAACCCGCGAATCGAAAGGCTGGGGAATAAATCTGAAATTAGGAGCCATATTGTGGCCGGTTGACTGGTTGCGCATTGGGGCAGCCTTTCATACGCCAACATATTACTATGGATTAAAAGACGTATGGTACACCAGTACTGATGCCACATTAGTGCCTTTTTATGAAACCGAAATGAGTTATAAACGAGAAGATTCACCTACCGGCGAATATGAATACGAGTTAACAACTCCGCTCAAAGCCATCGGAAGTGTTGCTTTTATTATTGGCAAATATGGCTCGGTGAGTGCCGATTACGAGTTTGTGGATTACAGCAATATGAAACTTCGGTCAGCTGGTTATGCATTCGCAGATGAAAACGATAACATCAAAGACATCTACGGTTCAACGGCCAATCTGAGATTGGGAACAGAGTGGCGCTACAGTAATCTCAGTTTCAGAGCAGGTTATGCCATTTATGGCAGCCCCTATGCTAAGGGCAATGATCTGGAGCTCACAAACCTGTCGTTTGGAATTGGCTATTCCGAACGTGATTTTAGTCTGGATCTGGCTTATGTGAACGGCCAGAGATCAAACAATTATTATTTGTACAGCTCCGTAAACTGGGAAACCAATCCTACCAGACAAGAATTTACTTCAAATCATTTTGCACTTACTGCACGATTTAAATTCTGATTAATTGGTTCTGATCAGCTTAAAAAAAATGAGATAACAATTTGTTGTCTCATTTTTTTTGTAAACGGTTTAAACCTGCTTTGGCCTTCTGATGAATACTGATTCGGTAATTGTCGGGTTTCATCCCCAGACATTTCTCAAAGGCATTGATAGCCCTATCAGCATTATTTTGTATCTCGTATAGTTCGCCCAGCTTCAGTGCTGCATTGGCTGCGTAGTAATACGGCAACTTTTCGCCCAGCAAAATTGTTTGCTTATAATTTTGGATTGCAGCATCCTGTTTGACTAACCGATCTGCCACCCTGCCCTGCCGGTAATAATATTCAATTAAATCTTTTTCCTGAAATCCGGAAGGTGAAATTGCTTCCAGAACTGCTTCGGCTTGCTGATAATACCCTCCATCGAAAAGCAAACGCGACCTCAAAAGCTCAGGATGATAAATTATTTGATTTTCAGCATCATAAATTGCCTGCTTATCTGCATCCACCTGAACTTTTGAATATTTTTGCACTGCCTTCAATGCCTGCAAATAATTACTCGTATCTCCCTTTATCAAATCCATCCAGGCGATTTTGCGCAGCGCATCAGCTTTGTAATTAATCCCTCTGAAACTGGCTTCATACTTTCGAAAATAGATTATTGCCCTATGATCCAGCTTTCGCGACAAGGTTTCAGCATAGAGGTAATCCAGGTAATAAAAGGGTATATCCATTTCAAAGCTATCACGAATTTCGAGCAGCTTTTCTGCATCATCATTTTTTCCGCTTCGCATCAACAGATTTGCTTCAGCATAAAGCAAGAGTGGTGTTTTATCTTCAATCTTTTTCAGCTCCTCCATCACGCGTTGAGCCGCAAGCGTATCAGTACTCAGGTTGATTTCGATAAAGCTCAAATAAAACAAGGTTTCAGGCAACCAAATCGCATTTTTTTCATCCTCCTTTGCCAGCTGCGCAAGTTGCCAAAGCTGCTTTCTGCCTTGCTGTATGCTTCCACCCATCCCGGCCATATCCAATGCCCAGGTGTATTCTGGCGGAACAGTCCCTAAAATGGCATTCAACAATCCTGCACCAAGCAGATTTGGTGCGAAATCAGGAAACTGCTCCTGATTTGCTTTCAGCAAAAAATAAGCCTTTCTGATCTCAAATGCAGCCGTAAAATATTCTTTGAATTTCAATCGGCTAAAGGCCCATTGCAGATTTACAACAGCCAGCGACCACTTTTTAAAAGGTTCATGATCAGGCAATGCCTCCAGCTGTTTTATCCTTGATTTACGATTTGATTCTTTCGCTTTGAAAACCGACTCTTCTTCCAAAATAAAAATCTGCAGAAAGTCCTGATAGTTTTCGATCAATGCAACACAGGCATTTGGCTCGGATTCAGCCTTAACATCGACCAATAACAAATCGGCTTTCTCAAACTGCAGATTCAATGTTGCCTGGTAAGCCTCCTGACATTTTGCCTCAAAATTCCAATTAGTGGCTAGCAAACTTAATGTCAACAAGTTAAATAAAATTATAAATATCAGGTGTTTTTGCAAGGTAGAACATAAATTAAACAGGTAAAACTAACAAAAAAGGGAACAACTAAACTGCTATTCCCTTCAATGATAATGATTTCTCCGAATCAGGAAGAATAATGCTCGGCAATTTCGTGATCGACCAAAATACGTCCGCAATACTCACACACAATAATTTTTTTGTGCATCCTGATGTCAAGCTGATGTTGAGGCGGAATCTTGTTGAAACAACCACCGCAGGCATCGCGTTCGATCTGCACCACGGCAAGCCCGTTTCTGGCGTTGGTACGAATACGTTTGTAAGCAACCAACAAGCGGTCTTCGATGAGTTTCTCGTTTTCCTTAGATTTCTCAATCAGAGCCTTTTCATCCTTCTCGGTTTCTTCGATGATCGAATTAAGCTCTGACTTTTTCACTTCCAGATCAGCACTACGATCGCTCAATTTCTCTTTGGCGATTTTCATCAGTTCTTCCAGCTCGGTAAGTTTTTCGGTGAACTCGCGAATTCGTTTTTCGGCCAGCTGAATTTCGAGGGTTTGAAACTCACTCTCCTTCGAAAGCGAATCGTATTCGCGGTTGTTACGCACATTTTGTTGCTGTTCTTCGTAACGTTTTATCAGGGTTTCGCTGTCCTTGATAGCCTGTTTTTTCTCGGTAATGGCACTTGACAAGGATTTCATTTCATTGTCAATATTGTCCACGCGTGTTTCGAGGCCAATAATCTCATCTTCCAAATCCTGCACCTCAAGTGGAAGCTCACCACGGATGATACGGATTCTGTCGATCTGCGAATCAATCTGTTGTAAAGTATAAAGTGCTACAAGTTTTTGTTCAACACTTACTTCTGCAACTTCTTCTACCTGAGCCTTTTTGGTGGCTTTAGTTTTTTCAGCCTGCTTTTCAACTGCCATATTTTTGATCTTTTTTAATTTCGGAAATACCTGACTGCATTTGTATCTACTTCTGAAATCAGGGCTGCAAAATTAGGAATTTTTTTTCGAATCATCTCAGCCATTAATTCTTTCGTAAATTGTTCAGTTTCAAAATGCCCTGCATCCACAACCAACAATTTGCCATCGGCTTCAAAAAAATCGTGGTATTTCAGGTCGGCTGTAACAAAAACATCAGCTCCGGCTGCCTTTGCCTTGTGCAATAAAAATGCACCCGACCCGCCACAAATTGCAATTTGTTGCACTTTTTTCCCGGTGAAAGCCGTATGTTTTAAAACAGGTGTCCCTAATTTTTGTTGAATGAATTTCAAAAACTCAACTTCCCCTACCGGTGAATCCAATTCACCGATCAATCCGGAACCAATGGCATTGTGATTATTTTCAAGCGGATAAATGTCGTAGGCTACTTCTTCGTAAGGATGCGCCGCCAACATATTTGTAATCACTTTATTAAGAAGATAATCAGGCAATATAGTCTCGATTCGGATTTCTTCTTCCTGATGTAGCTTACCAATTTGGCCAACAAACGGATTTGTTTGCTCGCCACCTCTGAAAGTTCCTGTTCCACTGGTATTGAAACTACAACTATCATAAGCTCCGATATGTCCTGCCCCGCTTTCGAACATGACCTGTCGCAGCTGATCGGCATGGGCAAGCGGACAGAATACGCTCAGCTTTTTGAGTTTATCATTTGAAGCACTGAGCATGTTAGTATTCTTTATTTCCAAAATTGCAGCAAGTTTACCGTTGACACCCGATTTTATATTGTCCAAATTGGTGTGCATGGCTGCGATGGCAATATTGTTTTTGATAGCAGCAGTAACTGTTCGCTCAACCAGATTTCCATCACTGATACGTTTCAGACCTTTGAATATCAATGGGTGATGAGCAATGATGAGTTCGCATTTTTTTTGAATAGCTTCTTCTATCACCGCTTCCGTAACATCAATTGCCAACAACACCCGATTCACTTCCGTATCAGTGCTTCCAATTAAAAGTCCTGAATTATCATACGACTCCTGAAGTGAAAGATCAGCAACCTCTGTAAATACCAATAATAAATCTTTAATTTTCATATTTTTAAAAAATCTGTCAAGTTCAATAAAACATTCTTTTCCCAGGTCAATCTCCTCAACCTGAGTTGATACGATACATTAACTCAAGTTAAATTCCAATGCAGCCTCTTTAAATGTAACATTTTACAAGAAATTAGCGTAAAAATACATATTTTTGAACTTATAAAAAGGACTATCTGCAAGCATTTTTTTTACTTAACCCACACTAAGCGGCCATCGTAAATATGCGTATTATTTTACTTCCGTTTCTATGGATTTATCAACTGGTATTGATTCTACGTCATGCATTGTACGATTGGGGGGTGTTTCGATCAACCAGTTTTAAAATTCCAGTCGTTTGTGTTGGAAATCTTTCGATGGGTGGAACGGGCAAAACACCACATATCGAATATTTGATCAGGCTGTTTGCAAATAAATATAAAACGGCTGTACTAAGCAGGGGTTACGGCAGAAGCACTAAAGGATTTTTGCTTGCAAAAGGCGAGATGACCTATCGTGATATTGGTGATGAACCCATGCAATATTTTAAAAAATTCAAAAATGTTACAGTAGCTGTCGATGAGAAAAGAGTAAGAGGCGTTAATACCCTTTTAAATTCACCTAGTCCGCCAGAAATAATCTTACTTGATGATGCATTTCAACATCGCGCAATCAGAGCCGGATTAAACATTTTATTAACGGATTTCCACAACCTCTACCCCAATGATTTTCTTTTCCCTGCCGGACATTTACGAGATATTACCGCAGCAGCTAAAAGGGCTGATATCATCATCGTCACAAAAACACCTAAGGTTTTTTCACCCTTCACCCGTAGAAGGCTTATAGAGATCATCCAGCCAAAACCCTCTCAAACCCTTTATTTCTCGTACCTGAGTTATGGCAGGATGATACCCGTTGGCGAAACCAGGCAAACTGCAACACCCAGAAGGATATCTACCATTTTGTTATTTTGCGGAATTGCCAACCCTTATCCCTTGCAGGATTTTCTACAAAATAAATGTACTGAGCTAATTACCGTTGATTTTCCTGACCATCACATCTACACCCAAAAAGACATGCATCATATTGTAAATGAATACGAAAACATACTTGGCAAAAACAAGATAATCGTAACAACAGAAAAAGATGCCATGCGTTTGATCGATTCTCCGTACTTTAGCCTGTTCAAAAATATACCACTGTTCTATGTTCCGATTGAGGTTAATTTCCATGAAGACGAACAGCAAAGTTTTGATCAACAGCTAAATGAATATGTTAGAACAACTACAGCAGACCGTTAATTATATCCGGTCAATCAACGATTTTCAACCAGAAATTGGTATTATCTTAGGAACCGGGCTTGGAGGCTTGGTAGATGAAATGGAGATTGTAACAGCCATTTCTTACGAAAACATCCCACATTTCCCGGTTTCTACCGTACATGGCCACCAGGGACGTCTGATTTTTGGAAATCTTAATGGTCGCAGAATTATTGCCATGCAAGGGCGTTTTCATTTTTATGAAGGATACTCACCGGCCGAACTTACTTTTCCGGTCAGGGTGATGAAACTGCTTGGCGTAAAGTTATTAATTGTTTCGAATGCCAGCGGCGGCCTCAATCCTGATTTTTCAGTAGGTGACCTGATGTTTATCAGAGATCATATCAACCTGATGCCCAACCCTTTGATTGGAAAAAATGATGATCGGCTGGGCACCCGCTTTCCGGATATGAGCGAAGCCTACGACAAAAAAATCCTGAAGACCGCCCATGAAGTTGCCAAATCACTCAACATCAAAGTGTTTGAAGGTGTTTATGCTGCTGTTTCAGGCCCTACCTTTGAAACACCGGCAGAATACCATTACATCCGTGTGATTGGTGCGGATGCCGTTGGGATGTCAACAGTTCCGGAGGTGATCGTGGCACGTCATATGAAACTGCCTGTTTTTGCCGTTTCTGTGATCTCAGATCTAGGTGTGAAAGGAAAAATCCATGAGATTTCGCACGAAGAAGTTGTTGATGCTGCCGGAAAGGCTCAGCCGCTGATGACGCAAATCATCAAAGTGTTGCTTCAAAAAGATATCATCTAAATCACATGCCGCAACAAGGCAAACATATCTATTTTGCTTCCGATTTTCATTTGGGAGTACCCGATCACGACAGCAGTTTGAAACGGGAGAAGAAACTGGTTTCCTGGCTCGAAAGCATTCGATATCAGGCTGCCGAAATCTTTTTGATGGGAGATGTGTTTGATTTTTGGTTTGAATACAAAACGGTGGTGCCCAAAGGTTATGTGAGGCTTTTAGGCAAACTAGCAGAAATCACCGATAGTGGAATTCCTGTGCATATCTTCAGAGGAAATCACGACATCTGGGCTTTTGATTACCTGCAAAAAGAAGCTGGAATTCACCTACATCGTAAACCACAAGTCAGGGAATTTAATGGGAAACACTTTTATTTGGCACATGGCGATGGTCTTGGCCCGGGAGATAATGGCTACAAATTTTTGAAAAAGGTTTTTGAAAATAGCATTAATCAATGGCTTTTCCGGTGGCTACATCCTGATCTTGGAACGCGGATGGGGCTTTATTTCTCGCATAAAAGTCGGATTGCTAACGTGGCTCGCGAAGAAAAAAGCAATTTTAAAATCGTTGCCGAAGAAGAAATGCTGTATCACCATTGTCAAAACCTCATTAAATCAGGTGAGCAATACGACTTTTATATTTTTGGTCACCGGCATATTCCACTTGATTTTCAGCTAAATGAAAAGGCGAGAATGATCATCCTGGGTGATTGGGTTACGAACTTTACCTATTCCGTTTTTGATGGTGAAAAATTGGAATTGAAACGATTTGATTTATAGCATAATTCCGTCTCTGACGGGACGGCACTTCGGTTGATAATCCTGTTTTTCTACCCATATTTGGTGCCTAACGGCACCGAGCCTGATGAGACAAAATATTTTTTTGAATAATATTCTAAGCTCTGTAACCTGATCCCGTAGGGATCGCATACGGGTAGAAAAATCACAAGAAAGACCATTCCGTCCCTGAGGCGAGGATACATCATTGATTATTATTGGAATGATTCCGTCCCTGACGGGACGGCACTTCGATTGATAATCCTGTTTTCTACCCATATTTGGTGCCTAACGGCACCGACACCGGACAGTTTGATCCAAAAAAGTTTGTAGAAAATTCGACTAAACTAGAATCTGAACCTCTGAGCCCGTAGGGATCAAATATGGGTAGAAAAACATTCCAAAAATAAACAATCCGTCCCGTAGTGGACGGAATTATTGCCATTTTAATTGTGCAATGAAACATTATTTTTTCACAAACCTATTCAAATCAATTTCCTCATTCAATGGCTTTTGATGTAGCAAAAGCTCCAAAAATTGTTTCCCTAGCCAAGGAGCTATCATCACCCCGCGCGCGCCCAATCCATTAAAAATTGCCAGTTGTGGATAATCTGGGTGAACACCTGAGACAGGACGGCGATCAGCTATAGCAGGCCTTACACCTACTTGATGATCAATCACTTCAACTTTAGTGTTTAAAAAAGAAGCCAGCTTGGTTAATAAATTTGCTCTAGCTGATTTGGTGGGTTCATCAGATAGATCGTTCCAATCATAAGTTGATCCTAATCGAAAGATATCATGGCCTAATGGCAATAAAAAAACATCTTTATTGAGCAAATAATTGCTGTTTAAGTTTTCAATTTTAAGCGTAAGTAATTCCCCTTTTACCGGCCTGAAAGGAACAAAATCAAAAAACGGGTTTTTTACAGCCTGCCAGCCTTCGCAGAAAATAAGTTTCTTGGCATGAAAGCGATTTTTATAAGTAACCCCATCACTCGTAAGATGCAGCTCATCCAAATCAAATCTTTCTGATAAAATCACCGCTTGGCCAGCCACAATTTTATTGATTTCCTCAAGGAAAACGACAGTGTCCAACCAATACCCTTGCACAAAACCCGCACCGAATGGTTGAAAAAGAAAATCATTATGAGGAACATTTCCAATACTATCAATCCATTGAGCAATTTCTGGTTTTTTCATTTTCTGCTGCCATATGGCCTCATCCTGATCTCCAAAAACTTTAGCGATTGTAATTGGATGCAAAAAGTTTCTTTGTGAAATTTCTTCAATCGTTTGGTAGAAGTTTACAGCCTCTGGCAGTAGTTCGTTCGCTTTCCAAACCGAAGTCAGGTACCTGAACACTAATGGATTAATCAGTCCTGCAGCAACTGCTGTTGAGCTTTTTTCTTGCCCTTTATGTATCCAGCAAATGTGTTGTCCTTGTTGCGTAAGTTGATAAACCAGCACACTCCC
Organism: Bacteroidales bacterium; assembly: GCA_028696715.1. Classification (GTDB taxonomy): domain Bacteria; phylum Bacteroidota; class Bacteroidia; order Bacteroidales; family F082; genus UBA5536. The sequence continues at coordinate 17,025 of JAQVGO010000053.1, forward strand.
GGCAAGACCGCCGCCCACAACGATTTGGTCAAAATGATCCAAAGCTTATACAAATTTGGCAATCAGTTCGACCAGGCGGCTGGCATAACCCATTTCATTATCGTACCAGGCTACTACTTTTACGAGTTTGTTTTTATCGCCAAGCACGGCCGTTAGGCCGGCATCAAAAACAGCTGAATGTGTGTTGCCAATCACATCTGTGGATACAATAGGATCTTCGGTATATTGTAAAATTCCTTTGAGCTCGTTCTCAGCTGCAGCTTTAAAAGCTGCGTTTATTTCTTCCACACTGGTCGATTTATCAAGCGTACAGGTAAGGTCGGTCAGCGATCCATCCGGCACTGGAACGCGAATTCCCGCACCTCCCAGATTTCCTTTCAGGTGAGGGAAAATTCTGGTGGCAGCTTTGGCTGCTCCAGTTGTGGTTGGCACGATAGAGTGAGCAGCAGCACGTCCGCGACGCCAATCCTTATGTGGCCCGTCAACCAGGTTTTGATCTTTTGTATAGGAATGAACCGTTGTGATAAAACCTTTTTGAACTCCCCAGTTTTCGTGCAGTATTTTTATCAAAGGTGCCACATTGTTCGTTGTACAGGAAGCATTCGAAATCAGG
>JAQVGO010000054.1 GCA_028696715.1 Bacteroidales bacterium
CACCGTGGCCGCAACATCCGCAGAAGTGCGCTCACAGAATTGGAAATACTCAGACAAGAGTTGATCAGGTAAATCAAACGTACTGATATGTTTTTTTTTGGCTGAATGCTTTGTAATCTTTTTCCTTAATTACTAACATTCTAATCGATCAGTATATGGATTGAAAGTACTGAAGTTGAACAATGAAAAATGACTCCCGCAGATTGCGTCGGTTTACACTGATTTTTTTAATGCGATGATAATCGATCGTATATATCTGCGATAATCTGCGCAATCAGCAGGAGAATATTAAAATGCGATTTTTTAGAGAGAGATTCGAAATATTTATGCTTTTAGGGCAATCATTTCAATTTCCACAAGCACATTGAGCGGCAAAGTTTTTACTGCGAAGGCTGCTCTTGCCGGCGGATTTTCGGCAAAGCGGCTGCCATAAACAACATTCATGGCTGCAAAATTGGCCATATCACTGAGCAGGCAGGTTGATTTTACTACCTGGCTAAAGCTGCTACCCGCTGCTTTCAGTATGGCTTCGAGGTTTTTCATCACCTGTTCGGTTTGTGCGGTAATGTCGCCTTCCACCACTTTTCCGGTTGCCGGATCAATGGGAACCTGTCCGGAAATAAAAATCATTCCATTGGCTTCGATGGCCTGGCTGTAGGGGCCGATGGCTCCAGGTGCATTTGTTGTACTGATAACTTTTTTCATGGTATAAAGTTTTGTATTTAAAGGTTTTGAGCTAATTTTTTTAAGGCTTTTTTACGGATAATCAATTTCACGGCTTTTGGAACGATTTCGAAATCGAGGGGTGAGTTGCCCAGTGATTCGCCATCGGTTTCGAGGTAGATAGAATGCGGAGGTATGGAGGTGATGGTGATTTGTTTTCCAGTAAAAACAGAAACCTCCGGAAGCTTGATAAAACTGCCGTCGTAAAGATTTTTGATGTTTTTGACTACCCTGAATTTCGATGTTTTGCGAATCACTGTGATATCAAAAAGTCCGTCATCCGGAATGGCTTTAGGCAGTTGCATCATGCCACCGCCATTGTATTTGCAGATGCCGATGCTCAGGCTGAAAACCTTATCGTTGAGTACTTCTTTGTTGTCCACTTTGATGTGCAGGTGAGTGTTTTTGTATTGAAACAATCCGGTAACCAGATTATAAAGATAGGCGAGTGTTCCGCCTTTGCCGCGGGCTTTCATCAGGTTGGTTTTTTTGGCTACCAGAGCATCGTAACCCATGCCTGCCATATTGATGAAATAGCGGCTTTTGTCTTCGCTATCGTAGCGGTATTTCACCTTGCCCACATCCTGCAGAAAAGTGCGTTCATTTTTGAGGATGCGAATGGCCTTTTTGTATTTTTTTGGAAATTCGTACATCCTGCCCCAGTCGTTACCAGTGCCAACGGTAATCATTCCGAGCATGATATCGGTGGTAGGGAATCGGTTTTGCTGAAAAATACCGTTTACCACCTCGTTCAGCGTGCCATCGCCGCCTACGGCAATAATTTTTTGATAGCCATGCTGTCGCACCAGATCGCGTGCCAGGCTGATGGCATGAAAAGGATGTTTGGTGACGACAGCTTTAAAATCGAAACCTTCGTTGATGAGCAGCTGTTCTATCCCGGGCCAGTCTTTTGCTGCTTTGCCAACACCAGCTGTTGGATTTACGATTACGAGCCATTTGTCAGTAGTTTTCATTTCAGCAAACGATTTAGTTGCTCAACAACGGATTCCGGAGTAATTTCGGCAATACAATGACATTTTATGCTTTTTCGGCAGTCGTTGCAGCTGCCTGGTTTCACAACAAAAGCCGCATTTTGCCCCAGAGGGGCCCAACGTCCCGGATGGATAGGATGCATGGGAGGATAGATGCCCAGTGCAATCTTATTCAATGCAGCGGCAATGTGCAGGGGACCGGTGCTTGCGGCTATTAATCCGTCTGCCTGTGCAATGAAAGCTATAAAGGCATCTAACTTCATCCTGCCGCAAAGATTGATCACATGAGACGGAAGTCCTTTGATCCACTCCTTCAGTTCTTCGCCTTCGGCTGCACTTCCTGAGATAAAAAGCTGGTATTTTTTTTCAGGTAAAAGTTGTATGAGTGCTTTAAAATTATCGAGGCCCCATTCGCGTGCACTTCCTTTGGAGCGCGGGTGGAGGATCAGTTTTACTTTGTCAGGATCCATCAATGTAATAATTTCGTCAGGAAGAGAGCTGACCGGCCTGAAACCATAAAAATTATGAATTTCGTTGAGTCCAATTGATGATTTGATTCCCAGTCCCTGAGCCAATGCGATGTTAAGCTGTGCTTCGTGCTTATCTGAGCGTCTTCGCGTAAGCGGAATCAGCTTATTGCAATAAAGGAAGTGATACCATCTGCCGGTAGCCCCGATACGAATTGGGATACCTGCCTTTGCAGCAAGTCGGGCAATTTCTTTCTGAGGGAAAACATGTATCACAGCTTCACAGTTATGTTGCTTCAGTAGATTGATTTGATCAGTCTGAGACAATGTACTGAGCTCGTCCCAGCTGATAAACTGATCGATATGGATGCAGGAAGCTGCAATGGCCCGGGTATAGTTTTTACCTAGAAAAACCAGCTTTGTTTCGGGCAGATGTTCTTTTATCCACCCACATAATGGAAGGGTAAGCATCACATCGCCAATGCTGTCGGTACGGCTGATGAGGATTTTATTCATAGGCTTTTTGTCTGTGAAGCTTGCGTAATTTTTTGTATTTGAGGAAAGTAGCTTTAGCCGAGATGGTACAAACCTGCCAGCCGGCTTTCCCGTCGAGGAAACCTCTGTTGAAAAAATAGTCGCGAACAAACTTCCCAATAGGTGCCAGATAAAGTTTTGCTAAGGGAGCCTTTTTGCCCTGTTTGTAATATGAATCTGCACCTATTGTTGTAAAATATTCCACCTGTTTGAAGTGATCCTCGGTGGTGTAATACGAATAATGAAACAGATCGCCCTGCAGTTGCTCAACTTTTACGCAGGGCTTTGGAATGAGTTGGTCGTGTGGGTTGGCACCGCCCCAATAGCCATAGTTTCGGTGTATTAATCTGATTTTACGATCGGGATACCAGCCCGAATGCCGGATCCAGCTTCCGCAATAATTGGTCAGCCGGTTCATCCGGTAAGCCTTTGCAGGGAAACCCTTTTCCTTTTCGCGGAGGATGGATTGTTTCAGCTTATCCGAGAGGGACTCATCGGCGTCCAGAGAAAGTATGTGTTCATATTGACAAAGCTCCATCGCCCTGTTTTTTTGTTCGATATGTCCGTCGAACTTGTGGGTGCTGAACCTCACGCCAAACTCGCTGCAGATGGCTTCGGTCTGATCCTTTGAAAAGGAATCCACCACCACGATTTCATCGGCGATGCCGGCAACAGATTCCAGGCAGCGGCGGATATTTTTTTCCTCGTTAAGGGTGATGATGGAGACCGAGAGCTTTTCCATGATTAGTGCATTATTTGAAAAGCAGTTTGCTTACAAACCGATGATGAGCTCCATGCAACCGAATCAACACCAAATTGTTATTCCCATAAATACCTATGTCGCTTCTGTTCAGGATAATACTGTGTTTACCAGCTTCCAGATTATAACTTGCAGTTTTGAGCAGCTGTCCCGGCGAATTGCTTATTTCGAGTTGTAAATGATCTGCCTGTTGCAGCTCAAACTGCAAACTGACACTTTCGAGTGCAGGATTTGGAATCAGATGCAAGGCCAGGGTTTTATGCTTTTCGGGCAGGCTGGTGAGTATCACATTAACTTCATTAGAAGGTTTTGATTCGTAAAGGTCGCGATAGCTGGTGACGAAATAGATATTACTCGGTTCGGGGGTTTCATCGGTAAAGCTTAATATTTCGGAATCTGTTTCTCCGATGAGGTTTTCGTTGCGATAAATCTTAAATCCATCGAAATTGAATCGGGAAGATTTTGGGTTGTAAATGTTTTTTGTTTTCTGTGGGTCACCCGAATAAACCGGAAGATTATCGGCGAGTTTTTGGAGGGTTTGTCCTTCACCTCCTTCGGCTACAACCATTGCCTGAATATTCCAGTTGATATCCCAGCCAAAATTATCTGACATGCTCACCCAATCAGGGCCATAAAGGAGCATATCGCCTTTGAAAGGAATGGCCGGGCCGTTATCTGTTCCGGCTGGATATCCGCCTCCTGTATTATTTACCCGATAGCCTATCCAAAGCTCCTGATCAGCGTCAATTTGCACAGGATTGTCCAATTCAATTTCGTTCCATTCGCCAGCAAGTGGATTTGGTATTGGTTGGTCAATCAGCAGGTTACCGGCATAAGTCTGACTTCCGCCTTGCCAAACCCTCACGCTAAATTCAGCATCAACAGCAGCAAAAAAGGCAGCCACACGCGAAACAAACTGACCATCGTAGGCTTGCAGATCGGCCGGGGTGAATCGGATAGCGGCATCAAACATGGAGATGTTTTCGCCACCAACAGCATCGCTGTTTGTGCCATCGTCCCAGTGTAGCCATTCACCCTCGCTGGCCGGGGCATCCCAGCTAAGTTCCACCATTGTTCCAGATTCCTGACCAATAAGGTTGAGCGGAGGAAACAGCAAGGCTTCGAGCGGGATAGTGATTTCGGTATCGGATGTAAGTTCCAATCCGTCTTCGTAATAACTGATAAAATCCTGTGCGTGAGCCTGTAAGTTATAAGTGCCCGGCATCAATTCCATGCTAAAATAACCTGATTCATCAGTAAGGTAGTCGTTGCCATTCAGCACTAAAGTGGCGTTTGATAAGCCGTTATCCTGAAGATCAGTGATTTGTCCGTTCAGCATAATGTTTGCTTCGAGCAGGTTAAAAGCACGAACGCCATAGATTTCGTAGTCGAAGGTTCCATCCAGTGGTCTGAAGTAGCTCATAAAGAGTTTATCTGTGCCAAGGTCATCAAAGCCCATGATTTGCGGCCAGGAGGCGTCTTCGGTATTTTGTGAGAAAGGAAGCATCTCCGACCAGTTTTGGCCATCATCAATTGAATATTTGAGGTACGCCTTATCATTTCCGCTCAGGCTGCCATCGCTCCAAACCGCATAAATCCGGTACTGATTGGGGTTTTCGCCTGTTACCCAAAGGAAAGGACGTTCGGAAGCTCCATTATTGTCGGAAAGGTTGTAGGGAGTTTGCCAGGTATCGCCCAGATCATCAGAGCGGAAAAGGATGATATCAGTTTGCAGCCCATCGATTTTGGACGACGAAAGGGTGTAAACGGTATTGTCGATGACTTTGGTTTGCAGGCGCGCATTATAAGCCTGGTTGTTACTAAGGTTTTGCGGACTGCTCCAATTTTGCCCGAAGTCGGTCGATTTACTGAAAAACACATCGAGATCGTCGTAATCCGGGCCTGTTTGGTCGTTCCAGAGGGTAAAAATTTTATCGTTTTGCAGGGCGATATTGCACCAGCGTGCGCCTCCGGCAGTATTGGAAACATTAACTGGAGCTGACCAATTTTCGCCGGCATCGGTGGAAGTCATCACATAAATCTGGTAATCGTAATTGCTGTCGCGATCTTCGTAAGCCAGTACCAGTGTATCGCCGGCAATGGCAATTTGTGGCACCTGAGCACCACTGATCGCATTGCTCACCTGAATTTCATTTCCAAAGCTTTGTCCATCGTTGGTGGATTTAAGCATGAAAATCTGACTTTTGCCCGTGGTATTTCGGTAATAAAACACAAAGACATTGCCATTGTCAGCAGCAATAACAGGATAACTGGCACCATAATCCAAGCTGGAATAAAGCGTAATTTTGCCACCCCAGCTTAACCCGGCATCTGTGCTTTTGCGAAACATCAGATCGCCCCATTGATCCCAGACGAGGTAGTATTTTTCGTTGATATTGGTCATGGCATGATCGCGTGAAGGGCCGTATTCGTCCGAGAGGTTTACGGGATCTTCAAACTGTAGCTGTGCTTTCACGGATAAACTTAAGAATAGAAAAAATAACACTTGTACTATCGCTTTCATTGTTCTGCAAATTTTATAGCAAATGTAAGGATTTAGATTTACGTAAACTCAATCCTGAACCCGAAGCGGGGTTAAAGCGAAGCTGCATTTATTGGAACTCACTTTATCTAATACATTTGATTTTATAACACTATTTGTTCGATAAACTAAATTGCCGTCTCTACGGGACTTCTTCTTGATTTTAAACGTCCTGACTACCCAGATTTTATCCCTAGCGGGACAGATAGCGGATTAGCTTTAAAAAACAAAAAAGGCAGAAATCTGATGAAATTCCTGCCTGCAGATCAATTGCGAAAAAATCATTTTCTACTGCTGATAAAGGTGACCGGGAAACGGTCATATTCGCTGTAAAGCACATTGCTCATAATATACAAGGTATTGAAAGGAATATCGTTGATGGTTTCTTCTTCCGGAAGCTTAAAGTTAACCTTCATAGCTGAATCGCTTCGGTATTGCGCAACAATTTTTTCGGTGTCGAAAGGTATATCACTGATGTATTCTTCTTGCTGAATGGTCAGGGACGGATCAATATCCTGATCGTTCTGGAGGCTGTCGAAAATAGCCTTGGTGTTGAAAGGAATGTCGTCGATGTATTGTTCATCCTGCTGCCCGAAGCTTGTGGCAAAACTGCTAATGCTTATCATGAGGCTCAGTGTGATTGTGATGATGTTGTTTAAAGTTTTCATGGTGTTCTATTTTTTTTGTTCTCTAATTTCTGTTTCTGAACTCCATTTATACTAATGTCGTGCCAAAGTTTGTAATATATTATTTATCAATATATTACAATGATTTATTGTATTTATTTCGGGCATAGAAGCTGTGTTGAAACCGAACAATTTTGTGCGTTGGCGTACGGTTTTTGGTTTATGTGGAAGTTATACAGAGGGCATCTCGGCAACGCTTGATGATCTCAGGCCATCGCAATGACCAATTCATACAGCAATTGCGGCAGTCAATTCGCAACATTATATTTTCGAACAGCTGAACACCAAAAGCTAACAGCTCTTTAATATAGTGCAGTAATATTAATGCCAAAAAGGAATTCGACCACGGTTTCGTGTGTATAGAAGGCCTGCGTGACCCGCCCTCCCAAAACGACAGGGGCAGGCAGGTTGAAGAAATGCCAGTCGGTATAGAGCTCGGCTCCGGCACTGCTGATAATTATTGGATTGAATCCGGACACTCGCATAACGTCAGCAAATAAGCTCATCCGTACTCTTTGCAGAAAGAAGAATGTTGGCAGGTTTAGGTCAGGATAAAAAAGCGGGAAGCTATAATCAAACATGCCTGCCTGGGCATCATAGGGAAATAGGTTTTTATATCCTCTGGGGTAACGGATGATGCGGTTAAAAACATATCCAGCCTGGGTATGGCGGAGTTGTTGGGCAGCATAAAGCCTGATGCCATGATGCCGCAGTATGCCCGGAAAGTAAAAATTGGCACTCAGAGCTACCTGTTGGTCAGGATGAGTAGCAAACATATGTTGTTGCAGAACCAGCTGAATTTGCTGTCCCCAGCGTGGATACAGGTCGCGTTTGGATTGTCGCAACTGGTTGTAGGCAACGAATTGCAGATTGAGCAGGCTGTTATCATTTTCCTTGAACCGCAGTTCGATACCAGGCTCCATTTTTAGATGTAGCTGCTCCCATCCTACCGAGGGCTGAATGCCTCTCAGGAATTTGCCACGCGTAAAATTAAGGGGCAGGCTCAAGTTCAGTTTATAAGAAGTTTCGTGCCATTTCAGGTCAACCAGTTCTCCGCTTTTAGGATGCTGAGCAATATCTCTGCGCAGCCCATGGCTGAAATCAAAATCCACAACCGGATACCAGCCCCTGTATTGCAGCCCCAGACTGGTTTTTCCGGTTTGTTCGTTCAGGTCGTAGCTGTAACCTGCTTCGGCCACCAGAGTGCTGAGGCTGTTTTGTGAAAAAAGGCTGATACCCGGCTTCAGGCTGATATTGTCCACATCCACAAAAACAGGTGACCAGCTATGCAGGTTAAACAAGTTTGCGGCCTTGCTGTATTTTTTTACCGGAAGACCAGCATCTGTTATGGGAATGGTATCAATCAGCAGGCTGCGCATGAGGCTCAATTCGTCGGCTATCTTAAAATTTCCTTTCAATGGCCAGTCAACAGGCTGCATGAGGAGGTCTTGTTTATTAATCCTCTCCAGCCTGAATCCATCGGCCTGATAGTTAGCCAAAATGAGGGCATTGTTTTGATGATCCCACACGGCATCGGCAGCGGCAAAATCAAGCTGCGTAAGTTGATAGAGTTTTTTATCGGAAAAGCTGAGAGCGAAAATCTGGCTGCTTTCATTGAATGAACCACTGAAAAGCACCTGATCAGCGGTAACATCTGTCAGTAGTATATCCGTAAAAGTAAAAGGACTTAGCTGGTGCCATTGCCTGGTTTGCAGATCGAACTGTATCAGTGCTTTGCCTTGTTCGCCTGTAGCAATCAATATTACAGATTTTCCGTTGGGATGCCATTTGGGAAGGGAGAGAAAGTAATTTTCGATGGAAAAATGATCCAGTAACGAACCATTTTCTGCACTGAGAATTACCAAACCCGACTTCCCCGAAATTTCCTGCTGAATGGCTGCTATCAGGCTGTCGCTGGAGCTTATCGCCGGCGCGAAATATTTACTTTTGCGTGTGAGTTGTTTGGTTTTACCCGTTTCTGAATCAGCAATTTTAATCACGGCATAACTTTGATTCGGCCAGCGCATATCCGGCTGCAACTCAGCCCACACCACTTTTGATTTCCCAACCGAAAGCGATTGTTGATAAATGGCTCCTGGAAGCAGCCATTTTATTGTATTGCCATTGGTATCAATTTTTACCAATCGACTCAAATCATTGATGGCAGTTCTGAGTGTAAGGATATTACCATCGGGAAGCATTTGCGGGAAGCGGTAGTTGGTGTATGCTTTATGTTTGGGGCTAATTATTTCGGCAGGTGTGCCAAGTGTGTCTTTTTCAAGCTGCCATTGTTCGTAGAGGTCGAACATGGTTTCCTGATAAAGTCTGTTTTTCCCCTTGCCGGTTATTTTTTTGATACCGGTACTGAATGGTGTGAGCGTCCAGGGGTTGCTGGCTGTTTGCATCATAGTTTTTTCCCAGATTGCAGGGCCGTATTTTACTTTGTTGTGGCCAACAAGATAATAACCAAGCTCATAAATATTTGGGGTGTAATCCTTATAAGAACCAAAATAGGCTTTGTCGTAAACATAATAGCCTTTCTGCATCAGCTGTGCTTTGAGTTTGGCCAGAAAAATCCCATCGCGGCCGCGGCCGGAATGGCTGAGCATGGTTTCGTTGACAACAGCATCGCCTTCGATAAACCAGAGCGGCACAAAAACTCCCAGCAAAGCTGCGGTGGCCTGCTGTCCCAGTACTATATTTAAAACTTTGCCTGTTGTTCCAGCAGCTAATTTTTGTAGCTGTGCCACATGACGTAATTCGTGTGCAGCAAGTTGTTTGAACCAGTCTTGGGCATAGCCGTCCTGCGGAGGCGTGTTATAAAAATCGAGCCGGCGCGGTGCCCAGGCCACAGTGGCATTGGAGATGGTGGAGCGGGTGTGAAGGATGAGGTCGGATTTCACGGCAGGGCTTATCAGGTCGAGGCGGCTGGCAGCATAGGTTTTTTCGAGCAATGAAGCCAGTTGTTGTGCCTGTGATTCATTTTCGTGCGGAAAGATGATTCGGAATCGTTCAGTCTGTATTTGTTTCCAATGGATGGAAGCCGGATCTTCTCCGCTAAGGTAGTATTGTGCCTGCGTAGTAAATGAATAAAAGAGAAAAAATATGATCCAGCCGAGTTTTTTCATGGGGATGAGTATATTGTCATCACTTTAAAAGTAAAGTATCGTGATCAATTTGGCAGATATTTTAGTTTATTTATTCGAATCAGATATGTTTTTTAGTTTGATTTACCGGGATTCATGTTGAACTATTTTTGCTATAATCCTTTAAATAAACTAGTTGGATCCTGACGAGAATCAAAAATCGTTACAATATCTATTCTTGAACCTTTTATCCTGTAATAAAGCGTGGTTTGTTTTGTGATGACGCATTTATGAAGACCTTTAATTACCTCTGTTTTAGGAAAAATTTCAGGATTTGATTGAATTATTGCCATTGTTCTATCCAATTTATGAATAAAGTTATTCTTCACCTCAGAGGACCATTCTGCTTCCAGATATTCAAGTAATTTTTCCAGTTTGATTTTTGCTCGCCCTGATAAGTGAACTGTTTTGATCGGCTGGTTCTTTTTTGGGTTATTCATGGATCAGATGGAACGGTGTTTTTGCATAAATGCTTCATAGGGGTAGGAATCGCCACTTTCAATTTCTTGAATGCCGTTTAAAATATCTTCCTTTTCAGCTTGTGAGATAGAATTCCAAAAATCGTTTTCTTTCACAAAAAAGTCTTTGATTTTCTTTAGCACCTCTGGGTTCTCAGTATTGAGAATTAATTTCATGAGGGCAATTTTTTCAGCATATACATTCATTTTACAATAGTTTGGGGATGCAACAAATTTATTTTAATAAACTCACTAAAGCTTATGTTTTATTCCAACATTAAAACAAAAATACTTCTATTTTGTCAAAAAGTGATAACAAAAAAGCCGAAGCAATGCTACTCCGGCTTTTAGGTCTTATTAAATAGGGTATCAGGCCTTCAGTTCTTTAACGGCTTCGATAAACTGTGGCAACACTTTAAACACATCACCTACGATGCCATAATCGGCAGCTTCGAAAATTGGTGCTTCGGGATCTTTGTTCACAGCCACAATCACTTTGGAGGAGCTTACCCCACCCAGATGCTGGATAGCACCTGAAATACCGAAAGCAAAATAGAGGTTGGGAGCGATAATTTTTCCGGTTTGGCCAACATGCTCAGCATGCGGGCGCCAGCCTTCATCCGAAACAGGGCGCGAACAAGCGGTACCAGCTCCCAGTATTTCGGCCAGTTCTTCGAGCTGACCCCAGTTGTCGGCAGCTTTCATGCCACGACCGCCCGAAACCACAATTTCGGCATCCTGTAGCAAGACTTTACCAGTTACTTTATTGGTACTTACCACTGTTGTTGCAAAATCGTCTGCCGAAAGACCGGCATCAAAGGCTGTGATTGTAGTATCTGTGTTTTTTTCGGCCAGGCCAAAAGAGTTCGGAGCCAGGGTAAGAATTTTATTGGCGGATTTGATTGTAATCTGCGCAAAAGCTTTGCTGGTAAAAACCATTTTTTTGACTACGAAAGGCTCGGTGCTGATCGGCAAACCCTGAACAGCAGAAACCAAACCTGCCTTCATTTTTACAGCCAAACGTGGCGAAACAGCTTTGCCCAGATTGTTATTAGCCATCACCACAATAGTGGCAGCTGTTTTTTCGGCAGCAGCAAAAAGAGCCTTAGCAATTGCGCTGTTGTCGAGCGTGTTGTAGGTTTCCTTGGTATCGGAAAGCACTTCCGTGATGCCGTATTTTCCCAATGTTTTTAGGGTAGCTTCGTCCACTTTTCCCAGCGAAACGGCTTTTACGGGCAGCTGTAGTTTTTCGGCCAGTTGTGCACCATAAGAAGCCAGTTCATAGCTGAGTTTCTTGAGTTTTCCATCCCAGTTTTCTATATATACGAGTACTGACATTATTCTGATTTTTTTTGGTTTTACAATACTTTGGCTTCTTCGTGCAGGATGCGGATAAGACTTGCAGCCTGATCTTCATCAACCATTTTGCAAGCCGCTTTTGCCGGAGGCAGTTCAAAGTGATCAAAAGCAGTAAGGGCTTCTGCATCTGCTGCAGCAATCACATTCAGAGGTTTTTTGCGGGCCATCATAATGCCACGCATTGCAGGAATACGAGGTTCTTTGGCAATACCTTTCTGCACTACGGCAAGCAGTGGAAGCGACATGGTAAGTTGCTGTGATCCACCATCAATTTCACGACTTATTTTAAGCAGATCGTCTTCCAGATCAATACCTGATACGGCTGACACCGACTTTCTGTCGAGCAGTTCGGCCAACATACCACCCACGGCAGTGCCATTATAGTCAGCGTTTTCGATGCCAGCAAGGATAAGATCGTAGTCAGCTGCAACAGCAGTCAGTTGTGTGGCAACAAAGAATGCATCGAGCGGATCGGCATCGATACGGATGGCTTCATCGGCACCAACGGCAAGTGCTTTGCGCAGAGTGGCTTCCGTTTCGCTACGGCCAACATTGGCAACTACAATTTTTTCGACTTTTGCACCATACGCTTCTTTAAGTTCCAAAGCGCGTGTAAGGGCCAGTTCGTCCCAGGGATTTATGATCCATTGCACACCGCTGGCATCAAATGCCGTATGATCAGCATTGAATTTTACCTTGGTGGTGGTATCGGGCACATTACCAATTAAAACCAGAATTTTCATAGTGTATTCTCTTAGTTATCAATATTATTCGTTAGAATAGAAGCTGAAGCCGGGGTTTTGTTTTTTTGCTAAAATCCTTTCTAAAAAACACTTTTCGGTATATCAGCTATGCACGGCAAATATAATAACTAATTCTTTTTTTTATGCTTTCGAACCAAAGCATTTCTCTACAAATGAAACATCCGCATGGGATAAACGTTATTAATGCTCACTAATAAAGGCTAATTTTGCTCTTGTAAAAAAGTATATTCAATAGTTTAAGTAAAACTTTGTTTGCACATGAATTTTAAGAAATCCTTTGTTTATTTACCTCTCATATTTGCACTTTTACTGGCTGGCGGCATTTGGTTAGGGATGCAATTTACGGGCAACAGCAGCACCCATCAGGTGTTACGCATGTCTGGTCATGGAAACAGTAAAATAGAAAGCATTCTCGCTTACATTCAATCGGATTATGTGGATGATATTGACCGCAAAAAACTGGAAAAGGAAGCTATTGAGGCCATGATAGCTTCACTTGATCCTCACAGCGATTTTATCACAGCAGAAGAATTCCATGAGATGAACGACCCGCTTTTAGGTAAATTTGAAGGCATTGGTGTATCTTTCCGCATCGAAAAAGATACTATAACGGTTATCAGTCCGCTCAAAGGTGGTCCATCCGAAAAGGTTGGCATCATGGCTGGCGATCGTATCATCTTTATCGAAGACAGTCTGGTGGCCGGCGTGGAAGTGACTAACCGTGATGCAATGCGTAAGCTCAAAGGCGACAAAGGCACCAAAGTGAGGATAAAAGTATTGCGCAGGGGGGTGGACGGACTTATTGACTTTACCATCACCCGTGATGTGATTCCGACCTATAGCCTGGACATAGCCTATATGCTGGATGAGAAAACAGGTTTTATCAGGTTGAACAAGTTTAGTGCCACCACACACGAAGAGTTTATGGAGGCTGTGGTTGAGCTGCTCGAGAAAGGAATGAATCAACTTGTGCTTGATTTGCGGGGCAATACCGGCGGGTTTTTGAGTGCCGCCAGAGATCTGGCCGATGAATTTCTGACGGATGGCAAGCTGATCGTTTATACCGAAGGCAAAAATCGTCCACGGTCGTTTGCTTTTGCAACAAAAAAGGGATTGTTACACGATTTTCCGGTGGCCGTGCTGATCGATGAAGGATCGGCCAGTGCCAGTGAAATTGTGGCCGGGGCACTTCAGGACAACGACAGGGGCATTATTGTTGGTCGTAGATCATTTGGCAAAGGATTGGTGCAGGAACAATTGCCGCTTCCGGATGGGTCGGCTGTGCGTTTAACTGTTGCCAGGTATTACACACCCACAGGCCGTTCCATTCAAAAACCCTATAATGGGGATAAGATGGAATATCACCACGAAGCGATCGAGCGCTACGAAAATGGTGAGCTGATGCATCCTGACAGCATACATTTTGCCGATTCGCTTAAATATACCACGCCGGGGGGCAAGATTGTTTACGGAGGTGGAGGCATTATGCCCGATGTATATGTGCCTTTAGAGGTGGACAGCAGTTTGGTCTATTACAACCGCCTGGCCAATAGCGGCTTGCTATTTCAGTTTGCCTTTGAATATGCTGATACACATCGTCCTGAGCTAAGTAGTTATGGCACTCCACAAGCTTTTGCACAACAATTCAGATTTACGGATAAAATGTACAGCGAGCTTATCGCTTTTGCAGCTGAGAAGGGCATCAGCGGAGCAGACAAAGAAAAACAGGCAGCCCGTCAAAAAACAGCTATCCTTTTTAAAGCTTATGTGGGACGCAATATTTACGATGAAGCTGGTTTTTACCCCATCTATCGGGAGATTGACAATGTGCTCCAGGAGGCACTGAAGGCTCTGAATAAAGCGGAATTCTTGTTGTGATGATTTACGAGACTATTTTCATCAGTGCTTCTTTTATACTGCGGCTGGTCACCTTTGCCGTTGTGATGAATTATGTAAACATCTCCAAACACCGGATTGCCTGGTGGATGATAGCTGCTGCCATGATACTGATGGCATTAGAAAACCTGTTTCAATTGCTGGCTATTGAGGGTATTTCTGATCTGGCAGTGGGCACGAAAGTGCCGCCAGTAGCAGGTTTTATGGTTTCGTTGTTGATGCTGAGTGGCACCTTATTAATTCGTAACATCCTGAAACGACTTTCCAAAGCCGAGCGCACAAGACTAAGCATCAACCACCGGTATCAAATGCTTTTCAACACCAGTTCGGATCAGATTTTTGTGATCGCCACCGATGGGCAGATACTCGAAGTGAATCAGGCTGCATGCGAACGTTTGGAATTTTCGCGAGAGGAGTTGCTTAATCGCAGCTTTGCATCGCTAAAGTCGGGTCAAAATGCAGAAGGTGTGTTAGATCATCTGAACGAAATCAGGCAACATAAGATGTATATTTTCGAAACCGAGCTGCTTTCGGGCAAAGGCAAACGTATCCCGGTAGAGATGAGTTGCCGGCTGATCGAAATAGATGAAAAACCCTGCATCACCTGCGTGGCCAGAAGTATTTCGGCACGCAAAGAGCTGGAGAAACGCGTACTGATTGCCACCATCGAAACGGAAGAGAACGAACGCAGCCGCTTTGCCCGTGAGATACATGATGGGTTGGGCCCATTGCTTTCGACCATCAAACTGTATGTGAATGAACTGGAACACAATGAGAAAAAGGCAGATCATGATGCTAACATTCAATATATCAACAAATTGATTAATGAAGCGGTGAGCAGTGCCCGAAATATCGCCAATAATATCACACCAAAAATCATTACCGATTACGGGCTGATACGTTCGTTAGAAAATTTCTGTCAATCGATCAATGCCACAAAATTGCTTGAAATAAGTTTTATGCATGAGGCACTTTCGCATACTTTGGGATCAACCATTGAGTTGACATTGTATCGTATCATTACCGAATTGATTAATAACACCATCAAACATGCTCAGGCACAGCAGGTACATATCAAGTTGTTGCAGGAAGCTTCACGCATCAGGTTAAGCTACCACGACGACGGCATTGGTTTTGAATTGGATAAGGCTTTGGAAAAGTCGGATCAAACCCTGGGATTGAAAAACATCATCAGCAGGGTACGCTCACTAAAGGGTAGTTTCTCGTTTAGAAACACCAGGCCAGGCATCGAAATACTGATTGATTTGGACGCCGAACAAGGGAAATAATTGAAACATTTAGTTGGGTAACATTTATTTCTCAAATTACCCCTATCTTTGTTGTGAATAAATAAACAGTAGCCAGATGGATCCTGTTATACGTATCATTATTGTTGACGATCACGAAATTTTTCGTGGTGGTTTGCGTATGGTCATCAATAAATTGGGTTATGTGAAAGTGGTGGGTGAAGCTGCCGATGGGCAGGAGTTTCTGCAACTGATCGAAACGGTAGAAACGGATCTTGTGTTGATGGATATTGAAATGCCCGTTATGAATGGTATCGAGGCTACAAAACGTGCCCTGGAACGCAAACCGGAACTCAAAATCATAGCCCTCACTATGTTCAAGGAGGACGCCTACATTCAAAGTATGATGGAAGCTGGAGTGAAAGGTTTTCTGATCAAAAATATCAGCAAAGATGTGCTCGACAGAGCCCTGCAAGCTGTGTACAACGGCAAGACCTATTATAGTGAAGAACTCTGGGATTATTTTACCAAGGCTGTCTCGAAGGAAGAAAAACCGGATGATGATATCAATATCACGCCACGCGAGTTGGAGGTGCTTGAACTGCTGGCTGAAGGGCTTAATAACAAAGAAATTGCTGATCGCTTGTTTGTGAGTGAACGAACCATCGTTGGCCATAAATCCAATCTGATGGCCAAGACCAATTGCAAAAATACCGTAGCACTGCTGGCTTATGCCATTAGAAACAAGCTGATTGAGATTTAATTTTGAACTTTAGTGATACAATTACAATAGACAATTTGCGTCCTTGATAGTTAATAGATCTTATTAGCATGGCATGATTCCTACTATGAACTGCCCTTTTCAACCAAAAGTTACCAGTAAAAATTTATACCCAAATAAACACTTACAATAACTCATTGGCCAGATTTGCCAGTTCCGAACGCTCTCCCTTTTCCAGACGAATATGGGCATACAAATCATGGTGCTTGATGTTATGGATCAGATATGAAAGCCCGTTCGACTGTGCATCCAGATAAGGCGTATCAATTTGAAAAACATCTCCCGTAAAAATGATCTTCGTGTTTTCGCCGGCACGGGTGATGATGGTTTTCACTTCGTGCGGGGTAAGGTTTTGTGCCTCATCCACAATAAAAATCACATTCGAAATGCTGCGTCCCCTGATGTATGCCAGTGGTGTGATCACCAGCTTTTCCTTCTCAACGGCCTCCGTTATGCGCTTATATTCCTTATCCTCTTCGCCATACTGATTTTGAATAAACTTCAAATTGTCCCAAAGCGGCTCCATATAAGGATTTAATTTCGATTTGATATCTCCAGGCAAAAAGCCAATATCCTTATTACTCAGCGGCACTATCGGGCGTGCCAGATAAACCTGCTTAAAACTTCTGCGCTGTTCCCAGGCTGCAGCCAGCGCAAGCAATGTTTTTCCGGTGCCCGCTATGCCCTGTATGGTTACCAGTTTTATCTCTGGATTTAGCAAAGCGTGAAACGCAAAAACCTGTTCAGCATTTCGGGGCATAATACGCGAAATGGCATGTTTTTCGATCCTCTCAATCCTTGCTGTGATAGGATTATAAAACCCCAAAGCGGAATTTTTTTCGCTCTTTAAGATAAAATAATGATTGGCAACGGCGGGTTTGTGTCCAATTTCTTCCAAACTGCAAAATCCTTCTGAATATAGCTTGTCGATCACTTCGGCTGGCACATTTTCGAGTGAAGTTTTACCTGTATAAAGCAAATTAACATCCTTCACCTTTCCGGTTTCATAATCTTCGGCCTGCAGGTTAAGTGATTTAGCTTTAAGCCTGAGGTTCACATCCTTGGAAACCAAAATCACTTTTGTCCCGGGATTATCTTCCGAAAGCTTGAGGGCAGCATTCAGGATGCGGTGATCGGGTTTGTCGGCACCAAAGACCTCACAGGCATCCAACTTACTTTTCTCGTTCATCAAAACCTTAAAACGTCCTTTGGTGGGGCCGTTGAGCCGCCGC
>JAQVGO010000154.1 GCA_028696715.1 Bacteroidales bacterium
GGCTGCCCGAATACGCCTGTTCATCCACCCAAAATTCGTAGGTGATATCCAGGGCATACATGGCAGTACCATCGCTTTCTGTTTGAGACACATCGGCATGTGTGATCACACCCTGAACGCTGGGCCAGGATTCTGTTTCCTTTGCTTCGGCAGCCATAGGTTGGCTGATATAGGTAAACATCGCCCAGGCTCCGGCCAGGAACGCCATACCAACAAAAAATGCCGTGAGGGAAGAGGTTCTTTGTAAGACCATTGATGTATTTATTTGATTATTTTACATTAATTGTTAAAACAATATGCCCCAGTGTATTATCTGTATCTTCACCAGGCATTAGTAACAGGTATTCCAATATATGCTTGCCTTTGGTGAAGGGTTCGGGTGGTACTTCATCGTAAAATGGAGATGTCATCTGACTGGAGGCCATTATCCCTGCCTTCTTACCATCGAAACGGGTCATAATCCATGCCCCGGAAGCGTTTACAGGTATTTCGCTGAATTCAATTTCGATATTCAGACCCTGGCTTTCTTTAAGGTTTAGATTTGTTTCGGCTGGATTTATTAGTTTGAAGCCGTAATCTACTTTGTAGTCAGGGTCTTGCATCCGCATACGCATTATTGCCGTCTCAGAAATTTCGCCATTCGATAAGGCTTTAATTTGTTTTTTATCATTCAGCTGCACCAGCCAGCCATGCATCTGATCAAAAGACTCAGTACGTGTGAATGCCCAAATATCATCTGCTATTTTCGTGTGTGATTTGAGGTTTTGTTGGTCGGTGCTTAGAGGAAGTAAAACATCTAAAATCGCTTCAAACTGAGCTGCATCACTTTCATTGGCAAGAACAAAGTCGGGATTGATACTTTCGAAAAACAAAGTTGAGCTTAGCAGGTTTTCGATACTGCTTGTTGTGAAATATTGGTTTTGATAATCCATTAAAATGCTTTCCATGGTTGATGTATAGCTTTCGTCCTGCTGTTTTTGAGAGATGGAAAGTTCAATCAGATAAAAATCGGCAGCCGAGATAGCTTTTAATTCCGTATAGAGACTTTCTTTTATGGTGAAATGATAGTCAACTTCAGCAGCAAGGTGATTGAGCATTTCTAGGCTGTCATTTTGCTGCAATTTCATTACAATCCTCTCGGAAGGTAACTTTTCACCTGCAGCAATGCCTTCAAATGCTGGCATATTGTCTTCATGTCGAAATTCAATTGAAGTAATTTTACCAGTTTCATTTGTGGTAACAACAATCAGTTCAGCGCGTTCGAAGAATTTGCTTCTCACAAAGAACCATTGATTTTCCTTCTGGAAATATCCTTCGTTAAAACTTTCATTATCAAATAGTAATAGTATGGTTTGCAATAAAAGGGCATCCTCATTGTTTTGAAGGCTAAAATCACCTAAGCTATTGATAAACAGAGTCGATCCCAATAATTCTTCCATTTGACGAAAGGCTTTCAATTCTGTTTGGGTTTTGATAAACCAAGCCGAATTGATGATGCTTCCATAGCCTGAATTCTCCAAATCGAAGCTCAAATCAGCCTTATAAATTGTGGCACTGGAAAGTTGAGACAGATTATTATCACCGATATACTTAACGGACAGCTGTTTGGTGTTTTCGAGGTAGTTATTAATGGCTTCGTTTTGTGCCTGACCGGATAAAAAATGAATCAGTACAGCGAGCAAAAAGCAAAATTTAATTGTTTTCATAATGGTTTGGTTTGCATGTTTTTATTCGTCCTCCTCATCGGGATATCCACCGGGGTTTTCGTCCAGCAGCTGATCCAGCATATTCATGTAATTTCCTTGCTGTGTGTATGTTACACCTGGCATTTTTTCAAACTTTGCAGCCGAAACAGTAATATCTTTTTTAAATTCCGTTGCTGTTTCATTGGCTTTGATGCCCATTACATTGGTTTCCGTTTTAAGGGGCACCGATTGGCAGGTCCATACTTTTGCGCCCCAAAGGGTAATAACGTCGCACATACAACCCAAAAACATTTCGGGAGCCAGTTTTTCGCCACCCAGACTGTCGAGCAAGGCTTCGGCAAAGGCTTCTTTTTCCCTTTCACTCATTTTTTCAAATTCGGAATAATCGACAAGGCCTTCCAGACTGGTTTCCTGACCGGTCATTTTTTCTTTGTCAATTACCCAAAGGGTATTTCCGTTTTTAATCTCAACCGAATTGGTGTGGTTTACCTGCTTCATTCCCATGATTTTAGTGGTGCTGGTCGATTGGATTTCTGTTCGGGTTTTAATGCCGTAATCGTCCCACCAAAGCTTTTTTGTTCCCGTCGTATTTCCGGTGAGTTCGTATGCCACATAACCCGATTTGATCTGGTAAATGCTGATGGTGGATTGTGCAAAGCTGACCGAACTGCTGAAGAGCAGTATCAAACTGATGATGGTGTATTTCATTTGTTTAGGTTTAATTTATTGATTCAATTGCTTTTACTTAATGTTTAGCTTGAAGCTAAAAGCTGGATTATTTGTTCTGTTGGGAGGCAAGTAAACCTTCAACAGGAAGGAATCGTTTCCGTCGCTATTTGTAAATTGTAAATCACACATTTCGGTATCCTGCGCTAGTTTGGTGCTGGCACTCTTGTCGAACATATCTATGTAAATCAGGCCGCAACCCTCTGTAATTTCAAGCTTTAACTGCTGATTCCTATTTAAATTTACTTTATACCAAAGTGCGTCATCAGATGATTTTAAGACGCCACTAATTATTTCCTTATTATTTATCAAAATGGCTTTTTCGGGTGTGGTATTATCTGTTTGCTCAGAGGATTCGGCATAAAGGGATGATTCGCTTTTGTCAAATTTTACAAATTCCACCCGACGGTTCTGGGCTTTGCCTTCGGCGGTAGCATTATCTGCCATTGGTTTTGATTCGCCAAAGCCTTTCGATTTGAGGCGTGTGGGTGCTATGCCCAGTTCGATCAGTTTATTCATAACGACTTCAGCGCGATCTTCTGAGAGTTTTTGGTTGGTATTTTCGTCGCCGTCGCTATCGGTATGGCCTTCTACGGAAAAATTAATTCCGGGATCTTTTTGCATGACATACAGAATTTCATTGATAGGCCCTATCGATTCTGGCTTAAGGCTGGCTTTGGCTACATCGAATTTTATGCCGGTAACGATGATTTTGCCGTCTTGCAACGCCCTGTCATAATAGGGCATACCACCTTCGGCAAGGCGGAAGTTTTTCATATACCAGGTTTTGCCGCTGGCGTGTTCGGCAAAATAGGCCTGAATGGAAATGCCGGTCGGGTTTTCGCCCATACGCGGGATATTCAATAAGCGATTTTCATCCAGATAAACCTTCAACTGTCCATTGGTATGCGCAATGGAGACGTGAATCCAATTGCCTTCCTCATAATCTTTTCCCGAGTTGTATTCACTGGTTATTTCTTTGTAATCAGCGCGATTCAGATTGATTTCCAGTACGTCTTGGTAAAAGTTTTTCTGATTTTTCGTGTCATGAAAAAATACTTTGAAACGGTTGCCGCTTGCCGGACGAAAAATATCGAATTCGACAGTAAATACATCTGGAAGATAGTCTTTATCAGCATTTTTGAGGTAGGGAACTATCATCGGATTTCCATCCATCAAAGCAATCACATTTTCGCCATTTACAGTCATAATCTCTACCTGACCCTTCACTAAATCCCAACGGCTTGGGAATTCTCCGTTACGCTCCGAAGCTGATGGACTATCTTCAAAAATGATGTTATCGCCCGGCACAAAATCAAATTTGGACCATTGCACATCCATGGCTGATTTTTTAGCTGTTTGCAGCGATTCGCTTTCTTCGTTTGCTTTTTCTGTGTTTTTGGAAGTCTCTGCTGTTTCTTTGTCAGTTTTTTTGTTTTTGTCTTTTTTCTTGAAGATGCCGCCAACGCCTTCCTCCAGTTGGTCAAAACTTTCGTCGATCGCCTTATCAGTTTTTTCATTGGCACGCTGATTGGTTTCGCGGTTGAGCTTCTTTTTGAGATCAATTTTTATTTGTGCCG
>JAQVGO010000155.1 GCA_028696715.1 Bacteroidales bacterium
TGCAGTGGCCACAGCCAATACAGCCAAATGCCGGTGTATCGCTTAGTACAGCTTTGCCATTTTCGAGTTTCAGACTAAAATCCTTACACACTGCAACACATTTGCCGCATCCATTGCATTTTTCTGTAGCAATGCTGATGTGGCCTTTTTCTTTTGTTCTTGAGGTGGGAATGGCCATAACTATTTTTTTTCAACTGTGATAAGCAACAAAGCCTCTTTTTGAATCTCTTTAAATAGAGAAATTGGCTGAGTACAAAGTTAATTGAAAATGAATAATTTAGCTGTCGGAAGACGATATTTCTTGAAAATATTTTACTGCATTAAAAGCTTTTTTAATAGTTTGATTTTTGTATCGTTATAACGGTTTGAGCTGTGCCATCAAACATGGTATTTTCTTGAATTGTGAGGCCTTCTATATGTATCAATCCAAAGCAGTATTGTTGCCCATTTGATAGGGTTGTGTTACAACAGTAGAAAAAAAAATTTTTTTGAGTTTCATTGTAACAGGCATATTAACATTTGGAATGTTTTTGAATTGAAACACCAGAACAGCATCAAAGCACGGGAAAAATTAGTCAAAAAGCAATTGAAAAGCTAAATTTGTTATGGATTACAAAACTACTATCAACCCCATTAGCTTGATAGTTTCTACCCATTCTGCTTTATTACCGGGATTACTCCTTTTAAGTATGTTTTGGTGCCCTGATTTGGTTATGACAAATATTAGGAAATCCTTAAGCTGCTCAATGGTTAAATCTATTTTACTAATTCTACCAGTAGTTCTTCAACTGTGCTGATGTCTTTTTCGCGCAGCTTTTTCTTAAGTCTCATCTTACAAACCCTCACGCTTTGTGGTGAGATTCCGAGGATGTTAGCCATTTCTTTGCCGTTGAGGTCCAGGTAAATCAGCACCAGCAAGCGTTCTTCTGCTTCAGTCAAACTCAATGCAAACTGCTTGATACGGGTGAAGAAACCCGGATATATGGCCTTGAACTTGCCTTTAAAGGTCGTCCAGTCGTCGTTTGTAAGTATTTTTTGTTCGAGCAGCTGTTCCACCTCGGTGTCATCAATGCCATGCGTTACTGCCTGTTTTGTCACCTCATCCTGTAAGCGGTTTATTAAGGCGTTTTTGCGTGTCAGATCAATCATATAAGCCTTTAATTCCTGTTCTTTCACTTCAATAATCTTGGCAGCATTCAGCAGTTCACGCTCCAGGTTTTCCTTTCTGAATCTCATGCGGATATAATAGCGATACACGGCAAATGCTACAGCAATCAGGATGATTAACGCAGAAATGCCTATTAGCCAGTTGCGATTATCAGCCAGCTTTTTTTCTTTTTGGAGATTTTCGATCTGGAGATTTTTTACTTCAGCACCCAATTTTGCCTGCAGTTCGGCCAGACTTTGCGATTGGTTGATTATCAAAATTTTATTGCTCAGTTCGTAGTAAAGTTTGAAATACTTAAGTGCAGAATCGGCATATCCAAATTGTTCATAGATCTGTGATAGTTTTTGATAGGCTTCACTAATTCTGAGATCGATTTGCAGCTCACGACTGATTTTCAAACTGTGATTGGCGGCATCAAGTGCCTCTTGTATGCGGCCTTCGCGTTGATATACATCAGCCAGATTATACCACGAAGCTGCTTCACCGTCTTTATGATCAATATGTTCGTATTGCCGGAGGGCCTCATGGTAATACACTTTGGCTGAATCCAGCTTACCCATATTCTTGAATATCTGTCCCTGGTTATTACATGCAATACCCAGATCACGAAAGGTTTGCTGCTGCCTGAAAATCCCAATGGCGATATTATTATGCCGGAAAGCAAGCATATAATCGCCTTGTTCTTTGTAAATCAAACCGATGTTTGTATGAGTTAGTCCAAGCAAGCGTTGCATGTCATGCTTTTGAGCGAGTTCGGCACTTTGCAGGTAACTTTGCATGGCATCGCTATTGTTGCCAAGTCGCCAGTAAACAAGCCCGAGTGTGTTTAAAACCTTGGCAAGCTGCGTTTCATGATTTCCTTCTCGTGCCAGTTCGTATGCTTTAGTGATGTGAACCAATGCGTTCTGATAGTTCCCGGCACTCCACTCGTCCACAGCGTGCCGGTTAATCTCATCTATCCTTTTCAATCCGGTGCTGTCGGGAGTAGAAAGGGATGGTGCTGCTGCTGTTGTATAGAACCACAGCAGCATACACCATCCATAAACACCACCTCTCTGCAAGATTGACATCTTATTTATTGACCAACTTTCACTAATAGTTCATCTATCGAAGTAAGGTATAAACGCTATTTCACAAGCAGTTTACCTGACTGTTTGCTTTCTCCAAAATCAACGGTATAAATATACGTTCCTTTTTCCAGTCTGCTCACATCAATCTTCACTTGGTTATTTCCGGAGGACATAAATCCGTCAAAGGGAACCATCACTTTTCTGCCACTAATATCAGTTAGCTCGATTCTAAGTTTTTCACTTTTTTCGAGATTAACGGGCAGTATGGAATATTCTTTTGCCGGATTTGGCCAAGGTTGTCCAAGCCTGGCTGTAGGGGATGATCCGGGTTCATTTATTCCTACAGTAATATGTTCCGATTCAAAGAAATATACCCCTCCAAATTGTGACATTTCGTTTGAGATTGTACCTGACAGCATTAATCTTCCATCAGGCATGGGTAACAACATACAAGGGAAAAAATCAGATAATTCGGGGCCGTAATAGAATTCTTCTGTAAGTTCACCTTCCGGGGTGAGTTTCACTAGAGTGCCCAGAGGCATGGCACCTGCAGAATAGTAGGGTTTCATTGGATAGGGGGAAGAAGTCATCTGTGTAAACAGATATAAATTATCGGCCGCATCAAGGTGAACATCTCTGTGGAACCTGTAAAATTCAGTCTCATAAACATCAATGAAATTGCCATCTTCATCATATTTTACCATGATTACTTTGTTATTAAGCCCGTCAATAACACTAAATCCTGTTACAATGATGTCACCATTACTCAACTGTAAGGTTTCGTACGAATTTACCCTGCGTCCATTCTCTGTATAATTCTGCTTCCAGATTTGTTCGCCCGACTGATTAAGTCGCATCACAATCAACTGCTGTTCAAAGGTGTTCCGGTTCTCCACATAGCCGTTCACAAAAACATCACCATCAGCTGAAATATAAAGCGACCTGCCTGTTGTATTCATATTTTCTTCCGGGAAATAACTTAGCCATATCAGCTCGCCGGCGGGTGAATACTTTAAGATGGTTATGTCGGTTTCCTGACTGATCCAGCCTCCGGTGCCAGCTTTTCCGGTGAGGTAAATATTTCCGGAGGCATCTGTTTTAACATCAGAAACGCTGTTTAATTCATCGATGTAGCCAGGCCGGGCATCGTATGAAGTCCATAAGTCTTCGCCATCAGCCGAAATCTTTCTGGTCAGGAATTTTATGTTGCCTTCATGCTGACCATTACCAGCCATGATGACATTGCCATTTTTATCGAGTGTAAAAGCTTCATACATAGTACTTCCAGGCATTTCTTCCTTTTCCCACTGCAACTCACCGTGGGTGTTATATTTCTTTATCCTCATCGGGCCATCAAATTCAGGCAGCAGAAACACAACCAAATCTCCGTTTTCGGCAACCCGCATTTGGATTCCGTTGGCCTGATTGTCATTTAAACCACTATAGCTTTTTTCCCATTCAAAAGAGCCGGAGCTACTATACTTCGACACCACATAAACCCAGTAAAGTTCAAAGCCAATAATAGTATCAAATGTTCCGGTGAGGTAGGTATTATTTTGAGCGTCGTTGTATGTTGTGAGCAATTGAATGGCTGATGCACCGTCGTTGGTGTGATTAAGGTTCCACACAAAACCTTCCTGCTCATACGACACCTTGGCCACTTCAAAGGTGCCTCCCAGATCAGTGTAGAATGATTTGAAAGTCATGTACAGGTCACCAGCCTCGTCAGAGGCCAGTTGCAAAAACTCGGTAAAACTTCCA
>JAQVGO010000055.1:0-12543 GCA_028696715.1 Bacteroidales bacterium
GCCAGATTTGCCAGTTGAAGCGGCGTGACCAAAATTTCGCCCTGCCCGATGCTTAGCGAGCGCACTGTGAGTGCATTCCAGCTGCCACGATAAAGCTTATCAAAATAAGCACTTGATGGAATATTGCCAGTTAGCTCAAATGGAATATCGGTATCAAAGGCAACGCCCAGGCCAAACTTATGCATGGTTTCGAACCAGTAATCGTAAGCGTCTTTGTGATCTTTAAATTTTGAGCTGTAGAGTGTGTTTCGAAAAGTATTCCAAAAATAAGGATTACAACTGTTTTCCATGGCTTCGAGTAAGGCAAGCGGACTTTTGTGATCGTGTGTGCATTTGATAGGCCTGCTTAACTTTCCCTGGCAGGTAAATTCGGTATGTTCGTTGATTGCGCCAATATTGAGTGCAGCTAGTGCGTTGATCATTTTGAAAGTTGATCCAGGCGGATAGCTGCCACTTATAGCTCTGTTGATGAGTGGTTTGAGGCTGTCCTGCTGAAGTGCCTTATAATTTTGCCCTCTGACCCTGCCAACCAAAAGATTGGGATCAAAAGACGGACTGGTAATCAGTGATAAGATTTCACCACTCGAAGGTTCGATAGCTACGATGCTACCCGTTTTACCGTTCATCAGTGCTTCGCCATACGCCTGTAAGTCGGCATCCAGTCCAAGCACCAGATCTTTTCCTGCTATCGGAAGGGTATCGTATCGCCCATCCTGAAAACTGCCTTTCTCACGGTTATACACATCCACCATCACAATTTTGAGGCCTTTGCTCCCACGCAACTCTTTTTCATAAAACCGCTCGATGCCTGATTTGCCGATATAATCTCCGGAGGCATAATAGGAATCACGATCAATATTACGCTGGTTCACCTCGCCCACATCACCCAGCACGTGCGCTGCAATGGGTTGAGGATAATGTCGCAAAGTTCTGGCCTGAAAATAAAATCCCGGAAAATGATAGAGTTTTTCTGCAATATAGCCATAATCTTCTTTGCTAATCTGCTCCAGAAAAACAGAAGGACGATAACGTGAATAATTACGGGCTTTGCTTAAACGGGCATTGAAATCTGATTTTTCAATGGCAAGTAACTGGCAAAACTCGTTGGTGTCAAAAGCTTTCACCTGTTGCGGAATAACCAGCAAATCAAAAGCCGCTTCATTATAAACTAGTAAGTTGCCTTTGCGGTCTAAAATTTTACCGCGTGCCGGATATTGGGTAATATAACGCAGCACATTATTTTGCGAGGAAAGTTTATAGGAGTGATCAACAACCTGCAAAAAAAACAGCTTGATAATAAAAATCAAGGCTATCGTACTAAAAATAAACAATATAACAGCCTTGCGGCCCGATAAGTTTCTTTTGATCATTGTTGCAGCTTTCCACTGCAAAAATAAGCATTCCGCTGTGAGGTGAAATTTAAATATCCGTTGTCGTTGAAAAGGAAAATTGAAATAAAATGCCGGAAAAAGAATTCGATGCTTTAAAACACCTTTTCGTCAGTTAGGTTGCCATTTTCGTCCCACATATACCAAGTACCTGATTTTTGGCCATTATTGTAGGTCATTTCGTAGCGAAGCGTTCCTTTGTCGTCCCAGATAAACCATTTGCCATGCTTTTGATCATTTTGGTAGTTGGCCTCGGCAGTTTTGATTTCTGACGCATTGTATTTGGTCCAGGTTCCATGTTTTTTGCCATTTCTCCAGGCTCTTTCTTCACGAATTTTTCCGTTTTCAAAGTACCAAACCGACAAGCCGTCTTCAACGCCCATTACAAAATTCCGTTCCGATTCCAGTTGCCCTGAAGCATAATAGGTGGAGTGTTTTCCCGTAAACACCTTACCATTTTTGTAATACACATCTTGTTTATTTTCCAGATTTTGGGCAAAGATTCCGCTTATCGAAATCAGAAAAACAGCCAGTAAGGCAATCCATTGGGGTTTTGTCTTTTGCATAGCTTTCGTATTCTCAATCATTTTCTGTTTATCACAATCAAAGTTACTACATTTTTGGCCTTTAGCATTCTATAAAGGTTAAGTTAAAATCATTCCAAACAAAGTGAAGATGAGCAAAATAAAAAAGACAAACCGATTTCAACAGTTTGTCTTTGAAATATGAACACTTTTTAGGATTTAATTTCCTTCAGGATTCAGCTTGATTTCAACGCTGTTGGCGTGTGTATCAAGACTAAGTTTTGAAATCAGGACTTCTTTGTAAGAGATGTAATTCACTTTTACGTTGTATTCGCCCTGCTGCATATTTTCGATGGTGAAATGGCCTTCCAAATCAGTGTAGGCTTTGGTGTCAGTATTTTCAATTTCTACCACTGCACCAACCAGTGCTTCACCGGTTTCCGCATCTAACACAGTGCCGGTCATCATTACAGCAGCTGCAGGAGTTTCTTTGGCTACAGTTGCACCATCTTTACTGTTTGAAGCCACCAATGTGATGCTGCCTAAGGCAAGAACCACTACAAGAATCAGGTATTTTTTCATGATATTCATTTGCTTTTTAATGTGCAGCAAAGATAGTATCAGGCTGTGGCTGACTGTGTTAATTTAAGATTAACTTTGATTTAGCAATGGGTTAACTTAACGTTAAGACATCAGTGGGCAAGCAGTTGTTAAAAATCCAAAATGATAGGTGGTGTGCTTACAACATTACTTTTGTTGAGTGCACGATCGATCAGCTGCACTTCAAACTTGATGGTATCGTAATCAGAAAGTGGATTATTGATAAATACTTCATCTTCGATAACCCCTTTAATAGCTTCTGTTTGATTTTTTGGAATAAGCGGAGGGATGCGTGCATTAAAGGTGGAAGAATCAGGATTCACTTCAACAAATTCGCCCTGCTGTTGCTCATAATAGCGGATGATAAAGTTGTAGTAATACTCACCTGATTTTTGGTATGGAAATGATGTATCGCCCTGATCCAAACCGATATCGCCGTCTCCATCGGTATAGCCTATTCTTAGCAAACCTGTATTTATTTCGCCTGTCTGGCTGTCCTGCAAAAACACAAAGCCCTCAAAAGTAATCACCGGTTCAAGGGGATATTCTTCTTCTTTGCGGCAGCCAATGATCAGGATCAATCCGGAGATGATAAACAGAATAAAGCGTAATTTTGTCATGTATTTTTCGCTTGATAGGCGGGATAAAAATACAACAATCTTGCCGTTTATGAAGTTAGGTGCTGCTTTTGTTCAGGATATTTTTAAGTTGAAAACGGCTCGGGATTTTGAATCTCTTGCCCTGGAGTTGTTTCGCTATCAATACCATAATATTCTGGTTTATAAGCAATTTTGCGACTTTTTAGGTCGCGAACCCGAAAAGACCAATTCCTGGAAAGACATTCCTTTTATGCCGGTTGATTTTTTTCGTTCGCACCGCATCAGTGATCAGAAAAACAGGGCTGAACTTATTTTTTCGAGCTCAGGAACCACGGGTTCAGCCACCAGCTATCACGAAGTTCCCTTCCCGGCAATTTACGAAACTAGCTTTAGCAAAGGCTTTCAACATTTTTATGGTGATATCAAATCCTATTGCATCCTGGCTTTGCTGCCTTCTTACCTCGAACGGAAGGGCTCGTCGCTGGTTTATATGGCCGACAGACTGATAAAAGACTCAACGCATCCATTAAGCGGGTTTTATTTAAATGAACTGGAAAAGCTGCATCAGCAACTTCAGGTTTTGAAAAGAGAAAAGCAAAAGACGATTTTATTGGGTGTTACTTATGCCTTGCTTGATCTGGCAGCACAGTTTCCAATTGATTTTCCTGAGCTTATCGTTATGGAAACGGGCGGCATGAAAGGTCGTCGAAAAGAGATGATCAGGGAGGAGGTTCATGATCAGCTGAAAAATGCATTTCAGCTGCCTTCGGTTCATTCTGAATACGGCATGACGGAGCTTTTGTCGCAGGCCTATTCCAGTGGTGACGGGCTATACAGTTGTCCGCCCTGGATGCGGGTTTTGATCCGGGAAACAAACGATCCGCTGAGTTTGATTGACGAAGGTGTGAGTGGTGGCATCAATGTGATTGATCTGGCCAATGTGCATAGTTGTGCTTTTGTTGCCATTCAAGATATTGGCCGTTTGCATGATGAAAACCGCTTTGAAGTGTTGGGTCGTTTCGATCAGGCGCAAATCAGGGGCTGTAATTTGATGGTCGTTTAAAAAAGACTTTGCTGCTCAGGAAACTTCCAGGGTTTCAGGAGCGTTTCATCATTATTGCGCACATCATTCACCCGGGTGGAAACAGGAGTGAAACCTAAATCCTCATCCGAAATCACCTCAAAAAGCTGTTTCCTTTTTTCTTCTGAATCAGCCGAAAGCCAGTCGCGTTCTTTGTTTTGGGAAAGCATTACAGGCATACGGTGATGTATTGCCGACATCTGTTCGGTTGCTGCCCTGGTGATAATACAAAAACTGTTTAGAATCTCACCATTTGCAGTTTGATAGCTTTCCCAGATACCTGCAAAGACGAATAATGGATTGTTCTTTAAAAAGATGTGAAAAGCTTGTTTTGGGCCTTTGGTTTGCCATTCATAAAAACCGCTTGCCGGGATGAGGCAGCGGCGCTGTTGAGCAGCTTGTTTAAAGCTGGCTTTTTTTTCAAGGCTCTCGCTTCGGCTGTTGATTTGCGGCTTGATGTCAGCGCGATTTACGGCCCAGGCAGGCGTAAATCCCCAGAAAAACCACTGGAGCATGTTGGGATTTTCATTGGTGATGACAGGTAAATATTGTCCTGGGGCGCAATTATAAGAAGGTTTGTATTTTTCGTCGAACACCTCTACATTAAAGCGTTCGCTGATGGTTTTTCCCTTTACCGAAAGCTGAAATCGTCCGCACATAAGCTATTATTTGAGGTTGAATCTTTTTAGTCCCATGGCGATTATTTCGGCATGATCAAAGGCTAAATCCGGGAGATTATTCACGGCAAACCATTGGGCATCGCCGGCATCATCATCAGCTTTAGGGGTGAGAAGTTTTGGGACAAATCCGGTAAAAACCACAGCAATATTTCGTCCTCTTGGATCGCGACCCGGCTTCCCAAAAGTGTGCATTTGTTCCAGATGGCTAAGCTGTAATCCCGTTTCCTCCTGCAGCTCGCGCAAGGCGGCTGCTTCCAGGCTTTCATCCATATCCACAAAACCGCCGGGCAAGGCCCACATCTGCTGAAAAGGCGGATTATTGCGCCGGATGAGCAACACCTGAGCCGGCTCATTCAGGCTGTTGAATATCAGGCAATCCACTGTTACCATAGGACGTGGATACTCATAGGTGTATGACATAAGTGCTTTTTGTGCGAAGATACAAAATCAGTAAAGAATTGAATTCTTCTGCATGCCATTTGAATAAACGTTATAAAATGATAAAAGTCCTGCATCAAATGATACAGGACTCTATCTGAGTTCAACCAACACAAAATTACATGTAGTATGAGAAAAAGAACGACGGGGAGCGGGCACTCCCTTTCATGACTAATAAATATCATGAAGCGTGCCATGAATTGTAAATAACAATAAAACAATATGTTATTGACTAATTGGATGAAAACAGCAAGACAGGAAATTGTACGCTGGCAAACAAAAATTGTACGCAAGCGAACAATCGGACATCAGGCAGGCTTACCTTCGAGAACGATGACCAGCTCGCCTTTTACACCTGCGTTTTCGAAATGTATTATAAGCTCGGCGAGTGTTCCACGCAGGGTTTCTTCATAAATTTTTGTGAGTTCGCGCGACACACTTACTTTGCGATCTGATCCGGCAATTTCGGCCAGCTGCTGCAGGGTTTTGATCAGGCGATGAGGCGATTCATAAAGGATTGAGGTGTATTTGTTCTCACAGATTTCGTTCAACCGGGTTTGCCGGCCTTTTTTGTGGGGTAAGAATCCCTCAAAAACAAAGCGATCAGCAGGTAATCCGGAGTTGACGAGTGCCGGCACAAAAGCTGTAGCGCCCGGAAGACATTCCACCTCGACATCATGTTGCACACAAGCCCTCACAAGCAGAAAGCCAGGATCGGAAATTCCCGGAGTTCCGGCGTCAGTAACCAAGCCCATGCGCTCTCCGGCAAGCAGTCGCTCGATTAGCTTGTCTGTTTGCTGATGCTCGTTGTGTTGATGAAAAGCCATCATGGGTTTTGAAATTCCCAGATGCTTAAGCAAAATGCCTGTTTTGCGTGTATCTTCTGCCAAAACCACATCTATTTCTTCCTTTAAAGTTCTAATAGCACGCAAGGTGATATCTTCCAGATTACCAATGGGCGTAGGAATGAGAAATAGTTTTGACATAGGTGCTGGTTTTTATTGATTTGGGTCTTATTTAATGTTCTAGGGGATAAAATGATAGAATAGATGAAGAAATTAACCAGTTAACACCATCCTAATCTTATGATTTGCAATAGAATACAAACAAAATTAGTCAAGCCTTGTGGTTACGGTTCATGCTTCCATTTCGCAGCTAAATTTAATTCCCAACACTTCGATCAATTGAAAATCATTGATCCATGGTACATTCATTTTGTCACATACATTAGGAATTTTTATTTTCTTAGAATTTAATGCGGTTACTTTTTCTTCTTTAGTCACAACAACTGCATTTTCACTTAATGCATGAGCAATAACCCAAGGATCTGCCAACGACCTTGCTTTGGTATTATCAACTAGAAATTTATGTTTTGGGTCTGCTGTATATATATCCTTTAAGCATTTTGTAGTTTGCTCATCAATTTTTCTTATTGGGATTTTACTTGTTTTCAACCATTTTGACAAATCATCATCCGTTCTAACAATTTCATCATAGACCATCTCAGGAATGAATACTATATTCTGAGTTCCTAAATAATCGAGCACATCCCAATAATTAGGGCATATTTTAGGTGAATAATATTTTTGCCAAGCTTGAATCAGGACATTTGCATCTAAACAAAATATTTTGTCAGTCATGTTTATCTATACATTTGAGATTCAAGTTTGGGAAAATTGTTAACTTTAACATTTAGTAAGTTACTTGCTAATGATGGTTCAATTATGCCTCCACGAAAAGAATCTATTACTGTTTGTGTAAATAATCGACTATTTCTATTTAATTGTAACAGATAATAATTTGGCCCACCTGATTTTTTATGCAGTTTTTGCTCTAGTTTTTTATTTTCCTCTCTCTTTAAAAATTCGTTGTACTCAATGTCTGATTGATGCTTTAATTTTTTATAGTCCGTTAAAGAAATAATATTTAGATTTAAAGCCCTTACCAAAAAAGCAAAAGAGCTAACTCCAATTGATTTTGCGTTTTTGAAAACTTCTTTGGCATTATCAAACGCATCTTTATCAAGGTTGTTAATAAAATCAATTGGAATTAAAGCATTTGCAGCAACTTCATTGCAAAATAATTCTATGGGATTATAATCGTTGGAGTTTTTAATGGCGGGTTCAATATCATTTGAGATACCAGATTCAGAAATCCAAAGATGTGCAAGCTCGTGAACAAGTGTAAATAGCTGAGGGGCATTCCAATCTTCTGAATTTATAAACACAAAAGGTGCATATCCATCAGCGATTGCAAAACCCTGAATTTCATTTGAATCTAATTTTAGTCTTGAATGAATAAAACTAGTCCTTGAAATGAAAACTCCCTTGGATTCCGCTTTCTCAATCCATTCTAAAATTGGATTGTTCGATTTATAATATAAAGGATTAATATTTAACTCATTTAATATGTCTTGTGCAACAATTTTGGGATTATCTTTTATAGAATATTTACCAATAAATGGCACCTTATTTTCATCGTTTTCTTCATTAACCTCTCTTATCCATGCTTGTTTTTGCTGAATTTCGCGGATAATAAAAATTGAGGACGTACTTAATTCTTTTGAGCCTGTCTTTCTAAAATCTTGTAATGGTTGAAAGTCGGTTGGTACATCTGGAAGAAAAAATAAAGCAAATGGCCTTTTATATGCCTTAGCAAGTTTTTGTGCCTGTTTTATAGTAGGATAATCATTTCCGGTTTCCCATTCTCTAAATTTTTCAATGGGAACAGCAGCTTTAGAAGCAGCAATTTCTTCAGTTATTTTGGCTGATTCTCTTGCCCATTTAAAAACTTTTGCGGTTATGTAAGCTTTTTCTGCCATATCTTACAAAAATACAAGTTTTTATCTCATACCATGATAATTTTTCGAATCAATATGTCCTCAAGCATAAAAGCAAATTATCCAGGATTTTGGCAAATATCCCATATGATCAGTATTTCAATTCGGCTTTTTGTTTCTCTGTAAATGAAGTCATTAGTGCCCACTAATGTCTTCATGAACCAAATAATTACCTTGTTTTATTTGCTCAATGGCTTTATGAATGGCTTCTTATGAGCAGTACTTAAGCGGTATATTTCATTTTCGCCAGTGGTAGCATCCATCAATTTCATTAAATCATTCAAAAGCTCTTCATCTTCCAGTTTGCTTATTCTGTCAATAACCTTATGTTGCAATTCTTTTGTAGTCATCATCCAAAGTTTTAACAAAAATACAATATAAATCTCTCCTTTTCAAGTCGAAAGCAAAGCCTGATTTATTCTTTAATTTTCGGATATTTCTTTTCATCTGGCTTTGTGCCTTCCTGTTTCTCAAACCATTTTTCCATTTTTGCCGCTCCGCTGTTGATGGAACTGTAGAAGCTGAGCACCGTTGAGGCGATCACAATTACAATACTAAAAATGATCAAAAATGTTTCCATAAGTTAGCGGTCAAATAAGGAACTTGAAGCTGCTTCCACAAAATCGGTTACTATTCCAAAAAGTGATTCGTAAGCTGTAAAAGGCAGCTTATCAGGAGTATCGGTAATAGTGTGGTATTCTCTGTTTTCTTGGCCACGTGTGAAGATGAAAAATGCCGGAACACCTTTTTTGTAAAAAGGACAATGGTCGCTGTTGCACGATTCTCCGCCCAGGCGGATGTCGGGGAAATAGCTTTTTTGTGTGTTAAATTGCTCCATGAGCGCGGCATACTCAGGCAATACTTTTCCGTTTACCACCGACAAGCCTTCACTTCCGGTGCCAACCATATCAAAATTAATCACAAAACGGGTTTTGTTTAAATCAAAAGGTGGATTTTCGGCCAGGTAAGACGAGCCCAGCAAGCCGGCTTCTTCTCCCGAAACAAGAGCGAAAATCATGGTGTAGCGGGCTTTTTCGGGATTGGCAGCGTAGTAACGAGCCAGATCCATCACAGCTGCCGTGCCACTGGCATTGTCGCTTGCTCCGAGATAAACCGTTTTTTTGCCCATGCGCCCAAGGTGATCATAGTGGGCTACAAAAACAAAAAAACTATCGGCTTGCACACTGCCCGGAACATAAGCAATGAGGTTTTGTGTTTGATAGTTTGGCACAAATACCGCTTCTGCATCAACAGTAATGGTTGTGGCATCTGCTGGCAAAGCAGCTGCTTTTATTTTCAAGTGCAGTTTGTTTTCGGGGTTTCCGGCACCGGAAACATGCCACCACATGGCTTTTTCGACAGTTTGAACCAGAGCCGGAACACCCGGAATGCCACGCCGGTAAGCATTTGTTACGCCTTCAGGTATTACAAGCATTTTTCCGTTAAGTTGATTGGTATCCACTAAAGCATAAATGGAAGCAATTTGCGTGATGGTATCCGACAGCCGAATCAACTCATAGCTCTGGCTAACACTGCTTGTCATGGGATTGATCACAACTTCGAAGCCAGGCATTAGTTTCTTGCCATTGATTTTTACGTCAACTTTTCCCGGAAAAGTATTGATGGGAAAACTGTAAGATTGAAAATAACTCTCACCATAATGTTGCAAACTTGCTCTCTCAAATTCTTTTGCCAGCAGTTTTGCTGCTTTCAGATCACCCTGTTTTACATAGCCACGGCCATGCATGGCAGGCGAAGCCAGCTTTTTCACCAGTTTTTTCACATACACTTTATCCTGGCTGAATGCAGCAGAGCTTAAAAGTAGCAGGCTCATCAACAACTTAAAAATCAATTTATAAGGCATGATCTTCTGGTTTTACGTTAAACTTACGTTCGAGTAGTTGAACCAGCTTTTTCCAGGAAGGAAGCTTGCTGTCCCATTGTTTTTCCACCTTTAGTTCGATTAGGTAGGTGCTGGCACCGCTAAAGCTCTTAAACTCGTTGAGCTCGTCCAGCATTTTGTTATATGCCTCCAGGCTACCGGAGAACAATTCGTTGATCAACAAAAACTTATCGTTGATACCAATGGCAGCGCGAAGATCTTGTATGGGCTGGCGTTCCATTTTAGCGCCTATGCTGGAATCTTCCTTGTTTTGAAGGTGATCGGCCACGCTGGGCGGTGTTTCCTGGCTGAAAAGTTCCAGTGGTGTGGGTTTGGGCTGTGTTGCATCAACAACAGTTCGCTTTGGTGTTTGCGGTTTTTCGGCTGGTTTTTCTTTCTCAGCAACTGCTTTTGGATCAGGTGTTTCTGTTTCTGTCAGGTCTGCTTGTGGCTTTTCTTCTGGTGTAGCAGCAAAAGTAACTTCCGGTTTCAAAGGCTCTGTTTTCTCTTCCTGTTGCACTGATGGCTCAGGCTCTTCATGCTGAGGCTTAATCGGCTCGGGGGCAGGATCTTCTTTTTTTACCAACACCTTTGGCTCAAAATTCTTTTGATCGGCTTCGGCGGGATGTGGCTGTTGAATAGGAACAGCTTTTTGCTCATCCTCATCGGCCATGATGAAAAGCCATTCATAAAGTTCCTGTGTTTGCCTGATCAGCAAATCGCGATCGAGGCGATGCAGGGGGCGCTGTGCTTGTTGAAGCTGTTCTGTTTGATGCAGCATCTGCCTGAGCAGTTGATGGATAGCATTAATTTGTTTGTGATGTGAGTGATGCATCTGTTTATTCATGGGATAAATTGATATTTTTGCAGAAATAAAGGCCTAAAATTACAAAGAACCCAACAAAGGCGGCATGTTTCTCGAAAAAGATACCAACAGCAAAACACGCAGCGGATGGATTGAAGTGATCTGCGGCTCAATGTTTTCGGGCAAAACGGAAGAATTGATCCGCAGACTGAACCGCGCACGCATTGCCAAACAACGTGTTGAAATTTTTAAACCGCATATTGACAAACGCTATAGCGAGGAAGATGTTGTATCGCACGACAGTAAGGCCATACAGTCCATTCCTGTCGAAAGTGCTTCGCAAATCCTGTTTTATGCCAATGATATGGAAGTGATCGGCATCGACGAGGCCCAGTTTTTTGATGATGAACTGGCATCCGTCTGCGATCAGCTGGCTAATAGCGGTGTTCGGGTGATTATTGCCGGACTGGATATGGATTTTCAGGGGAAGCCTTTTGGGCCGCTGCCTGCTCTGATGGCCACTGCCGAATACGTTACCAAAGTACATGCCATCTGTATGCGGTGTGGCAACCTGGCTAATTATTCACATCGCATCATTGCCAACGAAAAACTGGTGATGCTGGGCGAAACAGAAAGCTACGAACCGCTTTGCCGTAAATGTTTTAACGAAGCACGGAAACAAAAAGGCTGAGCTGCAGCAGGCTTTTTGTATTTTTGCAGCCTTTAGCAAATGATTAATCTTAAAGTTTAAATACCATGAAACATCTTTTTGTTGTTTTTGCCCTGTTTTTTGCAATGAGCCTGAATGCTCAGAAACCTGAAACACTGGTGCTGATCAAAACACCTATGGGCGATATTACTGCCAAGCTTTATAACGATACGCCAAAGCATCGCGATAATTTTATCAAGCTCGTGAATGAAGGCTGGTACGAAGGCTCACCTTTTCATCGGGTGATTAATAATTTTATGATACAGGGTGGAGGAAATGCCAACGGACAACAAGATCCCGGCTATACCATTGATGCAGAGATTTTGCCGCAGTATTTTCACAAAAAAGGAGCACTGGCTGCTGCACGTATGGGCGATAATGTGAATCCACAGCGCAAATCGAGCGGATCACAATTTTATATCGTGCAGGGACAAAAATATGATGCCAATAACCTCGCCATGTCAAGTTCGCGCAGCGGTGTGAGCTATACCGACGAACAGAAGAACGCATACAGCACCCTGGGAGGCACACCTCATTTGGATGGTGCCTATACCGTTTTTGGTGAGGTGGTAAGCGGCTTTGAGGTGATCGACAAGATTGCTGCCGTGCAAACCGGACGAATGGACAGGCCGGTTGAAGAAGTGACAATGAGCATCGAAATTTTGGAATAAGTATTTTATGAAGACAAAAATCAATCAGCTGCTGCAGGAAGTTGACGCTTTTGTGATTGACAGCAAGGAAAGTCTTGAACAATTTCGCTTACATTTTTTAAGTAAGAAAGGTGTGATTCCAGCGCTTTTCAACGATTTTAAGCAAGTGGCTCCCGAAGAACGCAAAAGCATGGGCATGTTGCTCAATGAGCTGAAGAATCATGCGCAGGAAAAGCTAAAAACGGCACAGGAAGCTCTTGACACACCCGATAGCAAACATTCCAAAGGAATTGATATCACGCTTCCTGCAGGGCGTTTCAAAGGAGGCCGTCATCCGATCAGTATTGT
>JAQVGO010000055.1:12643-17196 GCA_028696715.1 Bacteroidales bacterium
TGTAGCGGGTTGATGGGTTAATGGGTTTTCAGATTGATGGATTCATGAAAGTTACCAATTAACTTCGATGATTTGGAAGTTTTTGGCCTGGTAGGCTTCGATGACTGTTCTGCGGGCTGTTTGGGCTTCTTCGAGAGTGTGGTAGCCATTGGTGATGATATTGCCCTGATCAATTAATCCCCACCTGGGATAGGTTTGGCGGATGAGCGGGTTGAAGACGTCTTCCATTTCGTAGGCTGCTTTGGGTTTTTTGATGGGACTTATGAAGGTGAAATATTCTTTTGTTCCTGATTCTAAAAGATCGCTGTAGGTAGATGAATAAACGAAATAGTAAATCGGCACACGTCTTTCGGGCACTATGGTTTGGTTGTTCCAAATGTCTTCAGCAGGTTCTTCGTCGGCTGTTTGTGCGTAAGCCTGAGTGGTTTGTTGCACGCCATCGTTTCGATAGATACGGGTAAGAAAGCTATAATCAGTGGCCATACCAGAGATAAGGATATCGAGATCGCCATCCAGATCGTAGTCGCCCCATTCGCCATCGCTCATGTAAAGCGGCATAAGGCTGGCTTCAATATCTGTGAATCCTTGCCGTTGATCGTTACGATAAACTTTAGATATAGCACCCATTGTTGTTTCTCCGCTGATGAGCAAGTCCATATCTCCATCACCTTCCATATCGGCCCAGTGTGCAAAGCCAGAACGTATTGCAACAAAAGGCGTTTGAACCGGGCTGAATCCTTTATCACGATCGTTGCGGTAAAGTCTTGTCACGAGTTTTCCATTATCCATTTCGCCCATAATCAGCACATCCTGATCACCATCATTATCCACATCAGCACAGGCTATTGCACTGTTTTTTAGTGGGATAAAACCTGCTTCTTCGCGGATGAAACCTTCAGTGGTATTGTGATAGAGCAGGCTGATGGCCTGACCTTTCTCGTTAATGCCTGTGATAATCAGATCAGGACGACCATCAAGATTGAAATCAATCCAGCAAACATCACCCCGGTGAGCGGCAGATATTTCTGTTTGTATGAGTTTAAATCCACTACTTCTTTCGTTTTGGTAGAGCAGGGTTCGCGGGCCATTGATGCCTTCACCTGTGATCAGTATATCAGTGTCGCCATCTCCATCATAGTCGGCGAGTGCCACGGCACCATCACGCAAGCCTTCGAAGTTTTGACCAGAAGGTGTAAAGCCACCAGAAGTGTTTCCGTTAAAGATTTTAGCCATGCGTCTGCCATCGGATAGTTCGCCCATCACAAAGAGGTCGTTGATGCCATCGAGGTTGAAGTCGGCCTGACCGAAATCGCCCCGATAGAAAGCCGGAATGTTGTGGTTTACTGCTGCAAAGTTGTTATTGCGCAGATTGCGGTAGATAAAAGATTGCAGGTTTCTGATGCTATTGTTGAAGAATTCACCGGCAACGAACACATCGAGATCACCATCACGGTCGGGGTTGATCCATCCGCTGCTGCTTTCGGCAACTCCGGTAAGGCCGGCACGTATATCAGTAAAGGTCTGAGCCTTGAGAATCGTGCCAGCAAGCAGCTGAGATAAGGCAATGGTGATTGTGATGAAAATACGCATAACCAGTTATTTTGGTTTGACCGGATGGTTTTAATGGCAGCCCGAGCTGATGTGCAATATTAGACAGATTGGCGTGGATATGCAAGAAAAGTTGTCGTAGTCACAGGCTATGCCGGGCATGCAATAGCAAAAAACTAATAAAATAACAGAGGTTTGTGCTTTTTGCTATTCTTTGATATTGAGTCGTAAACCCTCAGTATTGCTTCCGAATTCAGGAGCGTAGTAGGATTGTATTTCGGCAAAGCCTCCACTGAAATAGCCTGCTTGTTCAACTTTAAGTTCGAGTTGTAGCTGGAAGCTGCCTTTGGGCAAATTGCCGATAAAAAAGTCGGTGCCGGTGTCGTCGTGGCTTTGGTAATAGCTTAGTCCATCGTGGTATTGATAGCCCGATAGTTGGTTTAAAGGCTCGGCCGCTGCCGGACGATGGTGGCGCAGATGGACGTAATCCATAGCGCGGTCTGTTTGAATAAGCAGTTGCACGGTGATTTTATCTCCAACGCTCAGTCCCGCCTTATTGTATGGCGCCAATATTTGCTTTCCGTTTTGGATTTTTTGCACGAAAAGTTTCTGTGTTACCTTAAGTGGGTTGTCTGTTGCGCTGAGTTGATCAGTATCCTGACTGTAAGCATGAAACAGCCCGCCCCATAGCATTTGCGGGTTTGGGTTTTGAATGAGAAGCCTGAGGCTGTCATTTACAAAGCTGCTTTCATTCAGGTTAAGCTGATAAAATCCTGTTCCGGCTTCTTGTTGCGGCACGGTAATCGGAGTGCCGTTGATAAACACCTTGGCTTGCTGGTTTGTTTCGGTCCAGCTCGTTCCGGAAAGTAACAGGGCATAGATGGCTTCGGCAGTGGAACGGCTGTTGTTCCAGCTGTGGGTGCGTTTGTGCGACAGCAGCCATTGCCTCATCTGATCAATTTCGGTGCGATCGCCTGATAAAGCCTCAAAAGCAGCGATGATGCTACTTTGGTCTTCGATGTTTTGAGCACTCACGCGGGCATAAGGATCACTTTTCCAGGTTCTGCCCAGTTCGGGATAATACAGCGACCGCTCGCGCAACGAATTGAGAATACCTTCGGCGGCCTGTTTTCTGCCGTGGCGTTGTAAAACTATTGCAGCTGTGGCTTGTGATCCAGGACTTAAGCGCAGCCAGTCTTTTTCGATGTGGCTGAGGAAGAATCGCAGGGCATCATCGCTATCCCCTTCGGGAGCAACGATTTTGTTAAAGCTCAGGGCATACAGTTCAAAAAGATGTGTTGTACTGAGTTGATATTTTTCGAGGCGGTTTTCCTTTCGCATTTTTTCATAGTCCGCCGTCAGTTCTCTTGATATAAAACCGTATGCCTTGCGACTCATCTGACTGATCCGGCGATTAGAATTTGCATCCAGCCGATACTCGCTGATGCCGAGTTGTTGCAGTTTTCCAAAGCCTTCGAGCAAGGTACGGGTGATGAATCGACTTTCGCGCATACCTTCGAACCAGGGCCAGGCACCATTGGGTAGTTGTAGCTGCTGCAGCTTGTCGAGGCTGTTGTTCACTTCGTAATTAAGTCGGTTGAGGTTGAAGAGCTCGATAAGCTGTGCTTTTTGAGCGGCTTCTGCTTCGGCAGCGGATAACCAGGGTGTTTGGTTGA
This sequence comes from Bacteroidales bacterium, assembly GCA_028696715.1. Lineage (GTDB taxonomy): Bacteria > Bacteroidota > Bacteroidia > Bacteroidales > F082 > UBA5536. The sequence continues at coordinate 15,868 of JAQVGO010000055.1, forward strand.
TAGCCAGATTTTTTAGCTCGGGGTTTTTCTGGAGCTCCGACCAAAAGGCTTCCGGACTTTCATTTTTCCAGCGCTGGATGGTGGCTTTTAGCTGTGGAATCTCATCGGCCAAAAAGCCTGCAAGTAGGTTGGTATAGAGGCGGTAAAATTCCTGATCAGCATTTTTGCTTTTTGATTCGGCCAGGTATGGCAAAGACTGAATAGCAAACCAAACGGGATTGGGCGTTATTTGCAGTTGCAGCTGTGTGGTTTTGAATTCGTTGGCGGGTTTTGCCATCACGAAGCCCTGTTCTTTTTCGCCTGTTACGGTGATAGCCAGCCTGTTGGTGATGATTTTTTCGCGTGTAAGCACGGGCACCAGCTTTTGTTCAGCATCTGTGAAGGTGCCTGCAGTGGCACTAAATCTGAAAGCTAAAAGTCCGGGCCGGGTGTTCAGCTGTATTTGCCAACTCAGCATGATGCTTTGGCCGGGGCGTAGTTTTACGATGGGCTTGCGATCGGTATCATCAAGCAAATCAATGGTTTGCATAGTAGTGGCATCCAATAATTCGAGCCGTGCAATACCCGTTACCACTTCATCTCCGGTATTCACAATGCGTGCTGTGATGCGGGCACTATCCCCTTCGTAATAAAAACGTGGCGTATTTCCCATGATCATCAGTGGTTTACTGCTCTTAAATTCTTGCGTAAACATACCCGTATTCAGCTCTTTGTCGTGCGCCATCAGCATCAGTTTCCAGCGGGTGAGGGCATCGGGTGTTGTAAATTTCAGCCGGGCGATTCCTTCCTCATCACTTAGCAGCTGGGGATAGAAGAAGGCTGTTTCGCTGAAGTTGGTACGCAGGGGTGGGGGCGATGTTTGCTGTGTTTTTGGTGATTCGTTTTTTGGCGGGATTTCATCTGAAGTATTTAATTGTTCAGTTATAGGTATATCGTTTTCCTGTTCACTTAGCACCATATCAAAAACTTCTCCATGCTGATGGGCCTGTCTTAGCTTAAACCTATCATTAAAATAGCCTCTCAAGCCAAAATAATTTATTTCGGGCAGGGCCAGAGGAGTTGGATAATCAAAATGGGGGTGTGAAGGGTTGAGGTAGCTGCTTCCGGTGCGAAAAAAGCCGCGATCAACAGACCAGCTTCTGGCGTTTGGCAAGTTGGGCAGCAGATTGAAATTCCATTGATGTGGCATGATTTGATCGAGTGAGGCATCGTACATGGCAGCTAAAAGTTCGGCCTGAATTCCTTTTTTCTTTGCATTTCGGATGATGAGTTCCCAGCTTTCTTTACCGCCGGGCTCCAGCTGATCGCGCAGCGTGAGTAGTTCAATTT
>JAQVGO010000056.1 GCA_028696715.1 Bacteroidales bacterium
ATGGAATAAGAAGCTTGATATCTATTATCAAAAGGACCTTCCTCCTGAAAAAGAAGAACAAATCATTAATCAGGGCAAAGCCTATTTGCAGGTATGGTTTGAGGAATTTTTGGGGTATTAGGAAGGTAGCTAAATCTAAAACATATAATTGGTTGAGTTGAATTTGCACTATAATTATTTCCCAATCTGAAAACCTAAATTTATCATTAATGTATTCGTATTCAAATTCTTCAGTAATCCAAATCCTCTTTGATATCTTAAATCCAATAAAACTTCTTTACCGTTTAGATATAAACTTTTTAACCCAACACCACAGCTAATCCCAAAATCGAACTTTGAAAAAGGACTATCATTTATCTGTTTTGTATAATATGTTTCACCCCATGAGAATTGCACTAGAAGATCCCTTTTATAATCATTTTTGGTTCTACTGCAAATTTCGTGGAAGGATTGTTTGTAAAACCTCATATTTAATTGGTATAAAGGATTTTGAGGTATTTTTTATGTCTTTAACCTATTATGCTTATAAGTAATTGACTATGAATATTAAACGTGCTTTTTGGATCGAACTCTCCACTAAGTTTGCAGTAGAACCTCATTTTTGAAATAAAATCTTGCGAATCCACCAATCTGAAATGTTGGTCTTATTTTACCTTTTGGAAATTCATACCTTATCAAACCTAAATTATTCAATGCATTTTGTGTTAAACTTATGTCATTAAAATACCTCAAATTATATACTGGTTCAATATATGAATTAGATGTCGATAGATTCGCGCGAGAATAAGTACACTCATAATATAAATATAATCTTTCATTTACGAAAGGCATATTTACTTTGTAATACAAACCGATTGAAGGATATATCTTAGATGTGAACCGGCTGTTTTTCAGATAATAAAATTCATCAGTAAAAGCTCCTGACTGTGAAATTGACATCACATTAATTCCAACTACAAGGCCAAAAGAACGTTTTACTTTAGGAAGTTTTTGTTCATAAATTATGCATTCCTCGTCTTTACAAACCTCGTTGTGATATTCGTGCGTAATATTTATAAGGGATTTATGGCTTAAATCAATATTCTCCACTTTTTTAGATATCGAAGGACTTTCGTTGAAAATAGCTTTTAATATTCCAATATATTCCTTTGAATCCTTGAGATAGGTGGTATTGTTAATAATAATTTCTTTTTCTTCATTTTTAAGCTCATATAAGTTGCCTTGGCCATCATCCACAAGATAATGTTCGCCCTTATCATCACGATAATAATACATGTCAACGATCCCGTTTATAAGATATTCCAGGAATAATTGTTCGGTTTTATCATCAACTGTTATGGTTTTTGAAACAAAATACTTACTGTCAAAAAATCGGAAACTTTTAATTTCATCCGGACTAAAAACCCGTTTTTCTGAATCAATATCTTTTTTGAAAACACATTTTTTAGCGTTTGCTTTGTTTCCTCTGTAATCTATCAGACCAAAAATGGTATCATTGTCGTTTTTAACGAAATATCCATCTCTAAAATCTGATTGTGCTTTTATTTGGAGAATACTGAAAAAAATAATTATTGCTATTGTAACTATGTGTTTCATTGATTCTTTTGATTTTGTTATGCAAGGGCAGTAAGTTTTGCCTTCAGTGAATAAACCTGACAACCAATTTCAATTTTCGCGTGAATTCAATTTCACCCCGCTAAATTAACAAATATTTATGTTGGTAAATCTCTTGCATGAATACCAAATGCCTTATCCCTTTATATTTATAGTTGAAAATGTAATTTCTATTCAACCCTTTCCATTCCTCACACAATATTCAACAAATCGTAAGCAATCCCTTCCAGCATTTCCGCTTGCATTTAAAGTTGTCCATGAATATTCTTGCTGCTGAATTGTTGGTTTTGGGTTCAATTTTCTGCTTTGTTTTTTCGTCCTGCTAAATTAGCAAAAAAAATCATTTAGTAAAACCTTTTAGCCCTAAGTTTTTGCCTTCGCTTATGCGAATCTTCGGTATGGGGGCAGAGAAATTCAACGAACACTAAACCAACCACCCAAATCACACAAAATAAACAACAAAAACCACAAGAGGAATATCAGCAACCATGACAACCAATTCAATTACGACGGCCATGACATCCACATCAACCCATCCTTCACTCAAATATGATTTCATTCTCTAACAAAAAAATGATTTACTTTGTGTGAAATTTTCTTAATAGTATGCATCTGGCTTATGATCCCGGAGCTCAATCCGGTTTATTTAGTTTGTCTGAAGAAGAATCGCGGCATTGTATAAAAGTGCTGAGGATGAAGCCGGGCGAAGCTTTTAGAATCACGAATGGTAAAGGCTTAATCTTTGATGCAACAATAATTGATGCTAATCCAAAGCACTTACAGGCTGAATTAACTGAGGGCGTAAAAGGTTATGATCACTGGCCTTTTAGACTTAGCATCGGCATTGCACCAACAAAAAACAGCGACCGGCTGGAATGGTTCCTCGAAAAGGCGACTGAGATAGGCGTAGATGAGATTTTTCTGTTTGAATCCTTCCATTCGGAACGCAGAAAAACAAAACCGGAACGACTTGAAAAAGTTATCATCGCAGCTATGAAACAGTCTGTTAAATCCAGATTGCCTAAGCTTTACGATGTCCAGAAGCTATCCGCGCTTTTTCAGCTTCCTTTTGAGGGGGATCGTTTTATTGCCTGGATTGATGAGGGAGTAACACAAACACTTGCCAAAGCAGCTGCGCCCGGGCGTAATACCTTCGTGATGATTGGGCCTGAAGGTGATTTCAGTCGCGACGAAATCGAGGAATCGAAGCTTTCAGGTTTTATTCCGGTAAGTCTGGGAGCAGCGCGCCTTCGCACCGAGACGGCTGGTGTGGCCGCAGTTCATACGATTCAACTAATAAATCAACTGCAATGAGATTACTGGTTTTTTTGTTTTTTATTTTTAGTTCTTTTGTGATGCAAGCACAGGACATGCAGCTGGCTTTGCTAAAGTATCGAGGGGGAGGCGACTGGTATGCCAATCCGACTTCTTTGCCAAATTTAGCCCGATTCTGCAACGAACATCTTGGAACAAGCTTTTCAGATCAAATTGCTACTGTTGAACCTGGCGATCAGGTTCTGTTTAACCACCCATTCATCCATATGACCGGTCACGGCAATGTGATTTTTGATGCCGAGGAAGCACAAAACCTGCGAAACTATCTGATTGCCGGAGGCTTTTTGCATATCGATGATAACTATGGGATGGATGCCTATATTCGTCCTCAGATGAAAAAAGTATTTCCTGAGTTGGATTTTATCGAGATACCTGGCACTCACCCTATTTATAATCAAGCTTTTAATTTCCCAAATGGCATTCCCAAAATTCATGTGCACGACAACAAAGCTGCCCAGGCTTTTGGTTTGATCTACGAAGGCCGGTTGGTTTGTTTGTACACTTACGAGACTGATCTGGGCGATGGTTGGGAAGACCAACGGGTGCACAATGATTCGGAAGAAACACGATTAAAAGCATTGCAAATGGGAGCGAACATAATAAGTTATATTTTTGCTCCTCAGCGAGATGATGAGCTTTGAGAATTTCAATTTGCACTTATGACTAAACCTATAATCCTATGAAATATTATTTTGTTCTGGCACTCATGCTGTCGTTGGCATTAGTGGGTTTCACACAGGAAGCTATGCCTCAGTTGCAACCGCTTTCTGAATACGACAAAACGATGCTTTCGCAATTACCTGAGTTGCAACTTTCTGAGCAGGCATTACGACGAACCTTGCCTGCTGTGGTGGACAACTCAGAGACTATATATTTCAGGCCTTTGATTGCACAGGTTGGCCTCGAATGCGGTCAAGCCTCGAGCATTGGTAACATGTTTACTTATGAGATTAATCGTATCCGAAATCTTGATGGAAGCCTTCCGGAAAATCAATACCCAACACATTTCGCTTATAATTTTATAAATAACGGGAGCGATGCCGGAGTGAACTATTACGAAACCTTTGAGATATTGCGACAAGTAGGAACCCCTAATGTTGCAGATTATGGTGGAATGTCGCAGGGAGGTCCGTCGCGGTGGATAAGCGGATATGATGCGTATTATAATGGAATGCATAACCGAATCCATCAGGTCTATTCAATAAAGACCAGTACTGAAGAAGGACTGCAAACCCTAAAAAATTGGATTTATGATCATGGAAATGGAGCTGTGCCCGGAGGGATGGCATCATTTTATGCCACTTTCAGTTATCCTCCGGAAACACTTCCCGAAGGAACTGCGGAGGCTGGAAAGCATGTCATTGTCGAGTGGGGAAATTCGGCCAATCATGCCATGACTATTGTTGGATATCATGATGATATCCGTTGGGATTATAACAACGACGGGCAATACACCAATGATATCGACATCAATATGGATGGTATTGTGGATATACGCGACTGGGAAATAGGTGGTTTTAAAATGGCCAATACCTATGGATCCATTTCGGGATGGGGCGATAATGGTTTTTCGTATATGATGTATAAAAGTGTTGCTGATCGTTTTCAACAAGGCGGTATCTGGGACAATCGTGTTGTGGTAGTGGATGTAAAGGAGACGCACCAACCTCAAATCGCGGCAAAGGTCCATCTGAATCATAATTGTCGCAACAAGATTAAAGTGAGTCTCGGGATGTCAACGGATATGCAAGCTACAGAGCCTGAATTTATTGTTGATTACCCTATTTTTGATTTTCAGGGGGGATGTATGCCAATGCAAGGCAATAGTGGTGTAGCAGGTATAGAGTTTGGTTTGGATATGAATGCCTTTCTTATGCATCTTGAACCGGGCCAGCCAGCGAAATTTTTTCTTATCGTTTATGAGAAAGATATATTGGGTCAGCATGATGGTGCTGTCAACTCTTTCTCTCTGATGGATTACACAAGTTACCCAACAGAAATACAGTGCTTAGAGTCCGATGTTCCCATTGTGAATAATGGCACCACTATTTTGTCCATCGATGCTACTGTAGATTTTGATCCTGTTGTGATTGAGGAAGAGTCCCTTCCGGCCGTAGTACTCTACGAAGCCTTTGAAAACCAACTTACCGCCAGCGGAGGCGATGCACCTTATTATTGGTCTCTTAGTTATGATTATCAACAAACTTTTGATGATTATACGTATCCGGTGTTGACGAATGAAGTACAGCTAACCCCTTCTAACAACAATAATGGAACCGTTGGTTTTGACTTACCTTTTAGTTTCCCGTTTTATGGTAAAAATTACGATGAAGTGTTTATGAGTGTGGATGGATTTTTGCGTTTTGAAGCCGGATTATCTCCCTGGCCTTATTACATCGACGGGCGTACTTACCTTAAGCAGAATAAGTTGATTGCCCCGGCACTGTCTAATCCTTTTTATGTGGTGCCTGCTAATGGCGACGGACTTTGGGTTGATTCAAAGCCGGACAGTGTAAGTTTTAGATGGAGGCTTTCCGTTTACGGACAATCAGGAACGAGTACCGTTGAGATGATAGCATCCTTGTTTCCGGATGGAGCCATAAAACTTTTTTATGGCGATCATCTGGCAGCTTCCTATATTGATCGCTATGGCGGAATCTCGGCCGGCGATGGTGAAAACTTTATTGACCTGAATCCGGTAGGTGCTTTCATCCCCACAAAAGATAAACGTTATACATTTGAAAATGAACAAAAGAATATAGGCGTTGATTTGTCAGAACAAGGATTACTTAACTTGTTGCTTGATGAGTTTGTGCCTGAATTAAATATTAAAGTCCAGGCGATGGACCAAAACAATGTACGTTCGCAAAAGCTTCTCTCTTTTGCGGTAGAGGGTGTCAGGATGGATGCTATTCCCATCTCAGGGGGTGATCAACAGATCGATTTTGGGGAAACCTTTGCTTTGGATATCACCCTTCAAAATTTGAATCCTTACAATATATCAGCTGGCACTTTGACGCTGACAACGGAGGATGAGCTGTTCACAATAGTGGATCACACAGTGAGTATCGAAGCTTTGGTATCAGGAGAGATAAAACAATTGAATGAGATTTTTGCGGTGGAGGTTAGTCATGAAATTCCAAATGGATACCAGGCTGTGTTTTTGCTTAGTTTTTCCACCGCTGAAGATAGCTGGGTGCGAACGCTCAACTTCGAGGTTTTTAATGCAGAACTTAACCCCAATTACTTAATAGTAAATGATGGTGATAATGGAATCCTGGATCCCGGCGATGAAGCTGAATTGATTATTTCAATACATAATTCCGGCGGAGCACCTTTGCACGATTTGCAAGCTGTTTTATCATGCAACAATACTGATTTATTGATTACGCAATCAGATGCAGCAACAAATTACCTGGGTGGAAACGATAGCTGGGAAGCAATGTTCACAGTTGAGTTGAGTGAAAATGCAATTCCAATGGAAATTCTTGAGCTGGTACTGCACATCACAAGTCTGGAAGAATACAGCACAAGTATTAGCATCCCCATAATGACATCGCTGATATTGGAGGATTTCGAAACAGCAAGTTTTCAGTTGTTCGAATGGAATTTTGAAGGACAGGGTGATTGGTTTATTACTGACGATGTAGTATATGAAGGCAGCTACGCAGCACGTTCGGGTGTGATTGGAGATAACAATGTTTCGGGTTTAACACTCGCCTATAATGTTCCTTACGAGGATAGCATAAGCTTTTATTATAAGGTTTCATCCGAATCTAATTATGATTTTTTCAGGTTTAGGCTGAACGATCAAACCTTACTAAATCTTTCTGGTGAACATGACTGGACAAGGGCAGAGTTTGCTGTTCCCGAAGGTGATCACATCCTAAGCTGGGTATATGAGAAAGATTATAGCATGTCGAATGGTTCTGATTGTGTCTGGCTTGATTATATTGTTTTTCCGGTCAGAAAAGTTGTAACCGGATTTGCTGAAGCTGCTTTATCTGATGAGTATAACATTCGATTAAGCCCAAATCCGGTGCGCGACAGGATGTCGGTAGTTGTTGACTGGCCAACAGAAGAGGTATTGCAATTGCTTGTTATCGACAAAAATGGCAGGCAAATATTTGGTAAACCAATTAATACGGTACAAAGATCGCATATGATTGATGTTAGTTCTTTGTCTTCAGGAATATACACTGTAATTCTGACGGGTAAATCACAGCAATTAGTTAAACAGATGATTCGCTTTTAATCAAATGAAGCAGCAACTGTTGAAAAAATTGTTTTTTGTTGGTATAATGCTGTTGTTGGTGTTGCCGGCTTTGCAGCGTGAATTTAATATTTTTGATGAACATCCACTCACCGGAGCATTTATCAAACAAAAGCCACCAGCCTTTAGCGAACTTAACCTTGCAGATTGGCTCGACGGTAGTTTTCAGGATAATTTTACTACCAGTCTCGAACCTCACATTGGCTTTCACAACACCTTGACACGTCTTTTTAATCAATTGGAATACAGCTTGTTTCGCCAGGCACATGCCGAAGGCGTGATTGTTGGAAGAAATGGCGAATTGTTTGAAGAGGACTATATTCGGGCCTATATGGGTGAATTTTATGTTGGTGAAGCTGTATGGATTGACAAAGCAAAAAAGCTCAAAGCTGTTCAGGATACCTTGAGAAAACTTGGAAAAAGCTTTTTCGTCATTTTCGAACCTGGAAAAGCCAGCACTTATCCTGAACGCTTTCCGGCAAAATATGCGGTAGAGGATGCTGGTGTTTCAAACTATAAGGTGTTTAGTAATCAATTGAAATACAATGAAGTAGATTATTTGGATTTAAGTGTCGTTTTCCAATCCTGGCAACATTCCAAACCTTACCGGCTATTTCCCAGAGCAGGTACACACTGGTCTTACTATGGAGCCGCACTGGCTGCTGATACCATGTTGCAATACCTGAATCAGCTGCATGGCGGCGGAATTCCACAGTTAGAAATCATCAAGTTGGATGAAACTCGGGTGATTCGTCATCCGGATGATGATATGTGGCTGGCCATGAATGTGCTTGCTCCTGCACCAGCCGAAAATCTTGCCTATCCTGAGATTCAATTTGTATCAGCATCAACAGATAAACCAAAGGCCTTGTTTGTAGGCGACAGCTTTTATTTTAACTGGCAAAGCGATCTGGTTATGTTTAATGCCTTTTCTGATGTGGAATTTTGGTATTACAACAAAACAGTTTGGAATCGTCAGGGAGTTGAGGCCGGCAATGTTGATGACAAGGATTTTATTGCTGCCATTGATCGTGCTGATGTGATTGCTATCATGATAACCGAACGTTTCCACCATAATTTTGCCTGGAATTTTGATGAGCAGCTGTATGATTATTTTTTTTCTAAAGAAGAAGATCCAATCCAGTATTTTGCTAATCAGGTTCGGATCAACAACTTACATTTTATGCGAATGGTGGACGATGCTCAGGCGAATAAAATGGAACTTCCTGAAAGAATCCGGAAGGAAGCTGAATTCTTACTTTATGAGGATTATCAATTACATCCCGAAAAGTACAAACCACATCGCGAAGCCATGATAACCATACTAATGATGAGTATCAGGCAAACGCCCGAATGGCTGGAAAATATCAAACTAAAAGCTGAAGATCAACAAATTCCCCTTGAAGAAATGATCCGAAGGGATGCGGTTTGGATTTATGAAAATCAGATTGCCGGCAAAGACTGAATCAGCTGTTTATCCATCTTACGATTTGTTGCACGAGACCTTCGGCATCCATTTGATATTTAGCCAGTAGCTCTTCTGCTTTACCTGATTCTCCAAAGCGATCTTTCATTCCAATCCTAAGTAATCGCGCAGGATGATTTTCGGCAAGCACTTCGGCTACAGCACTTCCAAGGCCGCCTGTAATCTGGTGTTCTTCGGCAGTGATAATTCTGGAGAATTTTTTTGCTGCCTCAATGATTGAATCTTTGTCAATAGGTTTTAGTGTATGCATATTTATTACGGTGGCTTCAATGCCTTTATCAGCAAGTTTTTCAGCTGCCTGCAGTGCTTCCCATACCAGATGTCCGGTGGCGATAATACACAGATCATCGCCTTTGCGCATACGATGTGCTTTTCCAATTTTAAAATCCTGATCTTCAGCTGTAAAATCTGCTACGGCTTCACGACCAAAGCGAATATATACCGGCCCTTTTAACTCTTCCACAGCTTTTTGCACGGAGATAAATGCCTGAGTAGCATCACAGGGAGAGAGAATGGTCATATTTGGCAAGGCTCTCAGACTGGCAATATCCTCCAGTGCCTGATGTGTGGCTCCATCAGGGCCAACGGAAATACCAGCATGTGCTCCTCCAATAATCACATGTAAATTATTATAGCATAAGGAGATACGTATCTGATCAGCAGCACGGTGCGCAGCAAAAACACCATAAGTGCTAAAAACAGGAATTTTGCCACTGAGTGCCAGGCCTGCCGCCACTCCTATGGCATTTTGTTCGGCAATTCCGAGTGAGAAAAATCGCTCCGGAAAAGTATCTGCAAAAAAGTGCATTCCAACCGAAGTGGTAATATCAGCACCTAAACCAACAATCATATCATTTTTCGAAGCGGCAGCTTTAACGCCTTCTCCAAATCCAGTTCGTGTGGGTTTTGATCCTTTGTTGATCCATTTAGTCATAGCGTCTGCTGTTTTTAAGTTCTTCCAAAAACACTGCCAGTTGTTCTTTTGATGGTGCCTTCCCATGCCATCTGTAATCATCTTCGATAGATTTTACGCCTTTGCCCATGATAGTTTTTGCCAAAATAACCGTGGGTTTTTCTCTTGTCTTTTGTGCCGATTCAAAGGCTTCAATCAATGCAGTTTGATCATGTCCGTCAACAGAAATTACGTTCCAGCCAAAGGCTTTCCAGCGATCTGTGAGCGATTCCAGTTTCATCACCAGCTCAGTAGGGCCGTCAATCTGAAGCCCGTTGCGATCAACCACCGCACACAAATTATCTATCTGATGGTGCGATGCTGCCATGATAGCTTCCCACACACTTCCTTCCTGCAACTCGCCATCGCCCAGTATGCAATAAGTCCTTCTGCTTCTGTTGTCCATCTTATCTGCCAGTGCCATTCCCAGTGCTACTGACAAGCCTTGCCCGAGCGAACCCGCCGAAAGTTCGATGCCTGGCAGCCCAAAATCCCGTCCGGGATGGCCTTGCAGTCTGCTGCCAAGTTTGCGCAGGGTTTTGAGTTCCTCTACCGGAAAATAGCCTGCATGAGCCAGCGTAGCATACAAAACCGGCGCAACATGACCAATAGAAAGCACCAACCGATCGCGTTCGTTCCACCCAGGTTTTAATGGATTGTGACGAAGCACTTTGTGATACAGCACAGCAAACACATCGGCCAAACCTAAGGAGCCACCGGTATGACCTGAGCCTGCTTCTGACAGACTTTCCAGAATGAGTTTTCTGATTTCAAAGGCTTGATTGTAAAAAGTTTGCATTTTAATAAATTATTTTCAAGCGAAAAGTAAATCCCTGATCACAAAGTAACCGATAACAAGGGCATAGACAATTTTGATGAAGGTTCCGGCCAGGAAACCCAGAAACGATCCCCATGCTGATCTCCAGGCATGCTCATCTGCTTTGCCTGCCCATTTTTCGCCAATATAAGCACCGAAAAAAGGACCAAGGATTATTCCGAGCAGGCCAAAAGGCCCAAGTATTATGCCAGAAAAAGGTAAAATAAAAACCCCTACGATCAGGCCGATGGTGCTGCCCCATACACCAGCTTTGCTACCACCCAGTTTCTTTGTTCCATAAATGGGGACATAGTAATCCAGCAAAATGATAATCAGTGCAATGACAGCAGTAATACCAAGAAAATCAGCCGAATAGCTTATTCTGTCTGTCAAATTCAAAACAACCAATGCAAGCCAGGCAATCGGTGGACCGGGCAAACCCGGGATAATAGCACCCAGTAGTCCAATCAGGATGAGCAAAAAAGCGAGAATAATCCAGATGATATCCATCGAAGTGAGTTTTATTGGACGAAATTAGCCAATTAATTGATATTTTGGGTAAGAGTTCTTGTATTTTTAGCAGCCAAAACTTCTTTTCTACAAGTTTTCAACAGGCCGGATTTGTCTGAATTTTTGGGGTATTTTTGTAAAATCTGACCTGAAAATGAAAATCATTTTAATCACTTGATAATCACAAATCTTAAGCATGTTTTTAATCTTTGACACCGAAACCACAGGTTTGCCTCGAAATTATAATGCTCCTGTATCTGATTCGGACAACTGGCCTCGAATGGTTCAGCTTGCCTGGCAGCTGCATGATGAGTTGGGCAATCTTGTTGAGCAGGCTAACTATGTCATTAAACCCGAAGGATTTACAATCCCTTTTAATGCTACCAAAGTGCATGGCATCACCACTGATCATGCCCAGAAACATGGAGTCGCACTCGAAACAGTATTAGAGAAGTTTGAGCAAGCCTGTAGCCAATCCAGGTTTTTGGTAGGACACAATATCGATTTTGATTTAAAAATAGCTGGAGCAGAATATTTTCGTATTTATCAGGAAGACAGGCTGAAAGACTATCATAAGTTGGATACTTGTACCGAAACCACTGCCAGCCTTTGTCAGCTTCCGGGTGGGAGGGGAGGCAAATTCAAGCTTCCAAATCTGGCCGAACTGCACAAACATCTTTTTCAAGAAGGTTTTGACGAGGCTCACAACGCTTCGGCTGATGTGGCTGCAACAGCGCGTTGTTTTCTGGAATTGCTGCGCACCGAGGTTTTCAAACCAGAAGATCTTAACCTTGATATTACCTTTTTTGAAGCATTCAAGGCTTCCAATCCTGTATCAATTCCTGCCTCTGATATTGAAGTCTTATCCAATACAGCCTCTCCTGATCAGAAAGTTATTTCTGATCAGTCACCAGATGCTGCTAGTGGCGATAGCGTTGTTTCTGTGAGCCAGGTTGGACATTTTGCACATCTGCGTAATCATACCACCTATTCAATTCTCAATGCCACAACGGATGTTACCGAGCTTGTAAAAAAAGCTGCTGAAATGAAAATGCCTGCAGTAGGTGTTACCGATACAGGAAATCTGATGGCGGCTTTTCATTTTGTGACTGCCGTTGGAAACCACAATGCCAAAATGAAGAAAGAGGCTGAATCTGCTGGTAATGAGTTTAAAGCAATGAAAGCTGTGTTGGGCAGTGAGATTTATGTTTGTCGCGATCACACCGACAAAACCAACAAGGACAATGGTTTTCTGATTCCTTTTTTTGCGAAAAACAAACATGGGTATAAAAACCTATCTATGTTAAGCAGCATTTCACATACCGATGGCTTTTATTATGTACCGCGTATCGACAAAAATGTGTTGCTCACTTACAAAGAGGACCTTATCGTAACAAGCGGAGCACTCTCTGGCGAGATTCCGTCACTATTACTCAATGTGGGAGAGGCACAGGCTGAGGAAGCTGTTGTTTGGTGGAAAGCAAATTTTGGTGCTGACTTCTATCTCGAAATTAACCGGCACGGCTTGCCCGAAGAGGATCACTTGAATGCCTTTCTGCTTGAGATGGCCAGGAAATACGACATCAAATATTTTGCTTCAAACAATACCTATTACCTTAAAAAGGAAGAAGCCGAAGCACACGATTTTCTGCTTTGTATCAAGGACAACGCCAAAAAGCAGGAGCCTGTCGGAAGAGGACATGGCTTCCGTTTCGGCTTCCCGAATGATGAGTTTTATTTTAAATCACCGGAAGAAATGCTGGCCTTGTTTGCCGACATTCCGGAGGCAATTGATACGATTTCAGAAATCATTGAAAAGATTGAGCCATTTGAATTAAAAAGGAATATTTTGTTGCCCGAATTTGAAATTCCGGAGCAATTCAAAGACGAAGGAGATGATGAAGATCATGGTAAGCGTGGCGAAAACGCTTATCTGCGCCACCTGGCATACGAAGGCGCCAGGAAACGCTATGGCGAAATTACGGAAACAATCAGCAGCAGACTGGATTTCGAGCTCGAAACCATTCAAAATACAGGTTATCCGGGCTATTTTTTAATTGTTCAGGATTTGATTGCTGCGGCCCGCAAAATGGGTGTTTGGGTAGGTCCTGGCAGGGGATCAGCTGCTGGTTCGCTGGTGGCATATGCCATCGGCATCACCAATATCGACCCGCTTAAGTATGGCCTGCTGTTTGAGCGTTTTCTCAATCCAGAGCGTATCTCCATGCCTGATATCGATATCGACTTTGACGATGAAGGCCGCGCAAAGGTTATTGATTATGTGACCAACAAATATGGGCAAAACAAAGTAGCTCAGATTATTACCTATGGAACTTTAGGCACAAAATCGGCCATACGAGATATTGGTCGTGTGCTGGATGTTGATCTGCCATCGGTGAATAAATTGGCTGCTTCGACGCAGAATGTAAAATTGGGTCACTTTTTTTCATTGAATGAGGAGAAACTCAAAAAGAGATATCGTCCTGACCAGATTGAAGCAGGATTACAGCTGAAGAAGAAAATGGATGAGGAGGGCGATGAAAGCAAAATCCTTAAAAATACATTACAAATAGAAGGCCTGGTTCGAAATACCGGAATTCATGCCTGTGGCTTTGTGATCACACCAACTGATCTGCGCGAACTGGTGCCCGTTACGATCAGTAAGGATGCCAATCTGTGGGTTACGCAATTTGACAATTCAGTCGCCGAATCAGCCGGATTGCTTAAGATTGACTTTCTTGGTCTGAAAACGCTTTCGCTGATACGCGATACCATTGAGATCATAGAACAGAGGCACAACAAAACAATTGTTGCCGATGATATTCCGCTTGATGACCCCAAGACCTATGAGTTGTTTCAGCATGGCGAAACCATCGGAGTGTTCCAGTACGAAAGTGTAGGTATGCAGAAAAACCTGCGTGAGTTAAAACCAACAGCTTTCGCAGATCTCATTGCCATGAATGCGCTTTACCGTCCAGGGCCAATGGCGTATATTCCCAATTATATCAAGCGTAAGCACGGACAGGAAGAGGTTTCGTACGATCTGGAGGAGATGCGTGAAATTCTGGAGGAAACCTATGGCATTACGGTATATCAGGAGCAGGTGATGTTGCTTTCGCAGAAGCTTGCAGGCTTTAGCCGTGGTCAGGCTGATACCCTGCGTAAAGCCATGGGAAAGAAAAACAGGGAACTGCTGGTGAAATTATATACCCAGTTTATTGAAGGAGGCAAAGCAAATGGACACGACCCTAAGGTTTTGGAGAAAATCTGGTCGGATTGGAATGCTTTTGCCGATTATGCCTTTAACAAATCACATTCAACCTGTTATGCCTTTATCGCATTCCAAACGGCTTACCTCAAAGCCAATTATCCGGCGGAGTTTATGGCCTCAGTACTCAGCAACAACATTGGCGACATCAAGCAGGTTACTTTTTTTATTGAGGAATGCCGCAGGATGAAAATCAAGGTTTTAGGACCTGATGTGAATGAATCGGAATATAAGTTTACTGTAAACGATAATGGAGAAATTCGTTTTGGTCTGGGTGCCGTTAAAAACCTGGGAGAAGCAGCCGTTGCCTCCATTTTGGCCGAGCGTAAAGAAAACGGACAGTTTAAATCGGTACTTGATTTTCTTTCCCGAATCAATCTCCGACAGGTAAACAAGCGGAGTTTGGAAGCTCTGGCTACCTCGGGTGCGTTCGACTCGTTTGAGGGAGTGCACAGGGCAGTGTTCTTTTATAGGGAAGAGAATGACAGTCAAACTTTTCTGGAGCGTGCCATCAAGCTGGCTAATCAGGCGCAGGAAGCGAAAAGCTCACCACAATTTGATCTTTTCGGTGGTGAAGTGGACGTTGAAACAGTTGAACTCACCATACCGCAATGTGAGCCCTGGTCGAAGATGCGCGAGCTGCAGATGGAATTGGAAAGCATTGGCTTTTATATCAGTGCACATCCTTTGGATATGTATAAAATCCCGATCCGATTTTTCTCAAACGCTTATATCCAGCAGTTTAAGTCTCAGCTGGAACAATTGAAGGGTAGCCGGATCAGCTTTGCTGGTCAGGTGATGAATGCCGAACACCTTACCTCGCAGCAGGGTAAGCCTTATGCTCGTTTCAGGATAGAAGATCATAGTGATGCAATTGATTTGGTTGTGTTTGGTGAGACTTATCTCAAAATCAAACACCTCATCGATCCGGGTGCTTTTGTCCTGGTGCACGGTGTTTCGCAGCCTGATTTCAGAAATAAAGAACAGTTTGAGTTGAAAGTTGTTGATATGCAATTACTTGATAATCTGCTTGAACAAACTTCCAAAGAGGTTTTAATCAAAGTGAAAGTGGATGAAATGAGTGAAACAGATATGCATGAATTGATCGCCGGGATAAAGGAAAATCCAGGAAAGCAAAACTTTAGCCTGCGACTTGTAGATCAGAAAAATAAGCTGGCCTGTAGCCTGAAACCTATGCAGGGAAGGATCAATGCCCAGCAAGTGTTGCCCTTGTTAGAACCAATGAATTTTGTTGAATTCGAATTAAAATAAACATTGATAATAACAGGAAAATACCTGAGCGTTTGGCTTATTTGCAATCTTGTTTTAACAAACTTAAATTATATTTGCAACTTAAATCATAACCCATAAACAAATCAAAATATGGCATTAGAAGTAACTGATAGCACTTTTGAAGAAATAGTTTTAAAATCTGAAGTACCTGTAATCGTTGACTTTTGGGCAGTTTGGTGTGGCCCTTGCAGGGTGATCGGCCCTGTGGTTGAAGAAATCGGTGAAGAATATGGCGACAAAGCCAAAGTTGTTAAAATGGATGTTGACAACAACAACCAAACTGCAATGAAATATGGCATTCGCAATATCCCGACACTTTTGTTTTTCAAGAATGGTGAAGTGGCAGACAAACAAGTTGGTGTTGTTCCAAAACAGGTTTTAGTAAAAAAACTTGATGCTTTGCTTTAAAAGTGAATCAATGATCTTATCCAGCCCGTTGTAATACCACAGCGGGCTTTGTTTTGTAATGTATCATGGCCTATCAGATTAATCAGGAAAAAGTTAGCAGGTATAGCAGCCTCGAGTTTTTGGCACGTCAGGTGGTCGAGGGCTTTATCACGGGCATGCACAAAAGTCCTTTTCATGGTTTTTCGGTCGAGTTTGCCGAACACCGGCTCTACAATCCCGGCGAATCACTCAGGGATATCGACTGGAAGCTTTATGGCAGAACCGAAAAAATGTTTGTGAAACGCTATGAAGAAGAAACCAACCTTCGCTGTCAGTTGGTGATCGATCAGTCATCGAGTATGTATTTCCCGATGAAAAACAAACCGGATATCAATGATCCTGATAAACTCATTTTTTCGGTGTATGCAGCTGCTTCTCTTATCGAAATGATGAAGCGCCAGCGCGATGCCATTGGGCTGAGTTTATTTGCTGACGAGCTACGGTTGCATACCAAAGCGAAATCCACTGTTTCGCATCAAAAACTGCTTTATAAACATCTTGAGGATTTATTGCTCCCCGAGCAAGGCAAACTCAATCAAAAAACTACTACTGCCGAAGCTTTGCATCAAATTGCAGAACTCAGTCATAAGAGAAGTTTGGTGGTGATTTTTAGTGATATGCTGGATAAACAGGCACAGCAAGAGGACCTGTTTGCGGCATTGCGGCATTTACGCTACAACAAGCATGAAGTAGTCCTTTTTCATGTGCATGATGCCCAAACAGAGATTGATCTGAATTTTGAAAACAGACCTCATCGTTTTGTGGATATGGAAACCGGTAAAGCCATCAAAATAAATCCGGTAAAAATTAAAGAAGCCTATCAAAAAAGCCGCGAAGAAAGCAAAAAAGAACTGATGCTGCGCTGTGGGCAGTATCAGATTGATTATGTGGATGCAGATATCAATCAGGGTTATCATCCTGTTTTGCTGGCTTACTTACTCAAGCGGAGTAAGATGTATTGATCACAACTTCACCCTTAGTTGAATTTTCAGATCTGTTCGTTTATTTCCTTCAATAAGTTCGAGTCCGGTTCCAATTTCGCTACGTGTGGAGTACCAGGTTTGGCCAATTCTGGCCCACAGATCCATGCTTTTAGTCAGGTTGTACTTTACTAAAAA
>JAQVGO010000057.1 GCA_028696715.1 Bacteroidales bacterium
CAAACAGAAACCGATCTGTTTTCAAATGATATTGGAAACCATTCACACTGGAAAGATCTGTGGTGCTTCCATAGGCGTTAGGATCCTGCTCGGCACCATAATAACTCTGACGGTCAATGTGTTGAAGTGAAGTGTAAAGCGTGTATTTGTTTTTGAGGTTTTTGCTGTAAATATCCAAAGCCAATTCACCGCCGTTGATTTTATGATCGGTTTGTTCGGTGATATCGGTTTCGTGGGGTTGCAGATCGAATTTATTTCCGCCTCTGCGAAACTCGCTGATATAATGATAAGTAGCAGTGAGTTTGCTGAAGGAATTGAATTTATAATAGGAACGAAAACCAAGGCCGTCTGCTTCAATCATGCCCAGCTCCGAAAACCCGTCGCCATTGGCATCATAATGATCACGTTTTCTGTTTACGGCAAATAAATTAATGCCGGCCATTCGGTTATCGGAGACAAATGAGCCATTCAGGCTGAGGTTGCGGTCAACCGCTGTTCCATCAATCAAAGCCGAATTGAAGCTGCCTTCGAAAGTATTTTTCACCGGTTCGCGTGTGATCACATTGATGGTTCCTGCAATGGCGTTGGAGCCATAAAGTGCAGAACCTCCGCCTCTTACTACTTCTATCTTCTCAATCATTGCCACTGGAATTTGTTCAATGCCATAAACTCCGCTTAAAGCACTAAAAATAGGCCGACTGTCGATCAGAATCTGAGCGTAAGGTCCTTCCAGGCCATTGATCCGAACCTGTTGGAAACCACAGTTCTGACAATTGTTTTCGATGCGCAAACCTGGCTGATAACTCAATCCATCGGCCATGCATACGGCACTATTTACCTCAAGTTGTTTCAAGCCTATCACATTAACAATCACAGGAGCTTGTTGTCGGCTGGTTTCGTGTCGGTTAGCTGTAACAACCACTTCATGAAGCCCAATCAGGTCTTTTGTTAGCTCAACCTTGATTTCCTGATGTTTACGATATCCGTTAATTGTCAGATGATGCGGTTTGTAGCCTACCGATTGTATTTTTAAACTGTAATGAGACTGCTTGATAGTCTCCAGCAAAAAACGGCCGTGTTCATCAGCAATAGTGCCTGTTGTAGTACCTTCGATACTGACAGTAGCGAAAGGAACAGGCTGATTGTTTGAGGTTACGATGCCTCTGAGTGTGAAAGGTGGCTCGTTGGCCAGAAGCGGAAGGGCAAAAACTCCCACTAACAGTATGACGAAATACTGAATTCTTGACATGATAAACGCTTTTAAAAGTTTGAAATTCAAAAAGATATCCCCAAAAACTCAGGTCAACGGGGGCCCTCTGAAACAGAAGCTGTATAAACTAATGTTTTGTGGAAGTGGATTTACATCTTTCAGACTGATTTTTACAGTTACTGAGGTAATGGATTCAGCAAAAACCTCTGAGGGAATGGATATAATGAAATGTTGAATATCCTTAAAAAATGCAAGCAGAGCAAAATCTCCCGGCTGGTGATCGTGATTCTGAACAGGTGTATTGTTGTGGTGATTATAGGGGTGAGCATGTGAAACCATCACGCCATTTACAATATGGTTGTGCAGGCTTGTTATCTGACTATATGACACAACGGCCAGAATCATGATCAGAACAAGAGAACCATATGTATTGATGCGTTTCAGCATGATCTGGATTTATGATGCAAAGTTGAAGCATTAATTAAAATCCCTCAATACCTTGTTTTAGGTATTTGCCTGATGATAATGTAAGAAGAAGTTTTTTTGTAAATAATATTTGATCTTAAATTAATTAGCTATCTTTGCACCGATTTCAGAATTAGATTGTTTGCGATTTCGTTTGTTTTTTGTTCTAACCGATCATTTTTCACGACCCGCCTGCTGTTTAAATCCTGATTTTTTAAAGCCTTAAGAAGTAATATTAATTTCAAAAGGTTGATTTTTTTTACTCATTTAATTTTTAGTTACATGAACATTTATGTAGGAAATCTTGATTACAATGTAAACGATCAGGATTTAGAACGTTTCTTTGCAGAATACGGAACAGTAAGCTCTGCAAAAATTATCATCGACAAATACAATGGCCGTTCAAAAGGCTTTGGTTTTGTTGAAATGAACAATGATGAAGAAGCCCAAAAGGCCATCAAGGAACTCAATGGTGCAACCCTCGAAAACCGTGAAATGGTTGTAAATGAGGCTCGTCCTAGAACTGAAGCTCCACGTCGTCGTTACTAACCGATAAGAAGAACTCCGGCGGTTGGTTTACTGTTCGGCCAGAACAGCTAATCAACCGCCATTTTTTTTATTTTACCACCAAAATTTAACTATGGGAAGATCACAGGAATCCATGCAAAAAAAAGCCGTAAGGCAGAAAAAAGAAAAAAAACGTAAAGACAAAGAAAAACGTCGCCTCGAAAGTAAAGATCAGGACAAGAACAGTTTTGATGAAATGATCGCTTATGTTGATGAGTTTGGAAATATTCTCGATAGTCCGCCCGATCCATCTGAAAAAGAAGAGGTTGAACTGGATGATATTGAAATAAGTGTAGCCAAAAGTGATCCCAATGAGGTAGTTGACACATTGAAGAATGGCGTTGTAAGTTTTTTTGACGACAGCAAAGGATTTGGTTTTATTCGTAACCTCGATAACGACCAGCGTGTCTTTGTGCATGTGAGCAACCTGAACGAGCCCATCAAGGAAAATAATATGGTCACTTTCGAAATCGGGAAAGGACCCAAAGGACCTACCGCCATGAATGTTAGCGTGGTGAGGTAGATTTTATTTTTTTCTTTTTCCCTTCACTCTAAAATCAGGATTTTTTAGATTTTTAGTAATTTTGGACAATTCTCACCTGTGAATTATGTCCGAAAACGCTGAGTATAGTACACTGACCGGCAAAACCCTTTTGTTGTTTTTTGATCACGACAAAGCTTACCTGGGCAATTCCGGACTTTCCTTAAGGGATGCTGACATCCCCTCGTCCATAAAGTTTTTTGAGACCAAAGCGGTTTGGGAAATTTTAGTCACCAAACATAACGAGGCAAATAATAGCCTTCATGCTTCAGTGGTCAGTTATGATGCATCAGGCAGGCAAGAGGAGAAAAACCCTGAAGAGCTCTATAATCAACTCAACCAAATCAAAAGGATTTATTTCCGACAGCTAAATACCCGTAGCCTGCTCCGATCTGCTTCCGGCGAACGTTTGCCAAGGATGTTAATCGGGTTTTCGGACAATCCGGAAGAAGAAGTGGAAAAGGAAACAGTCCAGGAACAAAAAATCAGAACCGTTCAGGAGCGTTTCAGCATACCAATCAATGCTCTTCGTTTTCAGCTTGGGGCAGTTAGTTTCAAACGTAAGTTTTGGTTTAGCCGGGATGCTTTGGATATCAACATCAAGAATTATGAGCTACGCGAGGAGTTTGATGCAGTGAAGAATTATTTTATCAATGCGCTCAAGACTAAGCATATAAACGTCAGAGTGAGCTGTGAAGTGGAGGGGGATGAGGTTAGAATTTTGAATGTTTACTCTCCCGAAATTGACCGCATCGACAAAGCCCTGATCGAAACCGTCCGCTTCGAATTTGTGTCAGGGTTTAAACGGAAAAAGAGTATGCTGGAGATTGACCAGTCCTTGTTCACCATGGACGAGCTGCTTGCACATTTTGGTGAGCAGGGCTTTCATTCTGATGCCTTTTTTCAGTCCGAAGCCGATTTGTTTGACGATTTGCTACAGATCACTGATACCAAGCATTATCGCAACCTCAGGTATTTGTCTTCCATCCATGCCCATCATATCATGAAGCTCAGGTTTGTGCTGAAACCTTTTTCGTTTGTTTTCCTGGTTGAAGGAGCAAAATGCTATCACCTGATCTGGGAAACGCTCGACACAGAGGAAGCCACCTATATTTGGAGTTGTGATAAGCAGCTGGACGAGCTAAAGCTGGCCATGCGCAAATTGGATGATATTCTCAATGTGATTAAGGTGCAGGGCAAAACGGCGTATCTGAATACGGTGGAAGATCCATTTCAACGCATCTATCACGATTATAGCGATTTGCAGGATGGCTTCCTGAAGTGGAAAGTCGTTCTTGAGCAAAGTTTGGCCTGATCAACTTTCGATGCCCCTCAGGTCTTTGTAAAGCTGCATGGCATACAGATCGGTCATGCCCGAGATAAAATCGAGCACCGATTGAAGTTTGGTGTAGGTATCAGTTTTTTGTGGACTAAATTGCGCTGGCAAAAGGGATTGCAGCTTGCGGTGATAATTGGTCTCCGGGGCCAGTATGGCCTGCGAAAACTCCTCCATCAAGGTTCCCAAAACATGAAATCCGGTTAGTTCTATTTTCACAACGTCAGGATGGTTGTAAATGGCTTTTACAGAGAGCTTTCGGCTGGCATCCATTGCGTTTTTCAGATCTTCGTCGAGGTAATCAACCAAGCTGCCTTTAAAAGTACCGGCCAGGATTTCCTCTTCGTGAGCAACAAAAAGGCTGCTTACAGCTTTTACCAATCGGTTGATTGCCGTTGCACGCAGAAAGGCAATGCGTTCGTTGGTGTCAGTAACTTCCTGATAGATACGATCTTTATAGTTTGCAAATGCTTCATCATCCTGATCGTGGAAGGCTGAGAGCATGGTTTCGGTTTGTTCTGTCGAAAGAATCCTGAGCTTGTGTGCATCTTCCATATCCATGATAAGGTAGCTGATATCATCGGCAGCTTCCACCAGATATACCAACGGATGTCTGCTGTAAACCGGTTCGGCCGGAGATCTTTTTATCAATCCACAACTTTGC
The DNA here is from genome assembly GCA_028696715.1 of Bacteroidales bacterium. Classification (GTDB taxonomy): domain Bacteria; phylum Bacteroidota; class Bacteroidia; order Bacteroidales; family F082; genus UBA5536. The sequence continues at coordinate 4,784 of JAQVGO010000057.1, forward strand.
GCTATTATTTCAAAACCGGGAATTTCGGAATTGAATATGCCATACTTTTTACGATCCCCTTTGTTAAAAGAGGGATAAGGGTACTTCACCAGGGAAGCAAGGGTGGCATAAGTGAGCGAGAAGCCACCTTTCCGTCTGCCGCTGAACTGATGGGTAAGTGTGCGAAAAGCATTGGCATTGCCTTCAAAATTGATCAAATCCGACCATTGGTTGGCAGGTACCTGGTCTTTCAGCATCTTGCCTGCTCCTTCTTCGAAAAAGCTGCTGATGGCTTTTTCGCCGGAATGACCAAAGGGCGGATTCCCGAGGTCGTGAGCCAGGCAGGCCGACGAAACGATGGTGTCAATTTCGCTGAGTGCGGTATGAGCCAGCCCTGGTGTTTTTTGGATCAGCTCTCGCGATACGATGCGGGCGATTGATCTGCCAACGCTGGCTACTTCGAGGCTGTGTGTGAGGCGGTTATGAACAAACACACTTCCCGGAAGCGGAAAAACCTGGGTTTTGTTTTGCAAACGGCGAAATGGACTGCTAAAGATTATCCGGTCGTAATCGCGCTGAAAAGCCGAGCGAATGTCCTGCTGATCAGAGGAAGAAGAGAAACGCTGGGTCGAAAGAAGCTGTGGCCAGTGCATCATAGTATGGGGTTATTTTTTAATGCTTTGCCGGGCATAGGGTGTAGTGTTATGATCGGCAAAAAGATTTTGTTTGTATTTGAAGTATCCTGCCACGGCTATCATGGCTGCATTATCCGTGCTATAGCTGAGTTTGGGGATGTAAATTTCCCACTTATTTTCAGCAGCGGCTTGCTGCATTGCCTGATGCAAGCCCGAATTGGCCGAAACACCACCCGCGATGGCAACTTGACGGATACCGGTTTGCTTTGAAGCCAGGATTAGTTTTTTCATCAATAGGTCAACAATGGTATGTTGTATGCTGGCGCATAAATTGGCTTTGTGCTTTTCGATGAATTGTTCGTCCTTTTTCAGCTCATCCCGAAGGAAATATAAAATACTGGTTTTCAATCCACTGAAGCTGTAATTCAAATCAGGTATCCGGGGCTCGGCAAATTGAAATGCAAAAGGATCACCCTGTTGTGCCAGCTTGTCAATAACGGGTCCGCCAGGGTAGGGAAGTCCCATAATTTTTGCCGCTTTATCAAAGGTTTCGCCGGCAGCATCATCAATGGTTTGCCCGATGATGTTCATATCGAAATAGTCTTTCACCAGCACAATCTGGGTGTGGCCTCCTGAAACAGTGAGGCAGAGAAATGGAAATTCCGGAACCTTTTTATGCTGTTCGTCAGTGATAAAGTGAGCTAAGATGTGTGCATCCATATGATCCACTTCCACCATCGGAATATCCATCGCCATTGAGAAAGCCTTGGCAAAGGAAGTGCCGACCAAAAGCGATCCAAGCAGTCCGGGACCCCTTGTAAAAGCCACTGCTTGAAGTTCATTTTTATTTATATTTGCCTCCTTAATGGCAGTATCAATTACCGGGATGATATTTTGCTGATGCGCCCTTGAGGCGAGCTCAGGTACCACCCCTCCATATTTTTCGTGAACCTTTTGGCTGGCGATGATGTTGGAGCACAATCGGGTGCCATTGAGCACAGCGGCAGAGGTTTCATCGCAGGAGGATTCGATACCGAGGATATAGGTGTTCATGTTCAGATTTTAAGGGACAAAATTATCAAAAAAAAGATCAGAAATAGTTTCCTGGCTCTGCTGATGGTGCTGCTGGCACTGCCGGTAAGTATTTACGTTTCTATTCGCGACCCTTTTGTGCAAAATTATCTGGCCCGGCTGGCCACCGGATATCTGTCTGAACAGTTGGACACCCGCATCTTGATTAAAGGATTTTACATTGATCTCGATCTTTCGCTTACGATTAAAGGTTTTGAGGCTTACGACCAAAAGTCGAACCTGATGTTTGCCGCGCCTTATCTGAGAGTGAGTATGAATCCTCAGGACTTGAAAAAGGGCTTGCATATTCGCAAGCTTGTGCTCGGGAAGCCCTATGCCTCACTCGTTAAATATGAAAATGAGGAAGATTTAAACCTTCAGTTTTTTACGGATTATTTTGCTGGCGAATCAGCAGATACTGCTGCTAAAGTGCCATCGGCCGATTTTCAATTAAGGATTGATCAGATACAGATCAGCCAGGGACAGTTTCAATTTTGGGATCAGAACAAAGACAGCCCCGGAGCCGAAGGAATGGACTATAGCCATTTATATATCAAAGACATAAGGCTGTCGGCTACTGATATCTCGCTGATTGGCGACAGTATTTATGCCGACATTCGAAGGCTTAAAGCCACAGATACCAGTGGGATTGCCTTGGAAGACCTGCATGGGACTTTCGTGTCGGGGCCTAAGGCAACCAAAGCATCCGGCATGGAACTGGTCACCTCAAATACAAGCCTCAATCTGGATCTGGAGTTTAGCTATGAATCTTATGCCGATTTTCTTGATTTTGTTGAGAAAGTACAAATCGATGCAAGTATCAGGCCTTCAAAGTTATACATGGCTGATATTGGCTTTTTTGCCCCGGTGATGTTCGATATGAAAAATGATGTTAGTCTGGCAGGAGACATCAGCGGTACGGTAGCTAAATTCTCTACACGCGACTTTAGTTTTCAAGTGGGCAACAACACCAGTTTTGTTGGTAATTATAGCATCAATGGCTTACCCGATTTTTTTAACAGCTATATGGAGTTAGATATTGACCGGCTGCGGGTTAATGCCGATGATCTGGCGGCTTTTTTGCTGCCCGGAAATAAGCGTATTGCAATTCCTGAACAATTGAAAGCAGCCGGCAACACTGTTGTAAGAGGCACTTTTAAAGGTAAGCCGGATGACTTTTTGGCCAATGCCAGGGTAACCACCGAAGCGGGCTCCATGCATTCTGACCTGCGCCTGTTCAGGGATAAGCAGACCAATGAAATCAATTATGAAGGACATTTGGTAACAGACGAACTGCTTATTGGTCGCTTGCTGGATACAGATCAGATTGGCAGCCTTTCGATGAATGCAAGAATAAAGGGCAGCGGTTTGGCTAAGGAAACAGCTAACGTAAGTGTGGATGGTGTATTGTTGCATCTTGACCTGCTTGGTATTCCGTATCGGCAGATCATGCTGAATGGCGAAATGACCGGCCAGCGATACAATGGTTTTTTGAGTGTGAATGACGAAAAATTAAAGCTTGAGTTTAACGGCGAAATTGATCTTGAGCATGAGATACCGGTGATGGATTTTATGGCCGAAATAGAACATGCTGATCTTTATGGCATGAACTTGTTGCACTCTGATACCATTATGCAGCTCAAAACAAGTGTCAGAGCTAACCTCACGGGTTTTAGGCCAGACGAGCTGGTGGGTTTGTTGCATGTAAGCAATACCGAATTCATTGATAGCAGAGGTAGTTATCAGATGGATTCGTTGGTACTAAGAGCAACTGATGTGGCACTGCTCGGAAAGCGGTATGAGTTGACAACCGACTTTTTTGAATTTGAACTGGGAGGTCAGGTACATTTTGCTACATTGCCAGAGGCCGTTAACAATTATATCAACCATTATATGCATATCCCGGGCGTTATGGAAGAGGAGAAAGAGCTGCCCGATCAGGATTTTTTTATGAGTCTCAATTTTTGGGATACAGAAACACTAACCCGTTTGTTTAGCCCCGGGTTATCGCTGTCCACCGGAACTGTAGCCAGCGGGGTGTTTACGACTAACCGCAACGATCTGGATCTTACATTCAGGTCGCCTTTTATCGCTTTTGGTGATTTTAAAATGAAAAACATCTACATCAAGAATACCAGCGACAGGAAACAGGCGGCACTGGACCTAAGCCTTTCGGAGTTTGTATTTCGTGATTCAACCCGATTCGATACAACAGTGCTCGGGATTCAACGCCCACATTTAAGTATTTTGGTAAGAAATGACAGCCTGATATCCAAGCTTCGCTGGAACGACATATTGGAGCCTTCGCGAAATAAAGGTGTTATCAATGCTATTTTTTTACCGGACAGCATTTATGGGGGAACTTTTCATATTACTCAATCGGATCTGATTGTGAATGATTCAGTTTGGCAGCTGGCCAAAAATAATCAAATCCTTTTTAAGAAAGAATATACTGCTGTGTCCAATCTCCGGCTCGATGTGGGGCAGCAATTTATCAGCCTCGATGGTAAGTTGCCCGTCAACGAAGCTGATACCCTGGATATTTCGTTTAGCAACTGGGATATCTCTCATTTCGACCTTATCACTATGGGTTTTGGACTGGATCTGGACGGAATTATTTCGGGTGAATTGCAATTGGCCAATCTGGTTCATCGGCCGGCTTTCTTTTCTAACCTGCATCTTTCGGGCCTGTATCTGAATGCCGAAAAATTAGGCGATGCCCGTATCATCAGCAGCTGGAACAATACCGACGAATCAATTTATCTGAATGCACAGATCATCAATGTTGGAAATGTTTCTACAAGTCGAATGCTTAATCTCACCGGATTTTATTATCCAACCCGGGAGGATGACAATATGTTTTTTGATCTGAATCTGGAGAACTTCAGGCTGAGGACTTTAAATCCTTTTCTGATCGGTGTTCTGAGTAATATTGAAGGTTTGGCGAGTGGCACTTTTAAAGTTAGGGGAGCTCTCAAACAGCCTGAGCTTACCGGCGAGCTTGATCTGTTTCGAACAGCTTTTAAAGTTGATTATCTCAATACGGTGTATTCGCTGCAACATAAATTTATTTTCGAGAAGGACAGAATCGCTTTTCAGGATATGATGCTGTATGATACCACCGGAAACAAAGCCATTGTGAGTGGTGAGGTGAGTCATCAGTATCTGTCCGGTTTCCGCTTCAGGCTCAGGATGGATCCTGATTCATTTATTGCACTCAATACCAGCCGCGAAATGAATGAGCTGTTTTATGGATCGGCTGTTGTTACTGGTGATGTGCAGATAACCGGACCACTCAACGACATCAACCTGGCAATAAATGCTGCCACCAACCGCGGAACAAGATTGTTTATTCCCTTGAATAATAGTGCTTATGTGAGTGATCACGATTTTATAGTTTTCGTAGCTCCTCCAAGTGAAGAAGCTGAAGCTGCTGCCACAAAAACTGCACTGCCAAAACCGGCTAAGAACTTCAACCTCAACCTTAATGCCACGGTTACACCTGATGCTGGTTTGCAAATTTACCTGCCTTATAATATGGGTGACCTGGCGGCCCGTGGAAGCGGCAATATCAGGATGGGTGTGAATGCCGCAGGCGATTTCACCTTGTTGGGTGATTATCGGGTGCAGTCGGGGCAGTTTAATTTTGTGTTCGAAAATCTGGTTCGCAAACGCTTTGAGCTGCTCGAAGGCGGGCGTATCTCCTGGACCGGTGATCCGCTTGATGCCGAACTGGACGTAAAAGGTTTATATCGGGTTAAAACTTCACTGGGCTCCTTAGGTATTGTACTCGATTCCAGCTCATCTATCCGCAACAGGGTGAATGTGGATTGTATCATCCAGCTCAAAAATCAATTGTTTAATCCGGACATCAGCTTTAGTATCAGATTGCCAAATGCTGATGATGATACCCGCCAGATGGTATTTTCTGTTTTGGATACCACCAATACTGCCCTGATGACACAGCAAATGATTTCGCTGCTGGTGTTGGGCAGTTTTAGCTATGCCGGCGGAAGCACTGCAAATTTGGGAAGCTCTTATATCAATGTGATCAGCAACCAGTTGAGTAGCTGGCTCTCGCAAATCAGTAAGGATTTTGATGTGGGGCTGCACTACAAACCTGGCGATGAGCTTTCGAACGAGGAGCTGGAGGTAGCACTGTCAACACAGCTTTTTAACGATCGTGTGACGATTGATGGCAACTTTGGCATGATCAACAATACGGCTACCACTCAAAATGCCAGTAATATTGTGGGTGATGTGGATATTACCGTTAAAATTACAAAAGATGGAAGACTTAGAGCCAAAGCCTTTAACCATTCCAATGCAAACTCCTATTATTACTACAGCAATTTCGACAACTATGCGCCATATACCCAGGGCATCGGATTGTCGTATCGTCAGGAATTTGATAATTTTGGCGAGCTGTTCCGCCGAAAGAAAAAACGAAACACCAATTAATCATAATATGAAAAAATCAATTTTACTTTTTATAGCAACGTTTGGATTTATTTTATCACACGCACAAATCACGGTTACCTCTGCCGATATGCCATCCGTTGGTGATACGGTACGAACCAGCATTGCCATTGAAACGAATTCCTATGATTTTTCGCGAACCGGCGAAGATTTTAACTGGAATTTTGGTGATCTGAATCCAGTGAGCCAGCGGGTGGATACTTTTCTGGCTGTTACTTCAACGCCAGTGGTTTTTTGGCCATTTTTCATAAGCAGTGCCGACCTGGTAAATACTTTTAATCCTGCAACATTATTTCCCGGACTGCCCGAAACCAGGGCTTTTCGTTTTATTGAAAACAGCAGCAGCCGATATCAGGATTTAGGATATGGACTGGTTTATGAAGGAACACCTATTCCGTTGAAGTTTAATAATCCGGACGAATGGTATCAGTTTCCGATGAATTATGGTCAAACCTATGCAGATGAAGCTGCGCTCGAGATGGCTTTGCCCGATGTGGGCTATGTGCTTATCGAGCGGAGCCGGCAAAACACCATTGATGGCTGGGGAAGTCTTACAACACCTTATGGCACCTTCGAAGTGCTGCGCTATAAGTCGGAAGTATCAGAATACGACAGCCTGGAAATGAATGGGATAGGTCAGGGGATATACCGAAATTATACGGAATACCATTGGCTTGCTCAAGGAATGGAAGTCCCTTTGCTTCAGGTTACCATTGATGAAGCGTTTGGCAATATGGTTGTTTATCGCGATTCGGCCCGGACAATCAGCGTTGGGATGCTTGAAAGACTGATTGCAACATCAGACCTTTCAATTTTTCCTAATCCGGTAACGCAATCTGCAACTTTCAGGCTCGATTCAAAAACCGCTGCCACAGCCTTGCTGTCAGTTTTCGATCAGCAGGGAAGGCTTGTTTTTAGGGAGGAAATAGGTTTAACACAAGGCGAAAACCTCCTGATTTTTGGTGCAAAACAACAATTGAAAACGAAAGGACTTTACACCGTTCAAATCACAGGTATGGGAGTTTATGCTGTTGGCAAAATGCTTGTGCCTGAATGAAAAACCTGAAGGTATATAAGTCGTCTGCTGGTTCGGGCAAAACCTTCACACTGGTGCTCGAATATCTGGCACTGGTGCTGCACGATCCGATCAATTACAGACGGATTTTAGCTGTTACCTTCACCAACAAGGCAGCTTACGAACTTAAGGATCGTATGCTTGAGGCGTTACAGGCCATTGCCACAGCCAAAGCGGATGATACCATTACAAAAGTGATGCTGCCTTTTTTGATAGGCCGGACGCAACTTGATAAGGCTGAGTTGCAGGAGCGTGCCAGCTGGGTCTTTCATCACATACTTCATCATTATCACGAGTTTGCAGTAAGTACGATAGATGCTTTTGTGCAAAAACTGGCCCGCACCTTTACGCGTGAACTAAGCCTGCCAGCCCAATATGAAATCCTGCTCGAAACAGAATTGCTCATCAGTTTAACCCGCGATCGAATCATTGCCTCCGTGGGAAAAGATCAGTTTGTGACCCGTTTGATTTTGGATTTTATCAAAAAACAGCTTCAGGATGATGAGAACTGGCGTATAGAATCACGATTGAGTAAGTTTGTGAGTCAACTGCTTGAGGAAGAAGCGTTTTTACATGGTAAAGGAAATGAGCTTTCTGATCTGGAATCAGTTAGAAGTGCAACAAAAACCATTCGTGAAACCCGTAAAACTGTGCTGGATCAGGCTAATCAGCTGGTTGATCAGATTGAGCAGTTGTTGGACCAAAATGAGGTGAGCCCTGATGAGTTGGCCAAAGGATCCAAAGGACTTCCGGTGGTGATCAAGCGTATTCGTGAGGGCGATCTGGCTCATGCATCGAAAGCAGGATTTTTCGTACAACCACCCGAAGGGGGTAAGTGGGCCAAAGCCAGGTTGCCAAAAGAAATAGAAGCAGCAATACAAACGATTGAGCCTGAGCTTATACAAGCTTTTGACAGGTTAAAAATTTATGTTGAGGAGCATAAATCCCGTTTGACATTGTTCACCATGCTGGAGCGGAACTTACTCTCGTTTGCCTTGCAACAGCGCATCACAGAGGAGATGGAACTTCTGCGGAGCGAAACGAGTGAGGTGCATATTTCTGAGTTTAACAAGCGGCTGTCCAAAACCTTATATGATGCCTCTGTTCCGTATATTTATGAGAGGCTTGGCGAACGCTACCGGCATTTTATGCTTGATGAGTTTCAGGATACCTCTATCTTGCAGTGGCAGAACTTTTTACCCTTAATCACCAATGGGCTTGCTGCAGGTAATTTAAGTCTTTTGGTTGGTGATGCCAAACAGGCGATCTATCGTTTCCGCAGTGGTGAGGTAGAACAGTTTATCCGTTTGCCTGAGACTGAATTGCCTGATAATTCATTGCAGGCCAACGAGATGGCGTCAATACTGAAGCAGCAGTATCAGGATTTTTCACTGGATACCAATTACAGGTCATTGCCCGAAATCGTGAAGTTTAACAATGCTTTTTTTAAGTCAGTTTCTTCTTTGTTATCAGCAGAATATCAGCAGGTTTATGAGCAGGTGGAGCAAAAATTTATTTCAAAGTCAGCAGCCGGATTTGTACAACTGGAGTTACTGAATGAAGATGAAGGGCAGGAAGATACGGATATGCAACAACTCAGGGTTTCAGAGTTAATTGTCGATCTGATTGATTCTGGTTATAGCCCGGGTGATATTGTGATTTTGACCCGGCAGAACGAAAGGGGTGCTGAAATGGCACGCTTTCTCACTTCGCAGGGATATAGTGTGGTGTCGCCCGATTCGCTCCTGGTAAAAAATTCTGATAAGGTTCAGCTGCTTACTCATGCCCTGTATTTTTTGCTTAATCCGGCTGATGCAGTTATCGCCAGCGGACTCAGGTATTACCATGCCTTGTTAAATCCATTGGTGACCACAGGAAAAATTGATCCAACGATTTATTTTTCGAAGGAAGCAATGAGTCATGCGCAGATGGAGGTGTTACTAGGCCTGCCTGAAGGATCGCTCAATCCGATTCAACTCAACCACTACAGTATTTATGATTTTTGCGAGCATCTGTTGCGTCATTTTAAATTGAATAAAAATGCTGATGCTTATCTTTTGTTCTTTCTGGAATCTGTTTTCCGCTGGCAAAATCAGGCCAAAGGTGGACTGGGAGATTTTCTTCAGTATTGGGAAGATAGCAAGGAGAAGCTGGCGGTGAAGCTTCCTGAAGATGACAGGTCTGTCAGAGTAATGTCGATTCACAAAGCCAAGGGCTTGGAGTTTCCGGTAGTAATTTATCCCTATGCCGCTTCCGGATTTAGCCGAAACAACACAAAAAGTCATGCCTGGGTCGATCTTGAAGCCTATCACATCCCGGGTCTGAATCAAGCCATGATAAGCGTTAATAAATCATTAGAAGGTACTGATTTTGAAGCACTTTATGTACAGGAAAGGAATAAGAGTGAGCTGGATAGTCTTAATCTGATGTATGTGGCCTGCACGCGGGCTGTTGAGCAGCTTTTTGTGATCAGCAGTTATAAAGGAGAAGCTGCAAAAACATTCCAGTATCATTATCTAAAAGAATCGGGCGATTGGGTTGAGGGGCAAAGCTGCTATAGTTATGGAAGCAGGGAAGGCCTGCCACTAAAGAACGCCTCAAAGCGTGACAGAAAACCTGAAACAAAGGAGACAATCACATCCAGAAATTGGCGTGATGCGCTTGAAATTACCAGACCAGCCTCTTATGGAAAAGCCACCAAAGCCGTGCAATATGGCAACAAACTACACGAAGTTTTGGCCCGGCTGCGTTATGCCGATCAGCTATCAGGAGTGCTGCAATGGAATGTTAATCAGGGTTTTTTGGATCGCTCAGAAGCTGAAAAGCTAGGTATTATTTTTGAACAAATCGCAAAGGATGAGAAATTAAAAAAAGCTTTTTCCCCTCCGGCAAAAATCAGGAATGAAGCTGAAATCATGACACATACGGGAGAGCTGTTGCGCCCTGATCGTATGGCTATCCTGCCCGAAAAAGTTATGGTGATTGATTATAAAACGGGCGAGCAGTCACAATCACATTTAAGTCAGATTTCGGCATACAAAAATGCCCTTCAGGAACTGTTCATACAGCCGGTCGAAGGGCATTTGGTCTATCTTACAGAAAGTCCAATGATAATCTCGGTTTAAATCAGGAAGTCTTTTTACCCGTGTTGATTTTAAATGGGGCATAAAGCGGACAAAAATTAATTAAGGCCGTAAGGATTGGAATCAAACCAAGAAGTCCCCACCAACTTTGATAATAATAGCCAATGGCACCAATGGCCAGGCCAATGATAATCCGGATGATGCGATCAGTAGATCCTACATTTTTTTTCATAAGCTTTTGTTTTTTAAATGGTTTGTAAAATTACTTGTAATAAACTGATTTGTCAATCATTTAAACCAACAGCAAGCACATTTGTTTAATTCAGCAACTTCTGAACAAATGGTTTTTGTGGATAACAATGGTAAATGTTAGCTTTTTAATTTTGAGTCCACTCCGAAAAGTCAATTTATACCTAAATCCCCTTAGAGGGCAAGGGGCAAAAAGCTAAGATTCAGCAGTTTTTTTTTGACTATTCGGAGCGGGTTCAATTTTATTATCTTCCAATTTCGCGAGGCAGCACTAAAAACCTCTCTTTTGCTGCCTTACGGAGGCTCTTTATTTTAAAGCTTTACACAATGGCTATGAAGATCACCATGTTTTGCCAGGTTTCCTTCCTTCGGATTGATTACTTTTGCATCAGAAAATCAACTTATGGAAAAATTTAAAAGTGGCGATAAAGTAAAATTCCTGAACGAGAAAGGTGGTGGAACGGTTGTTAGGCTTATCGACAGCAGGATGGCTTTGGTTTCGATTGAAGATGGCTTCGAAATTCCGGTTTTGATGAGCGATCTGGTTATTGACCCTGCCAGTGCCGAAGCCCGTGTGAAGCAAGCAACAGAAGTGATTCGCGAGGAGGTGTTGCGTCAGGAGCAGCAACATGCCGCGGAGGTTGATGCTGCCCGAAAGTCGGGTTTGAGACGTTTTGCCAAAAATCCTGAACCTGAAGGCGTTTACATGGCTTTTGTGCCGCACGAACAGCAATGGGTTTTGACAGGATTGCTTGACGTAATGCTGATTAATCACACCAATACCGAGATGCTTTATAGTTTCACGCTGTCATCTGACGAAGGCTTCGAAAATGTGGATTATGGTCAGGTTGAGGCCTTTTCGAAGGTGGTGATAGAGTCCATTTCGCGGGAGGATTTGAGCTATTGGACTTCCGGAATTGTTCAGGCCTTGTTTATTGAAGATGTAAGCAAACGACCGCTCATACCGCTTCATGCACCTTTTCAGGTGAAAGCCAATCGCTTTTTTAAGGAAGGCAGTTATGTGAGTTCGGCTGTGCTGGGCGAAAAGGCGGTTATGGTTCGCCTCGAACTGCTTACTTCTTTGCGGATGGATCAACAACAGGAGCAGCAATTTCAGAAAGAAGGACGTTTAGCAGAAGCTTCGGTGGTGAACAAACCAGTGGCCGAAAAACCGCTGATCGACAAACACAGAACTAGTCCCGGCGAGGCAGTTGTTGATTTGCATATTGCCGAATTGCTGGAAAATATTGCAGGGCTGAGCAGCAAGGATATGCTCAAAATTCAGCTTGATTATTTTCATAAAACTCTCGAAAGCGCGCTGGTGAACGAATACGACAAAGTCACTTTTATCCATGGCGTAGGTAACGGGGTACTCAAAAATGCCATCATCAAAGCCTTGGAGGAGTACGAAGGAACACAAAACCGCATGGCGTCAATGAGTAAGTTTGGTGTGGGAGCCATTGATGTATTGATTCGCGATAAGGAATAATTTCATTGCGATGACAGGACACAATCCATTTACGCTTCCAGTTCAGGATCCGGTACTGATCTTTGCGATCGTGCTTTCTGCCATCATGGCTATTCCGGTTTTGTTCAGACGAACAAATATTCCTCCTATCGTGGGGATGATTGTATTCGGAATTATCATCGGGCCACATGCTTTGCACATACTGAGTGAGGGGAGGGT
>JAQVGO010000058.1 GCA_028696715.1 Bacteroidales bacterium
CAGCTGATTCATGATATTGCTTTACAAAAATTGCCTGTGGTGATTTGCGTTGATCGCGCCGGTCTGGTAGGGGAGGATGGCGCAACACATCGTGGCGTTTTTGATTTGGCTTATTTACGCTGCATTCCTAATCTGGTGATTGCTGCACCCATGGATGAAAAGGAATTACGACATTTGATGTTTACTGCTGCCAATTATCGTAAAAACCCTTTTGTGATACGCTATCCGCGCGGCAAAACCACGGCTTTGGATTGGAAAGTGGAACCGGAAGTTGTGCCAATTGGTAAAGGCAGGAAACTATCCTCCGGAAGTAGCATTGCTGTTTTGAGTATTGGCCATCCCGGGAATTTTGTAAATGAAGCCCTCGATAAACTGGCAGCGGAAAATATCGTTGTCAGTCATTATGATTTACGTTTTCTCAAACCTTTGGACGAAATCCTGTTGAAGGACGCATTTGAACATCACAAGCAGATCATCACAGTTGAAGATGGCGTGAAAAATGGCGGAATGGGCAGTGCAGTAATGGAATGGGCACATGAAAACGGCTTTAGTACTCCCATCGTTCGGCTTGGCGTGCCCGATAATTTTGTTGCGCACGGAAAGCCTGAAGAATTGCAGGCACTATGTGGGTTTGATGTTAATGGGATAGTAAAACAAATCAAAAAACTACTAAGCTAAACCCTGTGAAAAATACACTCTGGCTGTTATTGATTTTCTGGCTGGCAGGGCTTACTGCTTATGCTGAAGAGAATTTGACAGGCTTCTCTCCTGAAGATTTTCGAGTGAGTTTGCCCGAGGTTTTAGTGTCAGACGTCAACCAACAGATTGAAATCAGGGCGGTTGGGGAGCTTTTCGGAAAACTGGAAGGTCAGGAAATAACTGCTGTTTTCAATGGTGAAATGCAGAAACTGAGCTTTGAGAAAAACCTGGCTGTAATCAAACACGACTTTCCGGATGAAGAGTTGTTAACACTAACAATCGATGGGTTTCACTGGCAACAAGAGGTTACACCTATTCCGCTTTGGATGTCGGTATTGCCTCCTTTGATTGCCATTTTGATGGCGCTTTTGCTCAAAGAGGTCTTTGTAGCCTTATTTTTGGGGATATTGAGCGGCACTACGATTATGTTTTATTACCAGGGTTTGGGCATTTTTGTGGCTGTTTTCAAAGGCCTATTGGCCATTATTGATACTTACGTCATGCAGTCATTGCTCGATCCGGGCCATATGGCAATCATTATCTTCTCGATGGTAATCGGAGGCATGGTGCATCTGATCACCCGAAACGGCGGAATGCTTGGAGTAGTAAACCGACTTTCGCGGCTCGCAAAAGATGCGCGCTCCGGCCAGTTTGTGACATGGCTTTTGGGTATCGCTATATTTTTTGATGATTATGCCAATACATTGGTTGTTGGTAATACCATGCGGCCTGTGACGGATCGCCTGCGCATTTCCAGAGAGAAACTGGCCTATATTGTCGATTCTACGGCGGCTCCCGTTGCGGCTACTGCTTTTGTAACTACCTGGATTGGTGCCGAACTTAGTTATATCCAGGACGGACTTAATACCATTGGCCTACAGGAATCGGCCTATAACGTTTTCTTTAACTCCTTGGCTTATAGTTACTATCCGATTTTGGCTTTGTTGTTTATTGTTATGCTGGTATGGCAAAAGCGTGACTTTGGGCCCATGTTTAAGGCCGAAAAAAATGCACGTCTCGATCCTGATTTTCACCAGAAACTTGCCGAAACTGAAAATGCAGCTAATACTTTAACCGCTGAAACACCTCAAAAACCAAGAGCTTTTAATGCTGTGATTCCGGTGTTGATTATTGTTTTGGGAACAATAACAGGATTATTGTACACAGGCTGGGATCAGGCAGTTTGGGCTGACGAGGCCATCAGTTTTACCCGAAAAATTTCTGCCATTATCGGTGGCGCAGATTCTTATGCTGCCCTCTTGTGGTCATCGCTTTTGGCCATGCTGGTTGCGATTGCGCTTACACTTACTCAAAAACTATTGAGCCTCAAAGACACCATTGAGAGCCTGGTGGATGGTTTTAAAATGATGCTCACAGCAATTTTGATTTTAACACTGGCCTGGTCGGTTGCGTTGGTTACAGATCATATGCACACAGCCGATTTTATCTCGAAAGGATTGCTCGAACTGTCTTTTTCTCCTTATTTGGTGCCGGCTTTCACTTTTATTCTGGCGGCATTGGTAGCTTTTTCAACTGGCTCTTCCTGGGGAACGATGGCCATCTTGTACCCCTTGATTTTACCCACTTCCTGGCTGTTAACCCACGAAACCGGCATGACCGAAGCCAATAGTTTACTGATTTTTTACAATGTTGTTTCAGCTGTTTTGGCTGGCTCTGTGCTGGGTGATCACTGTTCGCCAATCTCTGATACAACGATCTTAAGCTCGCTGGCCAGCTCTTGTAATCATATCGATCATGTGCGCACGCAACTGCCTTATGCGCTTACTGTTGGCTTTGTTTCAATAGTTTTTGGTACCATCCCGGCTGCTTTTGGGATTCCGGCTTATTTGTTATTTCCTGCCGGAATAATCCTGCTTTATCTGATTATCAGATTCTTTGGCAGAAAGCTTCCGGAAGCTATTGCCGATTAAGATTACCAGGCTTGTAGCAGTTGACTGAGTAAGGTGATCGTAAAGATTGTAAGCATCAACCAGCCGATAAGTCCTTCAATAACTGTTAAATACATGGGTGCCCGATTTTCAGGCGTTTTGCCAAATCCCATCGCCAAGAACATATTGAGGCTGAGCATAAAGCTGTTGATGAATTTGATAAGGAGCACAATAGCGAAATAGATAAACAAGCTCAAAGCAGTTACTGTTCCCACCACCGCTTTGCGCGAATTGCTTAATTGATTCCACTGCCCGTGCATCAATTCAATTTTGGAATATACAAGCCAAATCAGCTGCTGACGGGCATTCCAGAAAAAATATAACGGAAATCCAAGTCCGCGCACCAAAAGTGGAATCTCAGATCGATTTTTGAGATAATGTGTTTTGATGGCTTCAAACCTCTCTCTTTCTTCTTCTATATCAGTGCTATACAAATCTTTGAGGCTTTTTTCGGTCATAAAATATTCCGAAAGCAGCATGTATTGTCTCACAAAATAATTGAAGTTTATGCCATCCCAATCTGAATAACTGATCATATAGAAAAAGGCAAAGATCAAAATGGTGTAAAGTGCTATTTGAAGAGATTTGGCCGGATTGGTAGCATAATCAGAAAAGAAACTGAGAAAGCGATTCAGGTGATACCCAATAAAGAGGTTCAAGGAAGGCTCAAGCTCGTATTTGAATTTTTGATAGCGTGTTTCAATGTCTTTGATTTCGATGTATGATTCATTGATTGATTGCCGGTCTGCCCGGGCCTGATACATCCCGTTTATTTTGTTGTAGCAGCTCATCAATTCATTGTAGTGCAGTGTGCTGGCAAGTTGTTGAGTTGATTTTGCCTGATAAATTTCTGGCTTGCCACTGCCTTTTTCGAGCAACAGACTTAGTTTTTCACCTCCTAAATTATACCAGGGCAGATTGGTGTTTTCTGCAGGGAAATCAAAATTTTGTACGGCAATAAAATCACTGATAAGCAATGAATCTCCAAGTAAGGATTTTTCAATGTTTAAATCTGTCAGATCAAGACCAAAACCATCGATTCCAAATAAACTTAGTTTGCTGATTTCTGCGGCAGAAAAATTGATGCTGAATATGTAATCAATACCCGTAGGTTCAAAAGTCAGGTCAGATAGATTGATCACACCAAAACTTTGATCAGAAAAATCAAGTTGTGGATGAAATTGTTCTTCATCGAGGCTTGCTGATGTTATACTATCAACTTCGAAATAGCAGTTTACTAATTTCACAAATTCGGCATCCTGATTGAAATCCAGCTTATTGCTAAAATGCGAACCACTAAATTGTAAGCTTCCAAGTGCTTCTTCCCCAGCTAATTCCACAATTCCGCCAAAGCTGCAATTTTCAAAGCGCACCGGATAACTACCCTCAGTCGCACAATTTTCGAACACAAGATCATTGTCACTACTTAAATTAATCCCATTCAACCGCAGGAAATTCCAGTCTTTGAAAACCAGTTTCTGGTTCTCTCCTAACTTGAATTGCACATTGTATAAATACAGCGAAACTGACTGATCATGAGGTGCTTCAATTACATATTCCTTGTAGAATAATTTGTCAATAAGCAATTTTTCGTCGCCCGGCTGGCTCGTTATTATAACATCCTGCACAAAAATATCGCTGTCCATCTGTTTGATAAGTGCAACTAATTGTTGAACAGAGATTTCCGTGGTTACAACGTCAACGATCTCTTCCTCTTCTTCTTCAAAATCCTGCGCTTTAGAATCTGCTGTTTGCAAACCAATAAGAAATATTAAAACCAGTAATTTGAACAGCTTTCTTATCATGTTCAGTGTTATTTTTTGAGTAGATCGGCTTTTAGGTTGATTTTGATCTGGCTGTGATCTGTGTCAAAATCAAGCAGTAAATCGCCGGTATCTTTATAGAGTTTTACCTGATTTAGCGGATAACTCAATTGTCCGTTTGATAATTCTATACCGCTGAAGATTTCTACACTGGCATTTCCACTTTTGTAGGCTACCACTTTTATGCGTGCGTTGTCGCTGATTTTGATTTTATCAAAAGTGATGTCTTTTCCATCTGCAGTGCGAATACTGATGATTCCTCCTGCATTTTTCATAAAACTCATCCTGCCAAAACTGTTGTAAAATCCCGGGGCAAACTGTGCAAAAGCCGGATTGTAACGATCAAACACTTCTTTTACTTTTTGCCCTTTAAGTTCTATGGTGTTGATTTGTAATAGCTTGGTGGCTGCAAAAAGTCCTGCGATTGTTTTTTCGTAATTTTCCTCAAGCAGTACGTCATTTTCTGATTTTAAATTTTCGGCAGGATCGAAGCCTGCTCCGGAATCAAAGCGTTTTTCAGATTTCATATTCATGCCCGAACTGGCAAAAAAGGATCCGGTAAGGTAAAGGTTTCCTTCGGGGCTCGCTTGTAATCCGTAATGATTAAAGTTTTCTGATTCGCTGTATAGTCTTGCCGAAATTTTACTTCCTTTCGTGTCGAAAGCGGCAGCAAACATAAAATTGGAATTTTGATTCAGCTTGTCAAGACCGGCCTGTGTGGCCCATTTCATGCTACCGTCTGTGCTCATCCTCAGGATGAAAATATCAGCTCCCGGTGAGGCAATAAGACTCCCTTTTCCAAGTTTCATTTCATCCCTGAATGTTCCTGCAACACTTAATAAATTGTCATTTTCAAGGTACAGATCATAAGCCATATTGTCGTTAGTTCCCTCAAAATGCTTGATCCAGCGTAAGTTAAAATTCTTGTCAAGCGAAATCAGAACAGTGTTTTTATTTCCTGAATTTGATCTTATCTTTTCGTTCCCAAAATTGAATTCCGAAACAAAATAGCCGCAGGCATACGCATTTCCGGCTTCATCAAAAATAAGATCATTCAGCCTGTCGGCCCTGTACAAACCGGATTTGAGCAGGAGTTCGCGGATTTGCATTTCCTGTTCCGAAACTGCATCAACCAGCACCAAATCAGGCGTTTGATTCTTTACCATGGGCATCACCAAACCAATCGGTGCGCCGATAAAAGTAGGATCGGCAACAATATAACGGCAGCCATCGTGTTCAAATCCTGCACCTTCAATACCTTCGATACAAACAGCAGTAGCCATATGTCCTTCAAAAGCCAGGCCAACAACTTTGATGTCGAGCAGGTTACGAGCGAGCCAGGCGAACAATACGGAGCGATCTTCGCAATCGGAGGCCTGATAATGGAAAAGCTCATCCGGAAACAAAAACTTTTCTTTCCCAAACTGCTCCTGATCGGTTTGGTATTCAAAGGCATTTTGAACAAAACTTAGCAGTAATCCTGTTGCGTCTGCTTTAGTAAGTTTATCCAGATAAGGTTTTAGTGCCAGTGCGAGCGATTCCTTAGTTTGCAGATCTATTGCAGAATTGAAATAAACAGAGGCATCCGTCAGCGGAAGGCTGTTATAGAAATTCAAAAGATTTTTGTTGTAAACAACCTCAAAGCTGTAGTTTTTGCCGGCATGCTCAAAAGCAATTTTTTTAACTCCTTTTTTGAAAGGAAGGTTCAGAGGCCTGTGAATAGTAAGGTCGGGAATGATATCCGCTTCCGGAAACTGACCTGCGTAAGTGTTGATGTTGTCCGGAGTGCCCGGAGGAAGGTAATAAGGCCTATTGTCGATTAGCACAAAATTCTCGCCATATCTGGTCTGCAAAGCAGGTTGCAAAACAAAAAGCTGCTCCTGATTAAAGGCAATTTTAGCCAGAAAACGGGAACGGGTAAGCAGAAACCATTCCAACAGGGCTTGCTGATTGGTGTTGTCGTAATGAATGGCCTCAGCGGTAGCTTTAACTAATTGAGCATAAGCGTAATCGTTTAGGTTGAGGTCGGTTTTGTACTCCTGAAGCTGACTGATTAAGTGATTGTAATAACTTTCACTTATCAATGTCCACCAATCGCTAATGCCATCAGCTGAAATTGATTCAAGCATGATGCTTTTCAAACGTGGATCATAATTTAGCTGAACAGGGGCACCATAAAAATCGAAAGCAATTTCAGTTCCTTTAAAATTTTCTGGTTCAGATTTTTGAATATTTGGTAATCTGGTTGGTGGTGGTTTTTGCGCAGGCGTATTGGGTTGGATGGTGCTTTTTTCCTGATCTGTTTGCGTAAATTTTGGAGGTTTTTCGGGTTTTGGCCCTGGTTTTTTTGGTTTACCAGAGGTGGCTTCGAATGATTGAAACGATTTGGCCAGAAAGTCAGCAAATTCTGCATCAATCCTGGCTACAAACTGATCGAATTGTTGCTGGGTTTCTTTTTCAAAATCAGCGTATTCCTTTTCAATTTGTTTTTGAAACTCTTCAAATGTCTGAGCGTTGCACGGATTAATATTCATTAAACCCAGAACACATCCCAGAACAATTGCTTTAATAATCCGGATATTCATTTGAATTATTTTGGATGATAGCAAAAATAATATTCAGCTGAATCTGTAGTAATTGCGACAAATTCAGCTGAATAAAAGCAAACAATTAGAATTCTAATACTTTGGAAATTTTTTGATCATCCATACCCGAGATTTTTTTCAGATCTTCCCGGATGATGTTTTTAGCCATCTTAAGTGCTTCTTCAGTTGAATAGGCTATCGTTACACGTACTTCTGTGTTTTTGCCAACGGGCTTATAAGCTTCAAAAGCTGTTAGCGTGCGTCCCATATGCTGGTTCAGTTTCGATTTGAACTGGCCCATGGTCTGCGTAATCGAAGCCGCTTCATCTGAAGAAAGTTGCTGATTGCCAATGTTTGTAGTGACCAGGCCTGCAACTTCTGTTTCAATTTGTCCGGCCAGATTGATTTTGGCAACTTCATACGCCTGCAGTTTTGCAGCTGTTTGGGTTTCGCCAACAGAACTCCCGTCTGCTATGAAATACTTTTTTTGGCCTTTATCGTCAATTTCATAGGCCATCATCCACGATTTTTCGAGCTGCTTATCCATTGGAAGCTGGCCGGGATTAACTTTGTAGCCTTCTTTGCCCATGCGTTTGGCTTCTTTGCGGGCATCTTTCAGGGCTTTGGATTTTACTTCTTTTTTAAGCTCTTTCGAACTCTGGGCAAGCAATACCGAGCCCGACATAACAATGGTAAATGCCAGAATAACCGACATCATCAGGTTGATCTTTTTCATTTTTTTTGGTTTGTTAAGGTTATACGTAAGTTGGATTATGCTTCCTTAATTTGACATCCAAAAGTAATCAATCTGAATTTAGATTCAAAATTTGGTGATTTATTTTTCATTTTTAGCCCTTAAAAATTTGTGATTACTGCAGAACCAGTTACTTTTATGCCTTAGTTTATAGCTATGACTTCATTTGAAGATTTTTATATTAATTGTCCGTGTTGCAGTGCCTGGTTGATCGGAAAAAAAGCCAAAGCAGATTCAGTAAATCAGTCGGTATTATATTCCGATGGTATGATAATCAATGATTTGATTCCTGCTAATCCCCAAAAAATTGTGTTATGTCCGGCTTGTGGATATTTGTTTTGGCTGCAACCGGATGCCTGCCACAATTCTTTTTCAGATTCCGAAAGGCTGACGGCTTATACCTGGCCAAGTTGGCGGTTTTTTGGCTGTAACTTATTGGATAACAATGGGAGAATTGCCCTGATCAATCATTATTGGAATGCGTTGAAATTATTAAGACCAATAAGTGTTGAGCAAGAGATTATCATTCGAAAATCGCTGCTTTGGGCCTATAATGATTTGTATCGGGATGCGGATGCCTGGAGGTTTGTTGATGTTGTTAGAGGCAAAATAAATTTTTTCTATTGGATTATCTCCCGAAAGTTTAGCCGAAAAGGACGGGCCTTGTTTGACTCGGAAAAACCGCGCTTCGAAACCAATCTTCTTAGACTTATTGAAATACTGGAGCAGGATGCCAACGCTGAACCTGCTATAATCGCAGAGTTCTATCGTGAACTTGGTGATTTTAGAATGGCAGCACAGTTTCTTTCGAAAATAGTTCGGCGAACGCATTTTATTAATCTTTTGATTTCTCATATACAGCTCGGTGATAAAAGCGTGTTCAAAGTTGCGGGATAAGTATTTGGTTTTTTTGGCTTATTTAAACTCAGTATAAATAGTATTGGAATTTTGATTTTCTTTTCAAAAAGGTATCCGATATGTTTTAACTTAGCATAAGTTTGAAGTATATTTGAAGGTGATTTTTTGGAGAAAAGGTCACAAAGCATTATAAACCAAAACCAATTTATTATGAACCAGCTATTTATTGGAACATCCAATCAAGAAACAGTTTATTTGGGATTAAAGTCCATACAGCGACATATCGCATGTTTTGGTGCATCAGGAAGTGGAAAAACAGTTGCATGTAAGGTCTTGTCAGAAGAGTTGGCTTTGCAGGGAGTTCCAATGATAATCTTCGACCCGCAGGGCGATATTGCTTCATTAATCAATCCTGAAAATGATGATGAATTGTTGGCCACCAAAGGCTTAAATCCTGATATTAGGAGGCTCCTGGCCGAAAAAACAGAGGTTTTGATCTGGACACCGGGCAGCTCCAAAGGACTTCCATTGTCGATTAATCCCTTGCAATTCGAACAGGTTCACGGGATGGATGCTGAAGACCGCCTGCGTTTTTTTTCGGCAACGGCCAAAAATGTGATCGAGCTTATTGGTTACGATGCCGACAGCGATGATGGAAAATCAGCAGAATCGGTGTTGAGTACTGTCTTTGATTATTGTTTTCAGAAAAAGACTTATCTCAGTAGTTTTGAAGGGCTTATCGATCTGTTGACAGATTTGCCAGAGTCGGTTAGTGAGATTGTAACAAAGATAAGTAGTGCCAAAGATCTGCAGGAACTGATAAAAAAGTTACGTTTTTTAACAATCGGTTCACGCAAACTGATATTCGAAACAGGATATCCTGCTACCATAGAGGCTTTGCTGGGCCTGGGTGAACATAATACAGGAAAGACCCGTCTTTCGGTGATCTATCTCAATACACTTGCTACACAGGAAGAGAAGGAGTTTTTTATGGCTTACATTGCTCAGTTGCTTTATAACTGGATGCTTCAGAACCCACTTTCAAACGGGCAAGATGGCTTGCAAGCAGCACTCTATATCGATGAGATTGCTCCTTATTTGCCGCCGGTTAAAATGCCGTCGTGCAAGGAAAGTTTGATGCTGCTGTTTAAACAGGCACGTAAATATGGGGTAGGATGTTTGATAGCAACCCAAAACCCCGGAGATATTGATTATAAGTCAATTGCTCAGATTTCAACTTATTTAATAGGCAGCCTGAAAACCAAACAGGACCTTTCGAAGATCGAAACCAGGCTTGAATCGATGGCTCCAACTAATGCCGGTGAACTGATGCAGAAAATCCCTGCATTAAAAAAGGGCTCTTTCTTGTTGCTTTCTCCTGATGAGGAAAAGAAAATACAGCAGTTTCAGGTTCGCTGGCTGCTCACCAAACACGATGTGATCAGCGAAGAACAGTTAAATAATTTAGTTGAGGAGCACTGGCGTCAGAAATATCAGAAACCTGCTAAAGTGAAGGATAAGTCAGATATACCAGTTTCTGAAGTTGCTGCTGATCAGTCAGAACATTCTATTGAAGACACCAAGGATGCAGAAAAACAAGTGGCTGTTGCTGGCGATGATCAGGTTATGGTGATTGATTTTACTTTGCACGAACGAAATTTAAGTAAAGCTCTGAAACCACATCTTGAACATAAAACCTTTAATCTGATCGCATTAGAAAAACTGGAATCCGCTGATTTTGAATATTTTCCGCTGCTTAAAGTTAAAATGTTGTTTAACAACAAAAAAGGTATTTTCAAAAAACGGATCGAGCAAGTTCCTGTGAATCTATACCTTGATTATAAGGAGATGAACATTCTGATGATTGCAGATAAAGAAATGCAGTTTGCTCCCTTGATTGATATGGACCCACACAAAATTGATGACCTTGATGGATTGATTTTTCCAAAATCTATGAAGCGAAGCGAGGTGGATTATGATTTTCGTAAGCTGGGTAAAAAGATCAGTCTTACGGATGTGAAATCGGTTGTAGAGAGGAAGTATGATGTTGAAGTACAGGAGGTTGATTTATTGTTGTATCCTGTTTGGCACTGTTGCATAATGCATAAGCAAACGGGTGCAAAGCGCAATCTGACCATTGATGCAGTCATGGGTTATCCATTACAATACCTGAATTAATTGGCTAAATATTAAATACACAACTTATGAAAAAGTTAGTCATATTTATAGGTTTGCTTTTTTTTGCAGAAGTTTTTTATGCACAAGAAACAGAAGATCCATTTGAGCAGTTTCGCCAGCAGTCACAAGCTGGTTTTGATCAGTTCAGGGAAGAAACCAACAAGCAATGGGAAGCTTACGAAAAGGCCAATCAGGAGGCATTTGAGCAATTCAAAAAAGGGATTGAACAGAAATGGGGAGCAGGTAATTTTATCGAGTCCACTCCTACAAACTGGGTAGAGTATAGTGAGGATGGCGAAAGCCGAACATCAGTTGATTTTGAGCAGGAAGAGGCCCGAATTGAAATTTTAATGACACCTGAAGAGGCGGATAATGCTGATCTGGTGAAACAAAAGATTGCCGAAGCTGTGAAAGAACTTGCCCTTAACAAAGGCAAGACCAAAGATTACGAAACGGAATATGAGAAGCCAGAGCCACTATTGGATGAGCCTGTGCTAAAAGATCAGCTCCAAAACGAGACTGGTGAAACAGTTACAGAAGATAATCTGGCCGAATATGCTGAACAGATCGTGGAACAACAGCCAATTGAGAAAGAAATAGTAAAACCTGAACCACCAGAACCAAAGCCTGAGCCACAACCTGAACCAGAACCTCAAAAAGAGAAAGTGATCGTCAGTGTAAAAATCCCGCTCGCAACCAATAGCATACAAACCAGGGCTTTACGGTTTTACGAGCAAGTCATTTCCTATTCATCCCGCTTTATGATCGATCCGGCTTTGGTTTTCGCTGTGATTCATACTGAATCCAGTTTTAATCCAAAGGCTAAAAGTCATGTTCCCGCATTCGGACTGATGCAGATAGTGCCGAAATATGCCGGAAGAGATGCCTACAATTATGTGTATAAGGAAGATAAACTATTGAATGAGAATTATTTGTACGAATCTCAAAACAATATTGAACTTGGATCGGCTTATCTGCATATGTTGATCACGCGCAGTTTTCGTAAGGTAGATGATCCATTGAGCCGTATTTATTGTGCAATTGCTGCCTACAATACAGGCGCAGGCAATGTGAGTCGGGCGTTTATAGGCACAACCAAGCTCTATCAGGCCATTCCGGAGATCAATAAAATGTCGGCAGATCAGGTGTATGAATTCATGAAAAAGAACCTTCCTTACGAGGAAACCCAACATTATATCGAACGTGTTTCTTCCAGAATGAAAGTCTATGCCGACTGGTTATCTGATTGAAAAATAAACCTTTAAACAAAATTGATATGAAAACAGTAAAAAATTTTAGTCTTAGTTTAATTGTCCTGCTGTGTTTGATTCACTTCAATGGAATAGCTCAAAAAATTGATTGCTTTGTTTTGCAGGCACCCACAAAGCAATATAATAATGTAAAAAAAATCGGGGTGATGGAGTTTTCTGGTCATAAAGATGCTGGTCAAATGCTTGCAGATCAGATTATTGCCAGACTTTTAATGGAAGATAGAGGCATAGAAGAACAGCAAACCGGTTTTTTGGGTTTCGGGAAAAAAGTGGAGGGAGTTACGCACATCAAGGGTTTTAAAACCAATGTTTATAGTGTGATTGAACGCAATCAGATCAATGAAATACTCAAAGAGCAACGGCTCGGACTTTCGGGAGCGATCGACGAATCAACAGCAGCCAAAGTGGGTGCGATTTTGGGATTGGATGCCATAATTCTTGGTGATGTGACCTATGAAAAGAAAGAGGATAATACATCTTCAAACTATACCACACTTGATGGGAAAACAAAAACTAAATATTGTAAAATCAGGAAGATCACTTCAAATGCCAGTCTGAAGATCGTTGAAGTGTCCACAGCTGAAATTATTGGGGTGGAAACTGCAGCATTTGAAAGTGAAGACAAAAAATGCGATGAAGAACGTTCTGAAATTGCAAATTATAATCAGCTCTTAAATAATGTTTTAAGTAGCACAGCCAGGAAGTTTGTGAATTACTTTACACCGGGCTATACCATGGTTCGTTTTGAGATGGAGAAAATCAAACTGAAAGATTTGAAAAAGCAAGCTGATGAGGCAGGCGATTACCTTGAAAACGGAAACCTTAAGCAGGCATTCCCGCTTTTGGTTGCCATTTATGAAGCTGACAGTTACAATCCAAAAGCTGCCTACAATGCCGGTATAATTCACGAAATGACGGGTTTGTATGATGATGCAGTGAACTATTACCAAATTGCCAACCAGCTCGAGCCTTCAAATCAACTCTATGCTGATGCGCTGAAACGTGCCGAAGGTGGCGTTCAAACACTGGCTTTTCTGGAAAGTATCGGAAAGCCCATAGAAACGTATTCTTTCTCAGGAACTGGTGACGCATTGGCCGAGCGCATTGTGCTCAAGGGCAAAAGCTCCGATAGGGTGGATGTATATGAATTCCCGGATAACAAATCAGATGCAATCGCAAAAATTCCCGGCGGACTTGAGTTTGTTGTTATCGAACAGCAAGGCGATTATTACCGCATTAAGCTGATCAACAACAACGAGGGTTTTGTTCATAAAAAAGATGTAAACTGATTGATAGTGAAGTCTTATGAGAAAAATATACTGGCTTATCCTGCTTCTTTGTCCCATCATCACACAGGCTCAGCAACCTCAATGGGTTGATTATTCCTGGCGGCTATCTACCTATCCTGAAAAGGACTTTTTTATAACATTTATCTCTGGTGAGGTTTCCGAAGGTCAGGATGCTAAAAACCTGCTAGATGTGTATGAAGAGCAGGCTAAAGCTGCACTCATTCAGCAAATTCAGGTTAGTTTGCAGGCTGCTACTGATTATCAGTTGGCTAATATTGATGCTGCAACTACAGAGGCTTTCAAAATGCGCTCGCAATCGATATCCAAAGCGCAAATAACAGGTCTGCGCACTGAACGCTATCACGATCGAAAAAAATCATTGGCATATGCCATTGCCTGGGCGAAAAAGTCGGAACTAAAGTATTTTTACAGAAATGCCGTGAGCCGATTGATGGAGCAAATTAAAACCCAAAAACTTACGGCTGATAATTACCGATCGAAAAACGATCAGCAACAGGCCTTGAAAACTTATTACGAAACCATGCCTGTGTTTACTGAGCTCGAGGAAGCGCAGTTTATCCTGCTGGCATTAGAGATTGTAAATGAATCAGATACGCGACTTAAGGAAAGTCATGATCTGCTAACTGCTGTAAAAAACGCTATCACTGATTTGCAACAAAGCGAAAAAGCCAGCATTGATGATTTGGGCTATTTTATGGCTTATGGATTGTTTTTGCAATTGGGTGATCTACAGTCACCTGTTATCCTGCAAGCTTTTGGTTTTGAAAATTCTGGATTGATTTCAGAGTTTTCAGAGCGTTTCAAAACAGCGCTTTCAAGTGGATTTGTGCGTGCTGGCGATTACAAAGTTTCAGAATATCCAAGTAGTTCAGCACTTGTTGTTTCAGGATCTTATTGGAAAGAAGGGGAATACCTTAAAGTAAATGCTGTTGCCCGACAGAATGGACAAGCAAAAGCTGCTGCCGAAATCAGCCTGCCAGTTCAGTGGTTGCGCGACAGATCGGTAAACTGGGTTCCTGAGAACTATTTAAGAATTGCCAAACTTGCCGAAATCAGCCTTGAAGCAGTTAACCCACAACATGATGCCCGTGCGGGACGTCCGCTTTCTGAGCCGCTAAAAGTTAAAGTGCAGAGCGCAACCGAATCACTGACCGAGGTGCCCTTGCTTTTCTATTTGCAGGATGAAATAGTTGGAAAAGCAGCTACAAATCAGACCGGACTCGCCGTTTTGCCTTTTACTGCCAAACAAGCTGATCGACTAACTCAAATTGTTTTGGCAAAGCTTGATTTGAAGGCTTTTATAGGTGGTGAACCAGAGCCTGCTTTTTTGAGTCAGCTCGAAAAACAGTATCCCATAGCACCCGCCCGATTCATGATCAAAGTGGCTCCGCTGACTATTTTTGTTCAAAGCAGCGAAAAAGGTCATTATGGTAATCAGTTGGATATTAACTTACTGGAGCCAACTTTAAAAGAAGCTCTGGCCGAAAGGGGTTATGCCTTTACCGATCAGATGAGCGAAGCTGATTTGTTGGTCGAGATTGATGCGAAAGCCAGAAACGGCTCAAATGTGCAGGGCATCTATTTTGGCTTTGTGGATGCCAGTGTTTCGGTGATGGATCTTTCTGATGGAAGGGAAATCTGGAAACAGAGCCTCAGTAGTATCAAAGGAGGCGGTGCTGATTTCAACAGGGCTATTATCAAGGCTTATGAGATGGCAGCCCAGGAACTTAAAGATGCAATGCCGGACAAGATTAAGTGAGGTTTTAAAATCAATTTGATACCAACTCCCTGATTACCACCGAAGCACAATAACAGCCAAAAATGGCTGGCATATATGAAATGGTGCCAACAGTCGATCGCCTGTTGTGTTCTGTTGTTGGTTTTTCGATTGATGATTTGGCAACAGGTTCTGGAGAATAAACTGCGGTAAAACCTTCGCGTATTCCTAATTTATGGAGTCGCTTCCGGATGTAAAAAGCCAGCCGGCAGTGTTGGGTTTTGCTGATGTCAACAATTTGAATCTGCGTAGGATCCATTTTTCCTCCTGCACCCATAGAGCTAACAGTTTTTAGGTCTTTTTGCAAAGCATAAGCCAACAGAAATACTTTTGAAGAGAGAGAGTCAATGGCATCTACCACATAATCAAAGGGCTGTGAAAGTAATTCAGGGATCTTTTCACCTTTGATAAAAGTGTTTACCTGCTCAATTTCTATCAGCGGGTTAATGTCATTTAAACGTTCAGCCATCAGTGCAGTTTTGGTTTTTTCTTCGGTGCTTTGCAATGCCAGCAATTGTCTGTTTCGGTTACTGGCCTGAATTATGTCACCATCAACCAGCGTGAGTTTTCCCACGCCAGCACGCGCCAGCTGTTCAGCTGCGTAAGCACCAACCCCTCCAAGACCGGCTACCAATACATGACTTTGGGCCAGCTTATTAAGCTTTTCTTCTCCCAGCAAAAGTGCCGTTCGGGATTGCCATTCAGGAATCATTTTTTTTCATTTGAAAAATAAGCCGCGAAATTACGAAAGATTTGCGCTTTCAAGTCTTCAGTATTGAGGCCTAAAAGTTTGGAGGCTTGTTTGTAAATCTCATGAATAGAATAGGTGTGCTGATCGTCCGTTTCAAAAAAAAGCCAGGAAACAGGAATATGCTGAATCGAATGGCTGATTTTGTTTTTTGGGTTGAACAAAGCAGCACCAGCCGAAAGATGTATGGCTTTGCTAATCAATTGTTTTGCCAACACCTCGTTACCGTCAAAACCGTGAATGATCCAACAGCCTTCGGGATGCTTTTTGCGCATGGCCAGGATTTCGCTGTAAGCCCTAACACAATGAATAATAAGCGGAAGCTTGTACGTTTTTGCCAATTCAATTTGTTTTTCAAAGATTTGTAGCTGAATTTCAAATGGAGTGTCGATGGCTTTATCCAGACCGCATTCGCCGATGGCTGCAATTTGTTGCTGTTTGGCAAGTATATTCAGGTGATCCAATTTTTCTACAATATGGCCTTCCTTGATTTTCCAGGGATGTAATCCGCTGCTAAAGAGTGAATTATTATCTGGTAATGGGTCGCTGGCATGCACATTCCGTATGGCAGTTACTTCCTGTTTATCATAGGGGTTATGATGGGTGTGTATGTTGATAAATCTTTGTTGGCCCATATTGCAAAGTTAATTCAGATCTGATAGGTAATTTATACAGCATTCTAAATTATGCGATTCTTTGTTTTTTTGTTAAATAATTAACGCTGACTTCTGCACAAGCATTAACTTTGGACTCAATAACCACATTAGTTTAAAATTTCTAAATCCCTCATAAAATGGATGTTGAAATACTTTCGCGCATACAATTTGCATTTACAATCTCTTTTCATTACATCTATCCACCTTTGAGCATCGGCCTGGGATTGATTATGGTGTTGATGGAAGGCATGTATCTGAAGACGAAAAACAAGCAATACGAGCAGTTGGCGCGTTTTTGGACGAAAATATTTGCTATTACTTTTGGCTTGGGTGTGGCAACCGGCATCGTGATGGA
>JAQVGO010000059.1 GCA_028696715.1 Bacteroidales bacterium
GTTGTAATTCTTCAAAAGCAAGCGGCAATAACAAATATTCATATTTGCGACCAGTAAGCGGTTCAGTTGTGCCTTGCGCAATATCAAGCGCAGAAGAACCTGTGACCAACAACTGCACAGACTTAAAGTGATCTGTTATCATTTTTAATGTGAGCCCAATTGAAGAAATACGTTGAGCCTCATCAACAACAATTATCTGGTTTTTTCCTATTATTCTTTTTAAATCTACGAGATTGGGATTGCTTAGTTCAGCACGAACCGAAGGATCGTCTGCATCAAGCCATAAAGTTTTATAGGCAGAAAAATCTTCATTCACCAGTTTTTTTAGCAAAGTAGTTTTACCAGTCTGGCGAGGACCCAGAATAATAATGGCCT
The DNA here is from genome assembly GCA_028696715.1 of Bacteroidales bacterium. GTDB lineage: Bacteria > Bacteroidota > Bacteroidia > Bacteroidales > F082 > UBA5536. Next base: position 376 of record JAQVGO010000059.1, read on the forward strand.
TCCCTTTGAAAAATTTTGAAATGATTCTTTCTGATAATTGACGTGCTATCATCACAATTTTTTTCAAATTTATGAAATTTCCGGATTATAATCGCGAATTCTTGTAAAATTTCAGGATTATAATCCGGAATCCTAATGTTTTTACTTTAGAAGCCTTTTGGCGGCAGCCACAAAACCCTGCACATCTTTGGCTGTGGTATCGAATGAGCACATCAGGCGAACCTCATTTTGGCTATCGTTCCAAATGTGGAAAAAGTATTCCTGTTGCAATTTTGGAATCAATTCTTTAGGCATAATCGCAAAAACACCATTGGCTTCTACGGCTCTGCTCAGGCGTATGCCATTCACCTGTTCCAGTTCATCAGCCAGCAAACTTGCCATGGCATTGGCTTGTTTAGCATTGCGTTTCCAGAGGTCATTTTCCAGATAAGCTAAGAATTGTGCGGTGATAAAACGTAATTTGCTGGCCAGCTGCATACCTTGTTTGCGGTTGTATTCAAATCCTTCGGCCAGCTCGGGTTTCAGAAAAACCACAGCTTCGCCAAACATCAGGCCGTTTTTAGTGCCTCCAAACGAAAGCACATCCACACCGGTTTGGGTAACCATTTCGCTGAAAGAAACACCCAAAGCCACAGCAGCATTGGCAATGCGAGCTCCATCCAAATGCAAATACATTCCCTGTTGATGGGCAAAATCGGCCAGTGCTTTGATTTCGTGCAGACTGTATAAGGTTCCCATTTCGGTAACCTGCGAAATACTTATCAGCTTGGGCTGCACATGATGCTGAAAACCAATGCTACTCATAAATGGTTCAACCTGCTCAGGACGAATCTTTCCGTCGGGACAGTCCACTGTTAAAATTTTTCCGCCGGTAAATTTCTCAGGAGCACCGCCTTCATCTTCATTGAGGTGAGCTGAATGTGGTGCCACAACTGCCTGCCACGATTTGAGCAAATGCTGCACGGCAAGCACATTGGCACCTGTGCCATTATACACAAAAAACACCTTGCAATCCGTTTCAAAAATTTCCTGAAAGCGCTTTTCGGCTTGTTGTATCATGGGATCGTTTTCGCCATAGGCGGGATGATGCAACTGATTAGCCATTTGCAAAGCTTCCATCACTTCGGGTGAAACGCCCGACCAGTTATCACTGGCAAATCCTTTGGTGTGCGCGAGTTTCAAGTTCATGGTTTTGGTTTTAAAAATCAGGAGCCTGTTGTTTTACCAATTCTTTGGTCGAAAGTAAGCCACAGGCTGCAAAAATATCTTGTCCGCGCGAGGCACGCACCGTAGTACGAATACCTTTCTTAATAAGCGCTTCTTTAAATTCCTGTATGGTTGCTTCGTCAGAGCTTTGAAGGGGCGTATCCGGAATCGGATGAAAACGGATGAGATTTATTCTACAACGCAAGCCATTGAGTAATCTGGCTATTTCCTTCACATGGCGCGGTGTATCGTTGATGCCTTTAAACATGATGTATTCAAAAGAAATACGACGCTGCTTGCCAAAGTCGTAATCGCGCAACACCGCAACAAGTTGTTCGATAGGATACACATTTTCGATTGGCATAAGCTTCTTGCGCTCGTCATGAAATGGCGTATGCATGCTAACGGCCAGATGACAATCGGAGTTTTCGATAAAATGTTTCATCGCCGGGATCATGCCAATGGTAGAAACAGTGATACGTCGCGCACCCATTCCCAATCCCCAGTCGGAAGTTAGAATTTCGAGACTTTTCATCACGCCTTCCAGGTTGTCGAAAGGCTCTCCCATGCCCATATACACAATATTTGTAAGCTTATCGCGCTCGGGCAAACTGCTGATTTGATTCACTATTTCGCCGGCAGTGAGCTGCGACTGAAATCCTTGTTTGCCGGTCATGCAAAACAAACAACCCATTTTGCATCCCACCTGCGACGAAACACAAAGAGTAGCACGATCATCATCGGGGATATAGGCTGCTTCAATAAAACGTTTGTTGCTGGTGGGGAAGAGGTATTTTTTTGTGCCATCCAAAGAGGTTTGCACATTGGAATGCATCACCCGCCCTACCTCATAATTTTCGGCCAGTTTTTCGCGGTTTTGCTTCGAAATATTGGTCATTTCGTCAATAGAACTTACCTGCTGTTTGTACAGCCATTCGCTTATTTGACGCGCAGTAAAAGCGGGCAAACCCATATCAGAGCATATCGCTTTAAGCTCGTTGGGCGTTTTACCGAAAAGTGCCTGTTTGGGATGTATTGTGTTAATTTCCATGTGTTTTTGGCCGAAAGAATCAATTTGATTGATACAAATCTTCCTGTTTATTGCATTACAAAGTTATTGTTTCTGGTGGATTTTGTGCTTAATCTGACGCTTTATTCCTTCATAATTATATGGTGATAACTCCACCCATTTTTTTCTCCCGCAGATCACGCAGAGTGTCGCAGAAAATGTATCAGCATGAACTTTTTTTTTGCTTTCTCTGAGTAAGGATACAGACTGATTTCGTTACGAATGGTAAAGAATACTCATCTGCGATAATCTGCGCAATCTGCGGGAGTCAATTTCAAAGTCACTAAAAATAAATCTCAGACATCACCTGTTCAATTGCCACCCCTTTGCTGATGAGAATATCGCGTACTTCGACCACCATTTCGGCGCTTCCACAGAGGTAAAACATTTGATCTTCAGGTATTTCATTGTGATCGCGCAACCAATTGGTCAGGCGTCCGTGATACAATCCTTCACCAGATTCCTGCGAACAGCAACGGATATAATCCTGTCCGAAAGCTTCCTTCATTTCAATCTCAAAATAAAAGCTGTCAGAAGTGCGGCCACCATGGATCAGTTTTTTGTTGTTACCCAAACCCGACCGCAACATCGAACGATAAGGTGCAACGCCTGTTCCGGCAGCGATCCACCAGGCCGGTTTTTCATCACCCAGGAAAGCCCCGAAAGGCCGGGAAACCTCGACCAAATCTCCTATTTCAAGCTGTGCCAAAAGCGGTGTTAAAATACCATCTTCCTTTACATTGAAAAGGACTTCTATCCAGTCTTCATTGGCGCCGGAGGAAATGCTGTACAAGCGTGGCGCAATGCTTTGGTTTGTAGTGATCCCAACCACCTGGCCGGGCAAAAAATCATGATTGCGCTCAAAGCGAAGCAAATATACTCCCGGCTTGATTTCCTGTTTACTAAGTAAAGGCCTGGGTTTTAAAGGCAGCCTGCTGATAAAGCCGCTTAATCCGTTGTCCATGAGGTGAAATTTGCCGCGAAATTACGCTTTTTGCGTCAGCTTAATCCACCTCAAATCCCAACAAGGCTTCCTGCGAGGGAAAAAGCTTTTTGTACAAGTCATTTTTTGCACCCTCGAAATAGCCATCCTTGTTCTGACTGGAATGAATCACATGGCCTATTAAAGTGTCGGAGACCGCCCAGGCACTCACTTCCACAGGATTGAAATTGCTTCCGCTAATGGTTAGTTTATCCGCAAAAGGCTTACCGCTTACCAAAGCCTGATCAACAAAATTACTGCTGTTCTGACGACTCAGGGTTCGGAGATAAGCCACCATAAAAGCTGAATCAACTTCCAAATCACCAAGCATCCAGCTGTTTTCCTGTTTTTGTAAATTAAAATTGCGGCTTCCTTCAAAACGAATACTGCTGATTTCAGCCTGATTCAACTTTAGCAACTGCTTGTTGCGGTACGAATTGATATCAGCCTGATAGGACGACTTTAAAAAACCTTCGACAGCATACACATGCTCATCGCCGTCAACACGTACAAAGGTTTTTACATCAGCTTGTTGCTGGCGCATCATTTGCTGATTACCCGCTGGTTGGCTGAAAGCCAGTTTGCCAAAATAAACCTTTCCGAGTACTTTTTCGCCTGATTTTAGCGTAACGGCAACAGCAGATGAATCACCCACTTCAAAAGCCTCCCATTTTTCCGAATTGGTTGCGGCCACCCTGTCGGGCTTCATCAAAACATAGGCTGAAAGCATTCGTTTAATCATTTGCTGATCAGCCTGATATTGTTTACCATCGGATTCAACATGCCAGATTGTTCCATTTCGCTTCAGCAATACGTTTGCCGATTCTTTAGGAAAATCGATTTCAAGGGTTGTCACCTGAGCTGTATCAACAGAAATCAACTCACTGGCAAACGAACGATCTTTTTTACCGGTAAATTCGCTGAGGAGCAACAGCCCGCCCAAAATCAAAATCACTATAATTAAAATCTTGGCATTCAATTTTTTAAACATGACCCACCTCCATTCTTTTAATACGTTGGTTACGACGATACTGGAATCTTATCAGTCCGAAAATCAGCACAAGCAAAATGGGCAACAGGAAATTGAGCCACTTCAGCAAGTTGCGCTGTCCGTCTTCCAAAGCCTCGAGCGGACGTGAAGTAATTTCTTTGGTACGCAGATCAATCAATCCGGTATCATCCGAGAGAAAATCAACCGCATTCACAAAAAGGCTGACATTATCAGCAGGAAGTTGCTGCATCTGTTGTCCTTCGCCATTCACGGCAAAATCACCATCAGAGAACAATACGATACTGGCCTGTTGATTACCATTAACACCCCTCAGCAAAGCTGCAATAGTTTGTCCTTCAAGCGGAAAATCTGCATTTGTCCATTCCTTATTCAGGTTGATAAAAGTGGGCGCAGCAATCGTTCCTGATTTTTCAGAAGTTTTTACCAAAGGTATAAAGACAGCACTTGTATCTCCCCTGAACTGAATACTGCTGGCAAACTGCAGTACCACCTGGTTAAGACCTTTAGTGGCCGGACTATCCTCAAACTTCGTAATCTGCGGCCAAAAGTGAAAGGGAATCTGACGCGTAAAAGTCATAAAGCCGCTTTGTTGCCGCACTCCTACAGTGCCTGCGCTGGCATCCACCACAAAATTATTATCAAGCATCAGACCTTTTTGTGCCAGCCATGACGAAAGGTTACTCTTGTTCAGGCTGCCCTGCATGCTTTGCAAATCGGCTTCCACATGGTTGTGTGCAATCAGCAGATTTCCTCCTTGCTGCAGAAATTGATCAAGCTGTTGTAATTCATTATCCGGAAAGCTATCGGTGGGAGCAACAATCACCAAAGTTTCAAAGGAGTTTAGCGGGTTCTCGCTTTGTGAAAGATTAACAGCTTCTGTGGCATACAACACACTCAGCTGCTCATTGGCCTGAACCATCGCATTCAGGCCGGGCTCGCCATGACCTTGCACAAATCCAACCTTAGGTTTATCAATCACAGCCAATTTTTTTATGGCAGATGAAAGCGCATATTCCATGGCAGCACCGGGCTGTATCACCGGAATCAGCTCCTGCCGGTCGCCCATAGCAAGTTTGGCACCCAAAAAGACACGCTGTTGCTTCACCTGATCTTTCTCGCGCACATTGAGCATCAGTGGTTGAATGCCGGCCTGCATGGCTTCCTGCTCGCCTTGTTCGTCTTTGTTGGGATTTACAAACTCGAAATTGAGTAAGCCGTCCGAAAGATTAGCATATTCAGTGAGCATATCCAGAAAGTCTTTTCTTACTTTTTCAATTTCCGGCTGACTGCCTTTGGTAAAGTAAGCAGTAATGGTTACGGGTTCATCCAATGACTTCAAAATATCTTTGGTGGCATCGCTGAGGGTGTAAATCCTCCCTTCGGTAAAATCGAACCGCCATGAAAACCGTTCCGAAAGCAGGTTCACTAATACCAGTGCTATGATCAGCATCAACAGCTGGCCGGTAAGTTTGCTTATCTTTTTCATAGGTAAAAACTTCTTTTTAAATGTTGTTTCAATTGCATTTAAACGCCAATTAAATTCTGTTGCGCTGCAAAATAGCTTCTGTAGCCGTTAAGGCTAAAAAGATCAAGGAGAAGAAAAAAACCAGATCTCCTGTATCTATCACGCCACGTGATAAGGAATCGAAACGGGTGCTGATGCTCAGGTAATCGAAAATAGTAGCCAAAACACCTCCTGACGACATCGAAAGCAGCGAAAAAATAAAATGAAACAAGATGCCAATGGCCAATGCCAAAAGGAATCCAACAATTTGATTGTTTGTGAGGCTGCTGGCAAACAGCCCAATGCTGATGTAAGCGGCACTAATCAATAATAAACCAATATAGCCTGTGATGGTAGCGCCATGATCCATATTGCCAAGATTGGCTACAGTAATGTAATAGGGCAAAGTAAGCGCCAGGGCAAAGGCGATTAATAATAAAGTTGCTAAAAATTTTCCGCTGATGACCTGCCAGTCGCTTACCGGACGTGTGAGCAAAAGCTCGATGGTACCAGTTTTATTTTCTTCAGCAAACTGACGCATGGTAAGTGCCGGGATAAAGAAAAAAAGTGTCCAGTACGAAACACCAAAAAACACCGACAGGCTGGCCTGTTTCACAAAGAAAATATCAGAGCCAAAAATCCAGGTAAAGAAGCCGCTGAACCCCAAAAAGAGTACCAGCATAATGTAGGCAGTCAGGGAATCGAAGAAAGCCTGCCATTCGCGTTTTGCTATTGTAATAATCTTATTCATCGTTCAAAATGCTTTTCGGTTAATGAATGGTAAGTTCACGGAATACGTCCTCAAGGCGGGTTTCAACAGGGCTGAGACGCGTGAGCATCCAGTTGTTTTGCACACACAGCTGAAAAATTGCCCTGCGCGAAGATTGATCTGTTTTGCTTTGAACTTCAAAAGTTCCATTTTCTTTATTAACGAAATCAACCATTTCAACCGGTTCAAGTGTTGCAAGAGCCTGATGTATCTCATTAATGCCGCCATCCTCGATAGTAACATGCAAAATTTCTTTTCCGCCGGCATGCTTCCGTAATGCATCAGCAGTGCCATCAGCAACAATTTTTCCTTTGTTGATGATCATGATGCGATCGCAGGTTGCTTCTACTTCAGCTAAAATATGAGAGCTGAGAATAACTGTTTTTTGGCGGCCAATCTTTCTGATCAGCTCACGGATTTCGACAATCTGGTTTGGGTCGAGGCCGGTGGTGGGCTCGTCGAGAATCAGCACCTGCGGATCATGAATCAAAGCCTGCGCCAATCCCACACGCTGTCGGTATCCTTTGGAAAGCTCGGCAATTTTTTTATGTTTTTCGCCTTCCAAACCACATACTTTTACCATTTCGAGTATGCGTTCCTTGATTTTATTTTGCGGGATACCTTGCAATTTTGCCACAAAAGCCAGGTAATCGATCACCGGCATATCGAGATACAAAGGATTGTTTTCGGGCAGGTAGCCAATCCTGCGGCGAATCTCTTCAGGATGATCATAAATATTGTAATTCCCCAAACGGATGGTTCCGGCTGAGGGACCTAAATAAGTGGTTATGGCTTTCATGGTAGTAGATTTTCCGGCACCATTAGGCCCCAGAAATCCAAGCACTTCGCCAGTTTCAACACGAAAAGAAATGTCATCGACGGCTTTTTGCAAGCCATAGATTTTGGTCAGGTTTTCTACTACAATATCCATAGAACGAAATTTTTTGCAAAAAAAATAAAGTAGCAGCAGTTATAAAAGTGCCAACGGCCAGCTTTAACATTTTTTAAAACTGTGACAGCAAAAGGATTGCATTAAAAAAGCCGATAGAATTTCTACCGGCTTTAAAATTATAAGATGCTTGATCGCTTAATAAAACAACAAGCGGTTATCCTCGATGTCAGATTCTTTTTCCAAAGCTCTGAATGCAGCATTATTGCGTACGCTGTTTGAGAAAGCAACACTGTAATCTCTGCGGATACGGTCAAAATTATCAATCTCAGGGGCTGGTGTAAGCTTGATCAGCTTTACAATGAAGGCTGCAGCGTTTCCTGCAAGAGGCTCCGAAGTTTCACCTTCTTCCATGGTGAATATCGTTCCGATTAATTTACTTTCCTGACCAAAACCAGTAACGGTGCGGCTATCAAAGCTCAAATCACTTACCACCTGTTTTTCAGCTTTGAGTTCAGCAATGATTTTATCCCAGTCGTTGTTCAGGGCTTTCATCCTTTCGACAAGGTATTCACCTTTTTTGATGTTCTTCACCTGAGGTTCAATCATTTCTCTTATATCGTCCAGCGAGGATATGCCTTTTTCGGTTGCTTTGGTCAAAACAGCAATCACATACATATTGTCGAGGTCGAAAATATCTGAAACATCATTCACGCTGGTTTTTTCATCAAAAGCCCAGCGAACTACCTGCCGTGGATTTTCCATGCCGGTAATACGGTTTGAATTGGTACGAAGGTTAGGAGCAAGACGTTTGTTAAGTCCTTGATCTGCAATATTATTATCAAAATCATCGCGGGTTTTTGTGGCAGAAGCAAAACGGCTGGCTTCAGCAAATACATCCTGATAAGTTTGCGTGCTAGGTGTTACATGGTGTACAATTTCGGCAATACGAACCTTTTTTTGCGGTTCTTTTTTCCCTGTGACTTCGATGATGTGGTAACCAAAATCTGTTTCTACCATTCCAATTGAACCCACCTCATTATCGATTACGTATTGATTAAACTGAGGAACCATCTGTCCATCGCGGAACCAACCCAGATCGCCACTATTTTGAGCCACACTGCCATCGTCAGAAAATTGCATTGCAAGCTCTTTTAATTTGGCCGGAGATTTTTTTACTACTGCCAAGAGGCTGTCGGCTAATTGTTGAGCAGCAGCTTTGGTGCGGCTCTGCTCGCTTCGCATGGCACCGGTATAGGCAAGAAGAATGTGTGATGCCTTTACAGAATCGGGGCGATAATTAACATCAACCAAACGGGCAAGCCGGTATGCTTCCTGATCGAAATAGGGGCCATAAACAAAGCCGGGCTCGTTTTCGAACATCACCTGCTCGAGTGCTACCGGCACTTCGGTGTTTCCTTTCCAGCTGCTGTCGTAGCGTGTGTCGGAATTTGCATTAACAAAGCCTGCAATATTATCCGTAACTTCAAATTCTGCTTTAAGGCTGTTTACAAATTCGCGGGCAGCATCATTATCTTTTTTGGAAGGTTTTACTTCAAAGGCTACAAATTCAATATCGCGCATGGCCGGACGATCATATGACTTTTTGTTTTCTTCATAGAATTTATTAAAGTCGGCTTCGGTAGGGACTGCCAGCGAATCGGGAACGGCAGAATAACGTACGCTTAACAATTCGGCTTCTGCCTTTGTGTTTTTGTTTTCATAGTTTGCCTTTGCGAGGGCAGTAGGCAGATAATGTGCTTTGGTGATCAGGTTTTGATATTTGGTACGTAGTCGGTCCTCTTTCACATAACGTTCAAAAATCAACCATTGATCCTTTGAGGCTTGTGGCATTTGAGAGAGATTTTGCAGGTAATTTAAAACCAGCTCCCGATCGAACTGACCTGTTTCAGGATTTGTAAAATTCTGAATCACAGCCGGATGTGGATTTGAGCCCTGAATCTGGTCAAATAATTCTTCGGGAGTTACCGTTAATCCCAAGGTCTCGTACTCTTTGCCCATGATCATTTCTTCAACCATCTGGTTCCAGGTGTTTTCTCTCACCCGGAACATCTCATCCTGCGTAAGTCTGTTACCCTGTTGCTGTTGTTGCGCATTAACATTTTGCTCGTACCGCAAGTTGAAATCCTGAATGCTGATATCTTCCCCATCAATTGAACCAACGTTCATCTCGGGCCTTCCACCGCCTCCTGTAGCAAAATCACCCAACACAAATGCTGCCAATGCCACACCAATCACTACTACCAAAAGCCCTGAGCGCTTTCTAATTTTTCCAATTACAGCCATAATCTGTTCATCTTTTTAAAAATAGGGTGCAAATGTACAACAGAAACTCAAAGTATAAAAATAAAACTGAAAACAATTACATTTCGTGCTGTATATTGTTAATAATCACACTCACAGCCTGCTATATGTTGATAACTCGGAATAGCAATAAAGCAGGATTGTGAAAAACATCTTAATGAAGCACTTTAAGCTTCACCTCCTCAATTTTATTATCGCTTGCCTTTAACACTTTGATCCGGTAATCCTCGATGGTGATTTCCTCACCAAAATCGGGGATGCTTTCGTGATGATACAGGATAAAGCCTGCTAAAGTCTCGTACTCATCTGATTCCGGAAGCTTGAGTTTGTAGGTTTCATTCAGATAATCTATTTCCAGGCGCGTTGACAAATGAAATTCGTTTTCCGAGAGTTGAACTTCCACATCTTCTTCTTCGTCAAATTCATCTTCTATCTCACCAAAAATTTCTTCGATCACATCTTCCATCGAAACAATTCCGGCTGTTCCGCCAAATTCGTCAACTACTACTGCAATTCCTTGTCGTGCCTGAATAAAGTAACGCAAAAGCAAATTGGCCGGATAGGTTTCCGGAAACACTTCGATGTTCCGCAAAACTTCCTGTAAGTTTTCAGGCCTTTTATACACATCGTAGGAATGTACATATCCAATTATATTATCTATCGAGTTTTCGTAAACCAATAATTTAGAATGTTTGGTTTCTTCAAATTTCTTAACAACCAATTCCATTTGTTCAGTACTCTTAACGGCTTCTATTTCCGTTCGTGGCAACATGCATTCGCGCAGCTTTATGTGTTTAAATTCGATTGCATTCTGAAACAGTTGTATATCATGTTTGTTTTGCACTTCATCCTGCTGAGGCGATACATATTCGCGCAGATACTCATTCAAATCGACTGTGCTAAATCGGTAATCATCCTGGTTAAGATTCATTCTGAAAACATATTTCAGGATTAGTTCGGCCAAACCAATGTATATGATTATGAAAGGATAAAGCAAATAATAGATTACAAAAACGGGCAATGCCATGAGGCTTAGAATGCCATTGGGATTGATTCGAAAAATGATCTTGGGCAAAAACTCTGCAACGATCAGGATTAGACCAGTAGAAAGAAAGGTCTGTATCAGCAGCACGCTAAAATCTGTGTTCACCACATCGGGCAAAACATTGATAATGTGTGGTTCGAGAATTCTTGCCATAGCAATCCCATAAACCACCAACGCAATATTATTGCCTAACAGCAGTGCACCTATAAATCGGGAAGGATTTTTGTAGAAAGGGTTGAGCAAACGGGCAGCAAACTTATTTTTCTTCAGATCCAATTCGATCCTGAGTCGGTTTGAACTTACAAAAGCAATCTCCATCCCGGAGAAAAATCCCGAAAAAATTAAGGTTAGCGCAATGAGTTGTAAATCGGTCACCAAAAATTAATTGATTGTCAAAATTAACATAAATCCTGCTATTATCAAGCCGGTCCAAAAGTCAGTGTACCTATTCCTGAGCCTCTTCTTCAATTTCGAGTGTGCCTCTCATATTATGTATGGTACGTTGGTCGAAGCCTTCGTTAGCAACCAGGCTGTCGCCAAAAATAACTTTATCGGGTGAAGTAATTTTAACAAAGGCACGCGTAAAAATAATGCGTTTACGCTGATCCCAAAAAAGTGATTCGGTATTCAGACGTTCCTGTGTTTCATAATTTTCCACTTCCACATCGTTGCGTGCTTCGAGTAGTTTGATGTTTTCGTAACTGATGCCATAGTTTGCCCTGATACGCGAGGTGATTTGCATAGCCGAATCGAAGAAGAAAGCCTCAAAACCATTCGGAAACTCCAGGCTTGGGTTATTGCCTTCGTACCGATTCATGGCAGGAGCTTCGAGCCGCATCTTCACCCTGCCCGAATCGCTTCTGAAATAGGTTATGGTGTCGGCACTTACATCGGCCAGGGTATCGCGCTGCGTGATTTCATGGATGACCTGAAGGGAATTTTCACATGAAAAAAACATCATAACAACAAAAGTTGCTATGATGTTAAACTGTATAATATATCGCAGATGATAGCCGGTTTTCACAATTATTGCTTATCGCGAAGCGCGTATTGTGGTGGTTTCTGTAAACCAACATTCGATGGTATAAGAATCGCCTTCTTTGTAATCGTAAAAGAAAATGGTTTCGAGTGACGGAAAATACACAGAATAGTCAGCGATCCGTTTGTTGGCAGTTTCTGTCACATTAGGATCTACTTGTTTGGCACGCTGGTACTTATCAACCGCTGCCCAGTAAGCCACCCTGCTTGTAAATTCGTTGTCGCCACATTCTTTCGCACTTGAGGCATATAGGTCGCCAATAGTGATGTATGGTGCACCATCATTAGGGTCGAGCTCAATTGCCTTGTAGGCCATCTGACGTGCACGGGGATAATTTTTTAGTGCTCTGTTTACTTCGGCCAACAATTTGTAAGCATTATGTGCTCTTTCTATATTTTCTGATTTCGTAGCCCCTTCCAGGTATTCAATTGCATCGCTGTATTTCTGATCTTTCAGCAATAGTCGTCCGATCAGGTAAGCCGATTCGGGGCTGGGTTGCAATTCGTGTAGTTTCTTGCTGGCGTTCAAATAAAGCGGATCATCTGTACAATTGCGCTTGTCGAGCATATTGGTGATCTTGGTCAGCAAATCTATATTCTCTGGTGTAGCTTGAAATTTCTTCCTGAAAATATTCACCAAATCTTCACAGGTGGCAAAAGGTTCGAAAGTGGCATCGATATTACCTTTAAAGTTTTTGTAATGCTCAACCCAACGCTTATCTCCCCGGGCTTCCAATCCTTTGATGTTATAATCCAAAATATCCATCACCTGATCGTATGCTTCAACTATTTCGGTACTATCAACTTTTGATTTACGTGCCATTTTGATAACAGAGCGGAAATAATAAATCAAAACCGATCCATCAGTAGCATCTCCATCAAGTTCAACTGCACGCTTCAAGGTGTTATAGGTTGCTTCATAACGTTCGGGGGCATAGGTATATAGGTCAATGCCTTTTCGCCCAAGAATTGATCCTTCCTGTTGCTGACCTGTTTTATAGTGATCAGGAAAATATTGAATGCGCTGGTCATAAACCATCATTAAGGTATCAATGAGCTTTTCCTTGATTGCTTCATCTTTTTCGTTTTCGATGCGGAACTGCATAATCTTTGCACCATCGACATAAGTATTTTCGCTTCCCAACGGACAGTTCAAAAACACCCATCTCCAGGGTTTTATAATATCTTTAATAGAAGAACTGGTATAGTCGCTGGCCTTCCATTGTTTGTAAAATTCCCTATAAAGTGAAATATTGATCACACAGCTTAAACTGTCTTCGCCATACTTCTTCATTGGTTTTTCCTGAGGAAAATCCAGCTTGTTTTCCAGCTTATCTAAACTGTTTGCTGTTGCACCTGCGATAGCCAACCCCATACTTGCAAACAGCAGTAGCATGATTTTGATCCCTTTCGTTTTCATTTTGTAGCGTGTTAGTTATGTGCTAATTATATCTTCGTTTTACAAACCAGCGCTCATAAATAGAGACACCGACTGTAAAATTAACAAATGTTTCTTTTATGAGGTTCTTTGCCGTTGTTCCACCCTGCCCCACTTCCAGGCTAAGGTCGATAGTAGTTAAAGAACGTGGTAATGGCAATCCAAGACCAAAACTTATGCCAAACTCATTAATCGACTGTCCGTAAAGATTCAGATAGGTTTGATTATACCTTGCACCTAATCTGTATGTTACTCTGCTCCAATATTTTGAGATAGATGTGTGTTTAGGCGTAAATTCTCCTCCAAGGGCAATATTCCAGGCATTCTGAAGAGAATCAGGCTGGTTATCTATGCTAAAAGTTTTCCAGTTTTGCCAGTTGGCATCCAAGCCAACCAACCAGCGATCTTTTTTCTGAAAACTTAATCCAATCCCTGCTGAATGCGGTAATTCAATCCTTCCATCTTTTTCGGGTTTATAGGAAATAGTATCCAAAAAATATTCAATTCCTCCATCAACACCTCCAAAAAGCGAACGTACAAGGGTTTCGCGTTTTGCTTTCAACCTCACCTTTTGGCCATAAACCAGCCCCACATTAAATTGATAATCATTGGCCAGCGGCTGGGTGTAATAAATGCCGTAATCAAATATAAAATCATCAGCCAGCAGGCGTTGCTCAATTTTGGTATTGGTATAAAGTGTAGAATCAGGAAAATAGAGCAAGGTACTAGTGGTATTTCGGCCAAAAACATAAGTGAAGTTTACACCAATGGATAAACGATCTGTGATTTTGAATCCATTACCAAAATACAACTGGTTCAGTCCGCCATCACCGGTAAAAGCATAATTGTAATTGCCAATTTCCTCCTGAAAATCACTCACAACAATATTATAGCCAATATCAGAATAAGGGAGCAGGCCGATTGCCACCTTCCACTGTCGCAGCACGGGAAAACCCATCGAAAAATAACTCAGGCTGGCACTGCTTCCCTGCTCTGTAAGGGTAGCAGTGCGATAGGTTGACGAGCTCATCTTCATGCCTGCATTAAATAGAAATGACAAGGAATCAAAATAGACGTAGGTAGCAGGGTTTGACGGGTTTACAAATCGATTGCTGGCAATTGCATTGGAAATCCCTCCCATGCCTTGAAGCCGCGTATTTACACTTTTATCTTTGATCTGGCCAATGCCAAAACGTGAATATGGCGATATGGTGCCTGTTTGTCCTATTACGGCCTGAAATGCCAGTAAAAAAACAATAATCCCGAGTATTTTTCTCAACTTATTGACTTTCATTAAATTCCATTATAAACCTCAGGCCTTCCAGTACCAGGTTTGAGGCTGCAAAGATGTTAACTTTAAACCTTTTATCAAAATATTTATTGTCTCCGCCACCTATTAATACTGTTAAATCTTTGTAATTACTGGCATATCGATCAATCACACCTTCAATTTCTGCCTGAACGCCATTCATTACACCAGATTGCAGGGAACTTTCTGTATCGTATCCAATCAGCGGTGTTTTATCGGTTGGTTCGGCCATCGGGAGTTTGGCAGTAAAAGCATTCATGGCTTTGAATCGCATACGAATTCCGGGACTGATTGCGCCGCCCAGATAAACACCTTGTGCCGTAAGCAAGTCGTAGGTGATGCAGCTGCCCATATCGATCACCAATACATTTTTATCAGGAAAACGCTCATAAGCAGCTGCTGCCAGTGCAATCCGATCGGCACCCAGGCTTTGCGGACTTTTGTATGCAATTTTGAAGGGTAAAGGTGTGTCTGAATTTAACAGGAGGATATTGTTTTGCCGCTTTGTCCAATCAAGCAGGTGTGATGACATTTCCCTTACTGATCCAATAATTCCTCCGGAGAAGGATTGCTCTGAAATCGAATTCAAAAGTATTTCTTCATCCTCAAAACTTTTAACGTCACGCAAACGACCCGACTCAACATGAGCCAATTTAATTAAGGTGTTGCCAATATCCAGGATGATTTTAATATTCATTAAAATATGCTGTGTTGCTTTCAGCTGACAAATTTAATGATTTTTATGCCGGAAAAATACCCCAATTAAAAGTAAGTGATTCTAATCACCCTGATTGTATTCCCTTGTTTCTCAACTGATTGCTTACAAATAACAGTAATAAATCATCAAATTTTGGTGCCTTACTGCAAATCTTTTTTGAAAACAGTAAACACCCCATTAGCGTTTGTAGGAAAACTCATATGCTTAAAACGAAAACCTACCGCACCAACAGCTTCTCCACGTACCACCTTTCTCCATCCCACAGCCTCACCAAATACAAGCCTTTGGGCAAATGCGCCACATCAATCTTGTGAAAATGACTGCTTGGCTTTGTTTTGTGCAGTAACCTGCCTGCCGGGCTGTAAAGCTCTATTTGTGCTTGTGCGAGGGCTGTGTTTTCGGGTAGTTGCAGCCAGCTTTGGGTTGTGGCGGGGTTGGGGTACAACAGCAGGTTTTGTGCTATGGAAGGCTGCTCAACTGTGCTTACTACTGTGGTGTCGCGAATCTGGATAAGCCAGATGTCGTAGTTTCCGGTATATGTCATACAATCAATATCGCCACTGTTTCCATTATGTGTTAATGTTGCTGAGATTACATAATTTCCTTCTCCCATATCCAGCACACCGCTCCAGTCCAGCCGTTCATAGCCAAGGCCTCCAATACATTTCTGCCACAGCAGGTCGCCACTGGCATTGATTTTAAAAACCCAAATATCAGATCCAACACCATGCGGATTGTGTTTGCCCGACACATCTCCGTTATTGGATTCAGTTTCGGCTATTATGATATAGCCTCCATCGCCGGTAGGGAATATGCTGTTGGGTACATCCGGTGCGGTGCCACCATAGCACTTGTGCCAAAGGATATTACCTTCGAAATCGAGTTTGGCCAGCCACACATCAGTATATGGATGACCCTGAGAATCATAGCCATAGTGATAGCCCGAACCCGTCATATCACCATCGGCTGCATCTACAATGCAAGCCAGCATATACCCGTCATCTACTTCAATCATGTCTTGAACAGCTTCTTCACTGCTTCCTCCAATACATTGCTGCCATTGGATATTGGCCATTGAATCGATTTTAAACAATACAATGTCCGAGGTTTCAAGGTCATAAGGCTGGCAGCTAATATTACCCCCGGTAGTGGGCATGGAGCCCGAAGCGACCAGAAAGCCCCTGTCGGAGGTTTGAATGACTGCACTGGGAAAATCGAGGCCTGCTGTGCCAATGCTAAAGTCCCACAGCTTGTTGCCCAGGCTGTCAGTGCGCA
>JAQVGO010000156.1:0-2276 GCA_028696715.1 Bacteroidales bacterium
ATGACTTTGTATATGTATTCATTACAAGTACAAATGAATTCGGCCTGAACAATACCCGCGTTTATCCTAACCCGGCTACTAACAATGTTGTGATTGAATCTGCACAGATGAATCGCATCACTGTGATGAATGCTGTTGGTCAGTTGGTAATCGATCGTGGTATCGAAGGTGACATGCGTTATGATCTGAATACCAGTGCTTATGAAGCAGGTGTTTATATGATTCGTATCGAAACCACCGAAGGTGTTGTAACAAAACGTCTGACTATCGTTAGATAAACCACATAGAAGTTATTAAAACTTCAAAACAAAAAGGGGAGTGCCGGAAGGTGCTCCCCTTTTTTGTTAAAATCTCAAAGGTTTTTGAAACCTTTGAGGTTTTGATAATATAAAAACAATCTCCTAATACAATCGTTATAATTAAGCCGCAATTAATTGGAAGTTTTATAAGCTAAAAACTCAGCATAAGATTGTCAGGTTTTGGGTCGTTTTACGAATATTTTTTATTGAATATGATAATAACGCTTAGCAGTATTTCGAATTTTAGGCATGTAACAATGGTAAGCCTGATATTTTTATTGGTTTCACTAAAAGGAATCTCTACTTTACATGCCCAGCAGCTCCCTTATCTGAATACCTTCTCGGCAACTGAAACCAATGGACAAGTTTACCTGAATTGGATTATTGCTTCCGGTAACACCTGCGATGGGGTTCGCGTTTATCGCTCGGCTGATGGAATTGAATATAATCAAATAGGTGACATAGGCGGAATATGTGGCAGTCCTTATTCGGCGGTTTCTTATGAATTTTGGGATACAATGCCTTTGCTGAATACCCTCAGTTATTACAAACTGGAATTGGGTAATCTTGGGTTTTCACATACTGAAGAGCTTACCGTGTACGACTTTTCAAAGCAAGGTTACCAACTAATCCCACATCCTTTTCGTGGTGGTGGTGTGATTGCTTTTAACAACCCTGCTTCAGAAACATGGAAACTGCTGATATTTACGCTGGATGGAAGGCTTGCCTGGGAAGCTGAACATAACGGCAGAACGTTTAGCATCCCTGCCGGACAACTAAAAACAGGCACCTATGTTTTTCAACTTGTATCCCAACACCAAAATAAAAAACTTAGTGGAAAACTATTGGTTCTTGACTAAGTAATCTTTGCGTCAGTCAATTGGTTAAGAAAGAGGAACCTATAACATTAACATTGAGTTTAAAAATAAACCCCAAAAAGTAATGTGTAACTTTTTGGGGATTTGTGGTTATATGGATTATAAATTAGGGTCATATGCAACCATCCAGTTCACGCCAAAACGATCTTCGCATTGGCCGAAATAGTCGCCCCAAAACATATCTGCCATGGGCATAATAATTTTTCCTCCTACCGAAAGTGCCTTAAAATACGTATCTGCTTTGGCTTTGCTATCTGTAGAAACCGAAATGGAGAAGTTATTTCCTTGTTTGAATGCGGGTGCCCATTCGCCACCTGTATCACTACCCATGAGCATAGTTTCGTTGCTAATGGGCAAGGCAATATGAAGAATTTTGTCGGCCATTTCTTCGGGTACGGCAGGTATATCTTCCTGAGGCGGAACATCTTTGAATCTGCCGATATAGGAAAATTCGCCTCCAAAAACAGTTTTGTAAAAATTAAAGGCTTCCTCGCAATTGCCTTCAAAGTTCAAATATACATTTACGCTGGTCATATCGCTGGATTTTTAAGGGTTGTATTTTTGTTAATCAATTACAGTTTTAGATTTTTTGGTGCGCACAAACAGGGCAACAACAGCTGAGGTTATTACACCCATTGCCAAAGCTCCTATCACACTTTGTTTCATATAATTTTCCAGATTAAAATAAGCTTCGGCAGCTTCCAGGCTTTCGTGATAACCTGTTTCCACGGCATGAGCAATCACATTAGGGAAATACTCCGGTGTGTGATGATGGTAGAAGTAATCCATTGGGTGAGCGGCGAAAAAAGTGCAACAATGGCAGTGATAATCAGTCCGGAAATTAAGCCTTGCACATAAGTCATATGGCCATGAAAGTGATTCTGTTTCTTATCGCGCAAAGCCAGCACATAAATCAGAATGGCTGGCAGGGCAAAAAGATTTGTGAGGTACATATGCTTGTCGATATGTGCGCTATGCAACCCCACAAGTTTTTCGAGCCACATCCAAAGCAGGGACATCACCACAAAGAGTATTGCCCATTTAATTTCGATTTTGATGTTTTTCATAGGGTGAGGGTTTAGGTTTAAAAAAACAATTA
>JAQVGO010000156.1:2376-3870 GCA_028696715.1 Bacteroidales bacterium
AAAATGATTTGCGCTCGATCACTATTTAACCGGAAATTAACAAAATGCCAGTTTGATTTTATCTTTGATTATCGGCTTGTGAATTAAACCTTTGTTCAATGAGTTGAAGATACGCTATTCCTGATCAAAGATCTCTTCAAGATACAATTGTGTGTCTTCCAGGTTAAATTCGTTGCTGTCCCAGTGTTCTCCCTTATCAAGCCCCAGCCATTCCATATAATCCTGATGTTCTTCATGCCTGGGATCAGCCAGGATTGCTCTAAGCTCTTCATAGCCCCAGGGACCTCCGCAGTCTTCGGGCGGACAAGCACCTTGACCATCAAGTAGTTTTGGGGTTTCGGATTGTTCAGGGATAATTTTTTCCAGTATGATTTCATGTTCCCAATTGTCGCCAAAATCGTAAATGTAGAGGTATTTCTGACCTTCTTTTTTAAACACATCCGATAAAGCGATATCCGAAGCATCCACTTCATTTCCCATTCCGCCTAAATCATCTTTTGACAACTCAGTGATAATTGTTTCGGACCGGTATCCATCCTCCGAAAATTGATACAAATGCGCATTTTCCCAATCGAATACTGTCTGGATGATATGATGCATCAGTTTAAAGTTGAAATAGGAAGGTATCGTTACGCGGCGCCAAACCCTTGGCTTTGAAACGTTTTTGATCTGTATTTTAAACTGAAATACAGTACTGTTTTTTTTCTTTGTTTTATCAAGTTTATTGAGCTCATTTTCAATGATATCGTCAAGCCATAAGTCGGCATTATCGAGGAATGATAAATAATCAGCAGGTTCTTCCTCATCTGAGCCCTCCAGGTCATGCCATTGATCGATATGGTCTGCATAATAGTAGTTGCCATGTCCGGCAGTTTTTTCAAGTTGTGCCAAAACTTTATTTACAAATGTTTCATCGTCATCTGGGCCCCTGAAAAAAACAGGCTTGCCATCCTGATCGTTTCCGCACTGAATTTCTATTAATTCAATATCATCTGTGTCTTCTTCCAGGATATATTGTGCCACCGAAGTGAATGTTTTGTGTGGTTTAAAGCCATAATCCTCAGCAAATTCGAGGCCTGCAAAGATGATGTTGTGTGCCATGATATATGGGATTGTTTCTGTTGGCATCTGGTATTCGCTATGGGCGAAAGTCTCGTTAAACTCGTGTTGACTTATGTTGAAAACATAATGTGAATCTTTAATCCCAAGACATTTAAGATCAACAAGATAAAATCCAACCGTAAAATTGTCATTTACATGCTTGCGAATAACCGTAATATGAGCCATCCCATTTTCCTCCCAATCTGAATTGATGGTGCATTTGTAGATGGGTAAGCTTCTGGCTTTTTGTTTTATATAGTTCTCAGGACTAAGCATTTGAACTACTTTATTTTTCTTGTTTTTGGCCATGGTCTATCAATTTGGAATTTGGCATAAAAGTATAAGAATTATTTAGTGGGAGAAAATGATTGGAATAATTTTTTTTGAAAAAAA
>JAQVGO010000157.1 GCA_028696715.1 Bacteroidales bacterium
TTCAGCGAGCAACTAAATCTTTATTATCAAAGTGGTGCAAAAATAAGGCAAGAAAACAAAAGATGAAAGGTTTACCAGCATTACCGAGGGCGGTTAGGATCAAATTCAGCTTTTATTGCTAAAAATTTAACAGAATTCAAAATATTCAGAAAATTTAACATCATTTACCCGTGGAATTATTAATTTTGTTGGCAAATAATGTTATTTTCATCTTTATTAAAAATGCTTACTACAATGCGAAACATAGTTTTATTATTTGTCATGATATTTGGGTTTAGCCTGATGAGCATGGCACAATCAGAAGAAAAGAAAACTGCTAATGGTCCTGAGATCACATTTGAAGAAACCGTTTTCGACTATGGCGAAATCATGCTTAATGGCGATGGCACACATGAATTTGAATTTACCAACACCGGCAACGAACCGCTGATACTTTCGAGGCCGAGATCATCCTGTGGCTGCACCGTACCAACATGGCCGCGCCAGCCTATTTTGCCAGGAGATAAAGAAAAAATTAAAGTTACGTACAACACTAACAGAGCTGGTGCTTTTAACAAGACAGTCACCATACTTTCAAATGCCAAAAATGCCAGCAGCGTGGTGTTGCGTATCAAAGGCAAGGTTGTGAATACACCATCAGAGGCACTGCCATCAAAGGCCGAAACAAGCGGCGCACCTATCAACAAGTAAATTATCCTGTCGAGATAAGAATCTTCCCGGCTGTCGAACAGCCGGGTTTTTAATTATTTAAAAGTATAACCTTATGCCAAGTATTTCGATCAAAGGCAAAAAAATGCCCGAATCACCTATTCGTAAGCTGGTACCTTATGCTGAGGAAGCCAAAAAACGTGGAATGAAAGTGTATCACCTGAATATCGGCCAACCTGATATTCCTACACCGGAAGTAGCCCTGAATGCTATCCGCAATTTTTCGCAAAAAGTGGTTGCCTACAGCCATTCTGCCGGCGTGTTGTCGTATCGCGAGAAGCTGGCCACCTATTACAAAAAGCATGATATCCATATCACTGCCAACGACATCATTATTGGAGCCGGAGCTTCCGAGGCCCTGCTTTTTGCCTTTCAAACCATTATGGATCCGGGTGATGAAGTAATCATCCCCGAGCCCTTTTATGCCAATTACAACGGTTTTGCTGTTAATGCAGGGATCAATGTTAAACCTATTTACAGTTCGATCGAAACGGGATTTGCTTTGCCTCCAATTGCTGATTTTGAAAAAGCGATTGGCCCAAAAACAAAAGCCATACTGGTTTGCAATCCGAATAACCCGACCGGATATCTCTACAATGCTGAAGAACTGGAAGTATTGCGCCAGCTTGTGATCAAATATGATCTTTACCTGATCGCCGATGAAGTTTATCGCGAATTTGTGTATGATGGCAACAAACATTATTCGTGCATGCACCTGAAGGGAATTGATGATAATGTTATTTTAATTGATTCTGTTTCAAAAAGATACAGTGCCTGTGGAGTAAGAATTGGATGCATGATTTCGAAAAACCGCGAGGTGATGAAAACCGCCCTAAAGTTTGCACAGGCACGGCTTAGTCCGCCCAGCTTTGGCCAGGTTGCTGCAGAAGCTGCCATCGACACTCCGGATAGCTATTTCGAAGAGGTGCTGAACGAATACCTACAAAGAAGGTCCACCGTTGTGGAAGCCATTAATAAGATGAAGGGAGCTTTTTGCCCCAACCCGCAAGGTGCATTTTATGTGGTTGCACGTCTTCCGATTGACGATTCTGATAAATTCTGCCAGTGGCTTTTGGAGGATTTTAATTATCAAAATCAGACTGTGATGCTTGCACCCGCCAGCGGTTTTTATTCATCAGAGGGCAGGGGCAAGGATGAAGTTCGCATTAGTTATGTTCTGAATGTTGATGATTTGGTTCATGCCATGAAAGCACTTGAAGAGGCTTTGAAAGTATATCCCGGCCGAACAGTATAAAATAATTTGCTTAGGCTCACTACAAAACATCCTGTTACGCTCTGCCAGTAGCAGGATGTTTGCATTTATATGCGTTCTAAATAACAAATTCAAGGCTGTTTTTATCTGTTAATTAATAAACAGATCATTTGTTTCAACTATTTTTGTCGAAATACTAAAACCAAATGGCCTTGATTAGTGAACTATCGGCAAAGGTGATTGAACGGCTCAGTCTTTACCGGCAATTATTACTGAAATACATGTTTTCAAAAGGGCCTCATATCAATTCTGCTGATTTATCCCGACTTACAGGTGCTACGCAGGAGTCCGTCCGTCGCGATTTAATGCTTATTGGATGCCAATCATCCAACATTCGCAAAGGATACCATGTAAAAGAGATGATCAGGTGCATCGATTCTGTGCTGAATCCTTTTGACATCTGCCGAATGGCACTGGTAGGCGACAACAACGCATTTACAGAGACTTTTTTATATGAGTATGAAAATGAGAAAATCAGCTTAGTAGCAGTTTTTGATTTTGAACCGGTAAGCGAACATGCACACAGAGATGATATTGCCCGTTTTCATTTTGATGAACTGCATGACACGATTCGGAATCTTGATATAAAACTGGTTTTACTCAATGTGCCAGGTGCTTATACACGTAAAACTGCAGAGGTTTTAATTACAGCAGGGGTCAGGGGAATTATCAACCTCAGTCCTGTACACCTGGAAACTGACAGGATTTATGTTGAAAATCTCAACATGATTACCGCAATCGAGAAGGCAGCCTTCTTTATGAAATGGCGACAATACGTTTAAACCGAATTTATAAAAACCCAAGTCCGACAGGTTTTCTGAGCATCCATCCGGTGATGCTTATACGCTCTATATGTGTTGGCAGCACTTCATGTTCGATTTTATTGCTTAAAAAGCAAATGAGAGTTCCGGCCCGTGGCTCTATGATTACAGGTTCAGCCGATTCGCGATAAATCACCAGTTCGCCACCCATTCCGGGTTCCCAATGCCGATTTAAATAAAGCACAATCGAAATGACCCTGCTGCTTCTTTCATTGAACTGATCGAGATGACGCTTGTAAAAAGTTCCGGGAGGATAAATGGCCATATGCATCTCAATGTCCTGCAAGCCTAAAAAGAGCTCACGATTTAATCCTGTGCGCAATGCTGTCATTCCATTCATCCAATCCTGCAACACAGGCTCCAAAGGATGACGGCTAATCCAATGGATGAAATCTCCGCGTACCTCGTTATCGAGTTGGTAATCGCCTCCGGCTCCAATACCGGCTTTTCTGAAATCATTATTCAGACGCGTTTCCGTGACGACATCCAAAACTTGACTTGTAAATTGTTCGTCAACAGCATTAGGAATTACAAACCATCCTTCCTCGGCAAGCTCATCAGCATATCGCTGTATTTCGGCCTGATTAATTATGTGCATAACATCAAAGAAAAGTGCGCAAATGTACGCCACTTTTTCACCCATAAAACTGGCTGCAGAAAAAAATGTCAGCTGCCTGAAAAGCTCCAGATCAAATGCATGATTTTTGAATTTGAAGCGTTTAAATGCGCAATAAAAGTGTTATAAGCTGACCACTTAATTCATATGGAATCTTATTTAAGGTCTGCTGAAAAACACCTAACACATTGATATAATTTAAGTTGCCATTTATAGTATTGTTGTTTCCGCAAGGTTTTTATGAAAAATCATCTAAAATCCATGCAGTACAGTGTAATATTTGAATCAAGCTACTAGGTTAAAGCCTATTCTTAACTTAAAAATGTCAACAACAATGTGTTGGCTAGCCTGTCGTACGCCATCTTCTGTGTTGCCTGCGACTCGAAGTATATCGATACATCTTCGTCTTGTCGCCT
>JAQVGO010000158.1 GCA_028696715.1 Bacteroidales bacterium
ATGCAAACTCGATGGCAGGCTGGTGCAAAGCGGAGATAAAATCAGTATCGACGGCAACCTGGGTAATATCTATATGGGACATTATCCGATCGAAAAATCGAGTATGAGTGTCGGATATAATTATTAAAAAAAGAATTGAAATAATAGCAATTAAAGTCTTTTGCAAGCCTCATTTAAGCAGGAGATAAGTTCTGCAACAAGCTTTCGGCTAAGTCAGTGTGTATTTTTATATTGTCTTGTTAGAGATTAGCGGAATATCGTAATTTTGCAGTCCATGAAAAATATACGCAACTTTTGTATCATTGCACATATCGACCACGGTAAAAGTACCCTGGCCGACAGACTTTTGCAACTCACCAACACGGTTTCGGAGCGCGACCAGAAAGAACAAGTGCTCGACAGTATGGATCTTGAACGCGAGCGCGGCATCACAATCAAAAGTCATGCAATCCAGATGAAGTATGAAAAGGGAGGCGAAGTTTATACGCTCAACCTGATTGATACACCCGGGCATGTTGACTTTTCGTACGAAGTTTCGCGATCTATTGCAGCCTGCGAAGGTGCTTTGCTTGTTGTTGACGCAACACAAGGCATTCAGGCTCAAACCATTTCTAATTTATATCTTGCCCTGGATCATGACCTGGAAATCATTCCGGTGCTTAACAAAATAGATATGGACAGTGCAATGGTTGATGAGGTAGAAGATCAAATCATTGACCTGATTGGTTGCGACAAGGAGGATATTTTACGGGCAAGTGCCAAAACAGGTATCGGTGTAGCCGAAATACTCGAGGCAATTGTAATACGCGTCCCTGCTCCGGTAGGCGATCCCGAAGCTCCACTGCAGGCACTTATTTTCGATTCTGTGTTTAATCCATTCCGTGGAATTATTGCTTATTTCCGTATCATGAATGGCAGCATGAAAAAAGGCGATCTGGTTAAGTTTGTAGCTACCGGAAAAGAATACAATGCCGATGAAATTGGTGTTTTGCAACTCAAGCAGATTCCCAAACAAGTGATGAGCACAGGAGATGTGGGATATATTATTTCAGGAATCAAAACCTCACGCGAAGTAAAAGTAGGTGATACCATCACACAGGTTGACCGCCCCTGCGACAAAGCCATTTCAGGATTCGAAAACGTGAAACCAATGGTTTTTGCAGGGATTTATCCGGTTGATGCCGATGATTATGAAGAACTACGTGCCTCCATCGAAAAACTTCAGCTAAATGATGCATCATTGGTTTTTGAGCCGGAAAGCTCTGCCGCCCTGGGCTTTGGATTTCGCTGTGGCTTTTTGGGGCTGCTGCACATGGAAATCATTCAGGAAAGGCTGGATCGGGAGTTCGACATGGATGTGATCACCACCGTTCCCAACGTAAAATTTAAGGCCTATACCACTTCGGGCGACTTGATAGAGGTACATAATCCAAGTGGTTTGCCGGATGCCAACAAATTGGATTATATAGAGGAACCTTACATCGTTGCACAGATAATTTCGAAATCGGAGTATCTGGGCAATATCATGACACTGGCCATCGAAAAGCGGGGCGTACTCAAAAATCAGGTCTATCTCACCTCCGACAGGGTAGAACTTACTTTTGAAATGCCACTGAGCGAAATTGTATTTGACTTTTACGACAAGCTCAAATCTATTTCGAGAGGATATGCTTCCTTCGATTATCATATCGAAGGCTATCAAAAAGCGACCCTGGTGAAGCTGGATATCTTGCTCAACGGCGAATCAGTTGATGCGCTTTCTACCTTGATTCATCGCGACCATTCTTATAATTTTGGACGAAAAATGTGTGAGAAGCTAAAAGAACTCATCCCGCGACAGCAATACGACATTGCCATTCAGGCTGCCATAGGCACTAAGATTATTGCCCGCGAAACGATCAAAGCCCTGCGCAAAGATGTGACAGCCAAGTGCTATGGTGGCGATATCACCCGTAAACGCAAATTGCTCGAAAAACAAAAAAAAGGAAAGAAACGCATGAGGCAGGTAGGTAATGTGGAAGTGCCACAATCTGCATTTTTGGCTGTACTCAAACTGGACTAAGTAAGATTTTCTGAATTTGTTTTTTTTTGTTTGCAGCTGTAACTTTACAAGCTGTGAAATCGTATTACATCCTGAAAGCTTAATTTAACGCATGACGCGAAAAGAATACAATCGTTGTGTAGATTTGTATGCTGATGGCCTTTATCGGTTCATCCTCAAAAATATACGTGATGAGGAGCAGGCAAAGGATGTAGTGCAGGAAACCTATGCAAGGGTTTGGCAGCGCGTGGATGAAATTCCTTTCGAAAAGGCACGTTCATATTTGTTTACAACGGCTTACCATACCATGATAGACGAAATCAGAAAAAACGGGAAATCGGACAGACTGGAGCAACAGCACAGCCATCTGCAGGTAAGCTACAACAGTTATTCCGACCTGAAAGAAGTGCTGGACGAAGCCTTGCAAACCCTCTCCGAAATTCAGCGGTCAGTGATTCTTTTGCGCGACTATGAAGGTTATAGCTATCAGGAAATTGGCGAAATCACGCAACTGTCGGAAGCTCAGGTAAAAGTGTATATTTTCAGAGCCAGGATGAATCTGAAAAAATACCTGCAAAAGATAGAAAACGTATTGGAGGTACCAGCATGACAACGATCAACACACAGAATTACGAAGCCTTTCTGCTAGATTATTCAGAAGGTCGGCTTAATGAAACCGAAGTGTTGTTACTCAGGCAGTTTATAGCTGCACATCCAACACTGGGCAGCTGGGACGAACTTACGGAAGAATTACCGCTGCTGGTTGCCGAAACGGTGTTTTTTGAAGACAAGCACAAGCTGAAACGAATTCCGGAGTTTAAGCTGACCAGCACTGAGGGTATCGAAAGTTTCGACCTTACTGCGATCAATTACCTCGAAGGGGAATTGAGTGAGGCAGAAAAGCATAAGTTTGAGCAATCCATCAATTCAGATACCAGGCTTGCACACGAATTGGAGCTGCTCAAATTAACTTACTTAAAAACTAACGAATCAATTATTTATCCGAACAGAACTGACCTTAAAAAAAGCTCTCCGGCCTTGCTTTTACTGCATAATAATTACTGGGTTGGAGTGGCAGCTGGTTTGTTGCTGCTTATCAGTACCGGCTGGTGGTTTTTGAAAGAGCCTGTCAGGATTCCTGAGCGCGACATACAATTAATCGAACTGAGCTATAAACAATATCCCAAAACCCTCTCCACAATTCATATTCCCAACGAGCAATATCTGACACACCGGGCTTTTGAAATGCCGGAAATGGAAATTCCTGCTCCGGTTGATGAGATGCTGGCTGAGGCAGAAACCACTCCTGTTTTACTCCCGCAAAAACCAGAAACTGTCAGTTGGTCGCCAATGGGGCAGATTCTGTATGACGACAATTTGCAGCACATGAATTATTACTTTAATGGAAAAGCTTATTTGGCCAGAATCGAGTACCAAAACAATCAGGAAAAATCGTTGGCAGGACTGATATTAGCCAACACCAGCCGCAAATTTGTCAGATTATTAGTAAAAAACAAATCCAGAATCGATACCTTAGTCGAATCAGAATCAACAGAAAATCTGGCGCAACAAAAACCAGCTGAACGTTTTCCGGCAATTCGCTGGGCCGAAGCCGGGATTAAAACATTTAACCTATTAACTGACAATGAAGTAGAGCTTAAGAAAATTGCCGATGACAACGGAAGACTCAAGGCAGTTCAGTTTCTTTCTCCCGCGATTAGTTTTCAAAGAAATCTCGAACAAGAAAATCAGAACGATTGAGCTAATTCACAAAAGTA
>JAQVGO010000159.1 GCA_028696715.1 Bacteroidales bacterium
TATAACCCGTAAACTCATCAGGCAGCACATTCACTTTTCCCCAATCGGAAATGGTAGGTTCAGCCGAAAAATGCGCCTGCTGAGCCGTTCCGGTGTTTTCAAAATACAAAAGACTGCCACTTCGCTCGCCAGAAATAATATCTGTCAAACCATCTTTATTCACATCAACCAATTGAGGTTTAGCGGATTGCCCCACATCAATCTGAAAATAATTGGGCTGAGTCAACACAAATTCTGCTGGAGCTCCGGCCTCTGCCCTATTCTCAAAAAGGTGCAACTGACCAGTCTCATCACCAATAAGCATTTCGGCATCACCATCGCCATCCAGGTCGCCGAAAGCAGGATAAACACCTTCAAATCCGTAAATCGAAAGTCCTGCAAAATCATCCGTAACCCATTCAAATTCAGGAGCTGATGAAACACCAATATTTCTAAGATAAAGCAACTGACTGGCATAATTTCCAGTACTTTGATAAACACCAAAACTTCCTGCGATGATATCCATCAAACCATCTGAATCAGCATCGAAGAAAACCGGATAGGATCGTTCCCCTAAATCTATCATACTTTCAATCAGATAATTATCCTGCTGAAAGACAAATTCAGGAGCTGTGGAATTACTCATATTTTTATACCACCAAATCTGGTCTGTATTGAGCGAATTATTGGGGTTATTTGGTGCAACCAACAAATCCTTCAGCCCATCCTTATCCGCATCAAGGTGATAAACCGCCGGAAAAACAGCTAAATCTACTGGAAGCGTATTGGAAGGGAAATCGGTTGTCTGGCTCACCATGGATGCTTCTTGCAGATTTCCGTCATTAATCAGATTGACCAGATTATTGTAGGTAATATCTCCCAAAAGCAAGTCTTTCAAATCGTTACCTGTCAAATCCAAAGCCAAAACAGTGGAGCCGGCATGTTTGCCATTTGCAGTTTCACGGTTAAAACTGTTATCACAGGTATCGAAAAGCGTTACGGTATTGTTGTTACCATCTTCCGAAAAATACCCCCAGCAGCTACTCGCTTTTTCAAAAATCAGTTCACCACAATCTGCAACCAACTCCTGCGAAAGGTTGCGATGAAATTCCAAATGGCTTCCAACCAAATTAAAACTCAAAATGTCCAGATCGCCATCGTCATCCACATCAACAATGGCCGGAATATCAGTAACGGCAACATATAAAGGTGATTGATTTCCTTCGGAATCGGTGCTCTGCAAAAAGTTCGCTGTCTTTACAAATTGAAAACTACCATCGTTTTGTAAATTCTGCTGCCAAACAGCCACTCCGCCGGGAACAGAAGTAAAAATATCCATCAAACCATCGCAATTAAAATCCCTGAGCAACATCCAGTTGCGCATTTCAGGAAAAGCATGATGATATTCGGGTGCATACTTCCAGCCTGATTCAGTATGCAAAAAACATTTAACCGATCCATAAAAGCCGCGCTCGAAAGCCACCAAATCCATCACCCCATCTTTGTTGAGATCCATCTCAGAAAATTGTGGAGTATTGAACCCACCAGCCCAGGGATTGACTAATTTTTCTCCATTTTGCCAAAGCCTGATTTCGTTCTCCGGAACTATTCCCAGTTGTGCCATAACCCAAACAGGAAAGCTAATTGAAAGCAATAAAATCGTCAATAATCTGATATTAATCGGCTGGTGCATAAGCTGAATTTTGAAGAAAAGTAGTATCAGAAAGTGTTTTCAGGAAGGTGAGCAAGTAGAATTTTTCTTCTTCTGTAAGCTGAACCCCACCCTCATCCACATTCTTCATCAAAGGATCGATCGTTTCGCTGTATTGCAATCCTTCGCTGTAAAAATCAATCACTTTTTCCAGGGTTTGAAACCTTCCGTCATGCATATAAGGAGCAGTAAATTCGGCATTACGCAAAGTTGGTGTTCGGAATCTTCCCTCATCATTTGGATCATTGGTTACTTCATAAAGGCCTGGGTCAGCAAAAAAAGCATCCAATCCGTTGTTGTGAAAATCGTTATCAGTGAATAAAATTGTCGAATGACAGTGAAAACAATCCCCTTTCTCGGTGAAAAATATCTCAAAACCACGACTTTCGGCCTGTGTAAGGCTCACTTCTCCCCGCAAGTAGCGATCCCATTTTGAATTGGATGAGATCAAAGTCCTTTCAAATTGCGCAATAGCTTTCACAACATGCGTCGAGTCAAAATCAAGTGTGCCGAAAGCTTCGAAAAACATTCTTTTGTAAGTAGAATCACTTTTCAAACTTGTCACAGCCTGAGGCCAGCTGTTGTGCATTTCGACTGGATTCATCACCGGTTCAAAAGCCTGTTCTTCAAGCGATTTGGCACTGCCATCCCAATTTAGGTGACTCAACCAGCCCACATTAATCAGAGCCGTGGCATTGCGACTTCCTTCGAGGCCGTCGATGCCAATGCTAAAGCGGTTGGGATCAGCAAAAGAAAAGTCCTGCAAATGACAGCTGGCGCATGATTGCGAATCATCAGCCGAAAGTATGGGATCGTGAAATAATTTGCGACCCAATGATATTCCTTCTTCAGTCAATTGATTATCAACGGGCATTATCATATCTGGAAATCCTGTTGGGATATCCAAAGCAAAAGGTGTGGGATCATATCTATAAGCTTGCCCTGGAATTTCATCCTCATTGGTTTTCTGACACGAGAACAACAACGCAAGTGACAAAACTGGCAAAAACCATTTCAAAATTTTAATAATTTCGATCAACTGTATTCTGTTTTCTGGATTAATTCATTAAACACCAATCAAAGCCTAAAGTTCTATCAATCAATATTAAATTAAGTGCTTTCATCAAAAGCTATCTGTAACGATCATTCAAACCGATTCCGGATTCAATCATCGGAATAATTTTCTTTAACCTGGTCAACTGTGTTTCAGTTCTTTTTGCAGAAGCTATAAATTCAATATATTCTTTTTGTTTATAGGCTGTTAGCGCATTAAAAGCTGCATTCAGTGCTGCTTTACTTTGTAATTGCTCCGATAATATTTCAGGGATTGCTATGCTTGAAGAATTCTCCTTTTCAATAGTAAGTCCTTCTTTTTCAACCTGAATGGCTTCCTGAATATAGGCTAAAATCAGCTGTTCATCAATCTCTTCCGCAGCAGTAAAACGCCATTGTCGCAAAGCCCTGGTCTTGCCTTCCTGTGCATTGACAAGCTTATTGCTCGCATCTTTCAGGAAAACACCTTTGTAGAACCAAAGCGCAAAATAATGTTTGAAACCTCCATAGCTGATCACATTCTTTCCTTGAAAAGTGAACACATCGGCTCCCCATTTGGTTTCACATTTCAAACCCGATTTCTCGATTATTCCTTTCAGAACAGCCAGTTCATCAGCCCATTGTAATGTATAATCCTTCACGAGCTTATTTTTTTAAATTGGTTTCATATACTTTGATCCAATCTGCGACAGTGAGTTTTTGCATCAACTGAGCAAGCAGTTCGTACGGAATATCATTCATTTTTTTGAAGCGGATGCAGCTCTTGGCCATATCAACTTTGCCTTTTGCATGGAGCGGATAATTTTCCTTAAACCACTCATGCAATTCCGGAACTGCATAAATTCCAAAATGATACAGTGCTACATTATTCTTTTGCGAGGCGATGCTCAAAAAAGGCAGTGGATCCTTTGGATTACAATGATAACCAGCCGGATAGATACTGTGAGGCACCACATAATTGATCATGCCATTGCTGATGGTTTCTTCAAAACCTTCGGGCAGATGTTG
>JAQVGO010000060.1 GCA_028696715.1 Bacteroidales bacterium
TGGACATGAGACAATACGACATTGTTCTGGTTAACCTGGATCCAACAATAGGCAGTGAAATAAGGAAAACACGCCCTTGTGTTGTTATTTCACCGGATGAGATGAACCGACATCTATATACAATAGTTGTGGCTCCAATGACAACAAATCTAAAGCCTTATCCAACACGCGTTAGTGTGCTGCATCATGGGAAAATGGGTATGATTGTGGTTGATCAAATCAGGACTATTGATAAATCACGCGTGCTTAACGTGACCGGAAAACTTAATCAAAAAGAAATCCTGATGCTTAAACAACTCATCAAAGCTACCTATGTGGACTAGTTGTTATCGGACAATTACTTGAGTTTTTAATGGTGTGCGCTTCAAATTTATTGTAATTTCGTAGGTAATGTTTTTTGGTTAAAGAGCCATAAAGCATTTAAATATTAATACATATCGCATGGCCAAAAAGAAATCTACTACAGGAACCAAGAGCACTTTTACGAATACTATTTTGAGTATTTTCGGCGAGCAACCGTTTAAACCGCTTAATTACAAGCAAATAGCAAAACTACTGGGGGTAAAGGATAAAACCGGTAAAGACTTTATTGACAAGATTTTGCGTGAGTTGCTACAAGAGGGAAAGCTCCGCGAGGAAAGGCCTTTCCGATACGTCCTCAGCAAGGACATGCTTTCGCAGATTGGCGGTAAAAGTAAGGTAATAGTTGGTAAGGTGGATATGAAAAGCACCGGCAAGGCCTATGTAACTCCTGATGACGGCGGTGAAGATATTTTTATTGCTGCCAATAATACCGCACAGGCTTTGCATGAAGATGTGGTGAAGGTAGCATTGTTCCCGAAGCGCAAAAATCGCAAGACAGAAGGACAAATTGTGGAGGTTGTTACGCGTACCAAAACCGATTTTGTAGGAGTGCTTACGATCAGCCGCGATTTTGGTTTTGTGGTACCCGACAGTCAGCACATGCCCATGGATATTTTTGTACCAAAATCAGCGCTGAATAAGGCCAAAAATGGCGACAAAGTAGTCGTCCGCATTGGTGAATGGCCCGAGCAGTCGAAAAATCCTTTTGGCGAGGTAATTCATGTGCTGGGCAGGCCTGGCGAAAACAATGTGGAGATGCAATCCATCTTGGCAGAACATCATTATCCATTGCAGTTTCCTGCTGCTGTTGAAAAAGAAGCAGCAAAAATATCAGAGAAGGTGACTTCAGCTGAAATGGCTGGCCGAAAAGACTTTCGCAAAGTATTTACAATTACCATTGATCCTGCCGATGCCAAAGATTTTGATGATGCACTGTCATTGCGTAAACTGGATAATGGCAATTGGGAAGTGGGTGTGCACATTGCTGATGTATCCCATTATGTGACGCCGGGAACAGCATTGGACGAGGAAGCTAAAGAAAGGGGAACCTCTGTTTATCTGGTCGATCGCGTGATTCCCATGCTGCCCGAAAAGCTTTCCAATGGGGTTTGCTCTTTGCGGCCCAACGAAGACAAGCGCTGCTTTTCAGCTGTTTTTGAGATGAACGAACAGGCCGAAATTTTGGAGGAATGGATCGGCAAAACTTTGATCAACTCCGATAAACGTTATGCTTATGAAGATGTTCAGGCTATGATTGAAGGTGGTGAAGGCGAATACAAAACAGAAATTATGCTCCTGCACCGGCTGGCCGAAAAGCTAAGGGCGAAAAGAATGGCTAACGGTTCTATCAATTTCCATTCCGAAGAGGTGAAGTTCATTCTCGACGAAAATGCCAAGCCGATTGATACCTATGTAAAAGTGCAGCAGGAAAGCCATATGCTGATCGAAGACTTTATGTTGCTGGCCAACAGGCGTGTGGCGGAAAAGATTGGCAAGGTAAAAGGCCGGGTCAAAGCCAAAACTTTTGTATATCGCATTCATGATGAGCCTAACCCTGAAAAGCTCAACACCTTTACCCAAATGGTTTCGCGCCTGGGCTACAAAATGGATATCAGCAGCCGGCAAAAACTGGTGAAATCCTATAACAGTCTCTTCGAAGCGGTTGAAGGTAAAGGCGAAAAAACCCTGATCGAAACGGTTGCCATCCGCACCATGGCCAAAGCCGAATACAGCACCGAAAATATTGGCCATTATGGTTTGGCTTTTCCTTTTTATACTCACTTCACCTCCCCTATCCGGCGCTATCCTGATTTGTTGGTGCACAGGTTGTTAGAGCGTTATTTGATTGAAAACAAGCCTTCAGTAAGCCCCGAAACATATGAACCCATGTGTCAACATGCCAGCGAGATGGAACGCCGGGCTGCTGAGATGGAGCGCGATTCGGTAAAATACAAACAGGCCGAATACCTTTCGGATAAGATTGGAAAAGTGTTTGATGGCCAGATTTCGGGTGTGAGCAAATGGGGACTTTTTGTTGAGCTAAAAACCAGTAAATGTGAAGGTCTGGTGCGATACAACGAAATGCCCGGCGACTTTTATTTCCTAGATGAAGAAAACTTCAGAGTGATAGGGCAGGAGTTTGGTAAAATTTTCCGCCTGGGCGATTCGGTGAAAATCAAGGTAAAAAAAGTTGATTTGTTAAAGAAGCAAATGGATTTTGTGTTGATAGATACTGATCAGGCTAGGAGTTTTAAATAAAAGCAATTAAAAGTTTAAAGCAATGAAGTTTCAGGTGTTTTTGCTGTTTTTATTAACCCTCACAATTGTTTCCTGCAAGCAGGATGATCAACCAAAGATGGAGGTTCCTGATTGTGGAGAGTCTTTTTGCGCAAACGCCTATCGCATGAATTTGGATTATTTTGGCGATTATCAGGCACAACTATTGTATTATCAACTATCTGATGGTTATGCATACGCAGTATGGAAAAATGATGAGGTTGATCCCTCTCAGATTTTCAGCATTCGTATCGGCAATTTCCAACGTCCGGTGCTTGACGGCCCCGGCTTGTTCCGGTTTGATCAATATGAAACCGCTTATTTTAGTGCAGAGATTCTTAGGGA
Organism: Bacteroidales bacterium; assembly: GCA_028696715.1. Lineage (GTDB taxonomy): Bacteria > Bacteroidota > Bacteroidia > Bacteroidales > F082 > UBA5536. The sequence continues at coordinate 2,986 of JAQVGO010000060.1, forward strand.
TAGTCTGGTAAGATATAGGGGCTATGCTGGATATATTATTGTTGATTCTGTTTCGGAGTATTACTTTTCGGGCGAATTTGAGTTGGATGCTCAGGTTGATACCTTAAATAATTATCTCAAGTTTAAGGGAAAGTTCGAGATTCAGGAATAATCAATTGAAAGGCTGAAAACTCATGCTTCCGCCAATCCAGCTGATGCGGGCTTTGTCGTAGAGGCTGTAAGGAATGTAGCCATGAAAAACATCCAGCATTATTGTAAATGGTGCCTTTCCCTCTTTTCCTAATTCAATGCCTGCAGCAATGCGGGTTCCGGGATAAAAGTTTGTTTCTTGTTCAAACTGTATATGCACGGCACCCATCCAGCGTAACCAGTCTTTTGAGTTGACAGACTTCTGCCATTTTGCACCGGCATCACCAAGAATTCGTTTCCTTTTGTAGGCGCTGTGTGGGATAAAGCCAATGGTTCCATATACTTTCCAGTTTTCGTTGGTATAAGCTGCACTAAAATCCAGGACTTCATAAATACGCAGATTGTCGAGATAGGAGTTGATGTGGAATCGATAAATAAAATCATCGCCCAGATGTGCTGAGATATGATAAAGTCTTAGCCTGAGCGACCAGTTTTCAGAAGTTTTCCAATTGTAATGGATTCCAACTTTATATTCGGTATTGAAGTGATTCACCTGAAATAATCCCAGTGGATCTTCAAAAATGAACTGAGTAAAGGTGGCTATCTCAATGCCAATTTCTCTAGGTTTTGAAGTTTTTTCCCATCTCAATATGCTGCGATTTATACCAGCTGAGTAATTGGCAAACATGCGATTTGGCCATGCTTTTGGAAGACGTAACACATAAAGAGAACCACTGAATTGTGCTTCACGGTAGTCGAGAGGTTTATCAGGAAACAGACTGGATTTTGGAAGCCAATTAATTGAGGTTTGTGTGTAGGAATAAAATGGAGTGAAGGCCATAAACAACAGTGACACAAATACATACAGCTGTTTGGGTAACTTCATGGTCCACAGTCATTTGCTAATTAAAAATGTTTGTCCAATACTTCAGGCAGGAAAGGCCTTCCCTGGCGGTTGATAGAAGTTCCGATAATGCGTGCCGAAATAATTGGCTTTTGATCGCTCGTCCGGATGATTTGTTGCACAAAGCCAAAACGCAATGGCGAAATTCGTTCCAGTTGGCAGCTCACTTCACATTCGTCTCCACTTCTGAGGGGGAAATGATAATCCATTTCAATGCGTTTCACCACCAGTAAGATGCCTTCTTCATTGAGTTTTGCAAAATCAAGTCCAATGGTTTTTAAAAATTCATGTCGGGCATGTTCCAGGTAATGCTGATAGTTGGCATTGTTTACAACACCCTGCATATCACATTCGTAATCACGGACTTTTATGTTGAGAAGAAATTGATTTGATGTCATTTGTTTTATATTTTGTTTTCAAAAATAAGCTTTTTTAAACGTGAGCAGCTTTCATTTTGCTTCGAAATATGTAGTTTCGTAGGATAAACTGTTTAAAACCCTCCTTTATGAACCCTGTTGTCATGCCGTTTGACGAACTTCTGGAACTTTTGCTGCAGCATCCTTCGCAGCAACATATCTCGCGTCTGGCTAACCGCATAGCTGGTGATGCAGATTTGATTGCAGGTATGATTCAGGTTGGACGTAGCCATGCAGGGCGTGCCGAGAACCATGCAGCCTGGGTGATGCGTAAGCTTTTTGATGCGAAGCCTTTGATGCTCACACCTTTTCGTGACGAACTTTTTTGTTGGGTTTTGGAGACTGATTCGGAAAGTGTTCGCAGAAACTTGCTTCCACTGTTTTCGGCCTACCTGAGCCAGGAATTTGTTACGCAATCTGAGCTGGTTGGAAAATTGTACGTGAAATGTTTTGGTTGGGCCGATTCAGAGCACTATACCATTGCCGTTCGTTGCAATGCCATGCAATTCCTGGCCGATTTGGCAGCCATTGAGCCTGAGCTTTGGCATGAATTATTGCCACTATTCGAAAAGATACATCAACATGCCAAAGGGGGCGTTTGGGCACGCTCGCGTCAATTACTCAATCAAATGAGAAAATCAGATCAAACCTACGGGCGAAAAAACCAGACAGGACAGGGTTCCCCAGAAAAGTATCGTAAGTATGGAAATTAGTAGAATCCATACCGATCTGCGGTAGAGTTTTCGGATTACAAAAGCACTTACAGGTACCGAAAGAAATGGCGATGTAAGTATAAAGGGCCAGGGACCTACCTTGTTGCGATAGCGTAAAATCTTGCGCAGCCGCTTGATGCGCTTTCCGGGATGCCCGGGCTGTTTGTGTGGGTTTTTCCAGCTAATCCAATCTGAGGCATAATAAAAGACCAAAAAACCTGTGATTCCTCCGGTATTTACAGTGATAAGTGTTTCGGTGAGCGACATTCCGGTTAGAAATGCTACGGGAGGCGTCATGAGCAAACGCACACTGGCCAGAAAGGCAATGGTAAGATATTGGAGAACTAATTCCAACTTATTGTTTTTGAATGAATTTGATCAGGTTGTCAGAAGCATCTTCAAGTAAATTGATCACAGTTTCGAATCCTTGATCACCACCATAATAGGGGTCAGGTACATGATCGTAGAGTTTATCAGAAAAGAAATCGCGCATACGCAAAACTTTATCCATTTGTGCTGCGTTTCCTGCTTTTTGACGTAGATCGTCATAGTTATGGTCGTCCATGGCGATGAGGTAGTCGAATTTATCAAAATCTGAAGATGTTACCGGGCGGGAGATGCTTGTTAGTTCATATCCTCTGTTTTTGGCTGTTTGTTGCATCCTTCTATCGGCTTTTTCGCCGGCATGCCAGGCCGAAGTGCCTGCTGAATCAACAGTGACGGCTAAACCGGCTTTATGAGCTTTATGTTTGAAAATGCACTCGGCAGCGGGAGAGCGGCAGATATTGCCCAGGCAGACAAAGAGGATATTCATAGATTTATGGGTTAAGTTTTACAAAAATAGGAAGATGTACTGAACCAGCAATAAAAATGTGCAGCAGCGCAAAAGCAGGAAAAGAAAAATGTAATTTTGCAGCTTTATCAGCCTTCTTAGCTCAGCTGGTAGAGCAGCTCACTCGTAATGAGCAGGTCGCGGGTTCGAGTCCCGTGGAAGGCTCTAATAGTTTTATAATTGTTTTTGTAAGTCATTTATAAGCTCAGAAATTGGTCTTACATAATCTTTTAAACCAACATGTGATTCAGCATACTTCAACCTCCTGCTTTCATCTGGTAGGTAAAAAATATGACGATGACCTCCTAAAGAAGTCAGTTTTTCATCAGATAAGTCTTCGTCATAAGTTAAAATGTGATAGATGTATTTAATCTTGTATTTGCTTAAAATAGTAGATTCAGCGGACGAAACTTGTTTCCACCTTTCGCGAAGTGTTCGTTTACATGAAATTCCAATTAACCAGCCGTCTTTGGTTTTTACCCAATTATCTATTTCAATATCAGCTTGAAAATGTTCTGGTGAACTAGCACGTTTGATCCTATAAAAGTTTAAAATAAAATCTGTTACATCCTCAAGGCTGCCACCAGCTCTTTTCTTGCGTTTTTGGCCAGCCCTTCTTTCAAATTCCTGGGTAAAGGCTGTTAAAACTATATCTTTATCATCCTCCGTGATTTGATTAGTTTTTGAAAGTAATACTCTCAAAGTGGCAAAGGCCCGCACAATTTCGGTTCGTTCTGCTGTAAGACATCCTTTTACTCCTAAATCATCCCATAGATTTATAACTGTAGCCAGACCTTTTTCACCTTGAATTTCAAGATAGGATTTAGCAATATTTAAAGTGAATTCTTTATCATCATTGGGGATATTTGATATTGCTTGTTGCAAAGGGAGTAAAATATTTTCGCAGGTCATGATAAAAACTTCAACATCTTCTGCAGTCTTAATCATTTCATCCAAGTCAGTCAATAACCTTTCCACTCTGATCTTTCTTGTGCTTGTTTTTTTATAGCGTTCTTGGATGATATTTTTTAAAGTTTGTTTTTGCAGTTTTAAAATGTCTGTTGTGAGTTTTTCATTGGAAATTACCTTTAAACTACTAGCCAACAAAGAAAGCAACTTTGGTTCTTTACCAATTGCAACGTATTTATCATTGCTTATTAGCATTCTTGAAAACCAATAAACATTATGCCATTTATTTTGAATATTATTGATAAATACGTTTGCTTTCACTTTTGAGGATGTTTATTTAGAAACTTATAACTCCTTGTTTTTTAAACTCCTTAATTCTGTTTTCAGCCATTTCGATATATTCAGGTGAAATATCAATGCCTAAATATTCTCTGCCATTCATAATTGATGCAATTGCAGTCGTTCCGGAGCCAATAAAGGGATCAAGTATTCTTTGAGCGTTGGTTGAAGAAATTATGCGATTGATTAATGCTACCGGATAAGGTGCCGGGTGCGGATTTTTCATCTCTTGTTTGAACTCCCATACATCACCAAAGGCATTTGCTTTTGGAGCTAATTTAAAGTTTTTTTTTGCAATTAAATAAATTACCTCATAAGTAGGTAAAAAATAACCTTGATTAAAATTTATGCCACCCTTTCTTTTCCAGATTATTATCTGCCTAATAGGAAGGCCTTTAACAATGTCTTGTCTATCTTGAAGTAGTCCATTTTGTACTCGCCATTTGTGATTGTAAAAAATTGCTCCATTTTCTGACAAAACTCTTAACATTTCCAGTAAACAGTTTCTTTGCCATTTAGAATATTCATCATGTGGCATACAATCGTGATGATTAGAATACCCGTTTACCAGTTCTGCATTTTTCCATTTACCTCCTCGCCCGTCTTTCATCCCATTACCGGTTGAATTTTTGAGATTATATGGCGGAGAAGTGACGACCAAATCAAAACTACCGGATGGAAGTTTTCTCATCTCTTCGAGACAATCACCAAGGATTAATTTATTTAGAGCTATTTCCATATGATCCAATTGAGCAATAAATTAGCTAGTTTGTCCTGATGAGACACCTATGACATTTGCATTTACAAAAATAGGTTTTTTTTAGTAATAAGTCCACAAAAAAAGGCTCATATAGAGCCTTGTAAATCAATTAAATAAGATGCAATTCGAGGTCTCGAGCGGATTCGAACCGCTGTACACGGTTTTGCAGACCGCTGCCTAGCCACTCGGCCACGAGACCATTATTTTTGGGATTGCAAAGATACGATTATTTCTTTTTTGGGCAAGATCAAACTTTTTCGAGCCTGTTTACTTCCTCCAGGCAGGAGCGACAGAGACAACTCTCGTATTTTTTATTGATAAGCTCCAACATAAAAGGCTTTGTATCGATTTCATAGCACCAGCATTTGCCCGATTTGCCACATTCAAAACTCTTGCCACAGCGCGGACAAATCTCCGGTTCAATAAGTTGCATTTTAGGTTTCATCCTTCCAATGTAAGGCTTACAAAATCCATCTTTCCACCTAGTGGCGGATTCATCTTGCGTACTTTGATACTGGCTTTTTCAACAGTTGAAAATTCATTCCGTACTGCTTTTAAAATCCTGCGCCCCACATGTTCGAGCAAATTGGAGTTGATCATCATTTCGCGTTTCACTACCTGATAAACAGAAAGATAATTCACTGTTTCTTCCAGCTTATCAGAAGCTTCTGCCGAAGTAGTATCTACTTCGAGGAAAAGATCAACTACAAACCAGGTACCTATTAATTTTTCTTCGGTGAAGCAGCCATGATAGGCAAAGAACTCCATTCCTTCAATTGAAATCACAGCCATTTGTATGGTTTTTAGTTTGATAAAGCTTTTATTCCACTTCTAATACGTTTGATACTTTCGGCTTTTCCGAGTACTTCCATGATATCGCCCAGGTGAGGGCCTTTGGCAGCCCCGACAAGCAGCAAACGCAGCGCATTCATAATTCCACCCATCGAAAGTTCGTTTTCGATGATCCAGTTTTTGATTTTTTCATCAATCTTGTCAGCAGAAAAACCTTCCAAATTGTCCAGTAATGAAGCCAGGATTTCCATTTGCTGTGGGCTATCTGTTTTCCAGCGTTTTTTAACCACTTTTTCGTCGTAGCTTTCTGGTGTCTCGAAAAAGAAATAGGCTTCGTCCCAAAGTTCCTGAACAAAGTTGACCCGTTCTTTGACCAGCGAAACAATTTTTACTACTATCTTTTTCTCTGGTTCCAGATCTTTCTCTGCTTTAAGCCATTTCAACCATTCCTGAGCCAGGGCTTCATCAGCTTGACGCATAAGGTATTGATGATTAAACCATTTGGTTTTTTCGGGATCGAATTTTGAACCTGATTTACCAACACGATCCAGCGAAAATGCTTCAATCAGCTCATTCATGCTAAACAATTCCTGATCACTTCCGGGGTTCCAGCCCAGCAGAGCAAGCATATTTACAAAAGCCTCAGGATAATAGCCATTTTCGCGATAGCCGGATGATATTTCGTCATTTTTGGGATCTTTCCATTGCAAAGGGAAAACGGGAAATCCAAGCCGATCGCCATCGCGCTTGCTCAGTTTGCCATTGCCATCGGGTTTTAGCAGGAGCGGCAGATGTGCAAATTGCGGTTTATCCCAACCAAATGCTTCGTATAAAAGTACATGCAGCGGGAGCGAAGGCAGCCATTCCTCTCCACGGATCACATGGCTTATTTTCATCAGATGATCATCCACTATATTGGCCAGGTGATAGGTAGGCATCCCATCTGATTTGAAAAGAACCTTATCATCGAGGGTTTCTGATTTAACCGTCACTGTGCCACGGATCAGGTCGTTCATGCTGATGCTGGTATTTTCGGGAATCAAAAAACGAACGACATAAGGTGTTCCTGTTGCAAGATGGTTTTGTACTTCATCTTCAGTCATATTGAGGCTGTTGCGCAATGTTTTACGCGTTTCGGCATTATAGATAAAGGTTTTCTTGTCGGCCTCAGCCTGTTTTCTTAATTCTTCAAGTTCGCCGGCTGTATCAAAGGCATAATAGGCATTACCGGATTGGATCAACTGATCGGAGTAAGCAGCATAAATGCTTTTACGTTCGCTTTGGCGATAGGGCCCAAACGAACCACCTTCAACCACTCCTTCATCGAATTGAATACCGCACCAGGCCAGCGATTCCATGATGTACTGCTCGGCACCTGGGACAAAACGGGTTTGATCGGTATCTTCGATACGCAGAATCATTTTGCCTCCATTTTTTTTAGCAAAAAGATAGTTGTACAAGGCGGTGCGAACACCTCCCATATGTAGCGGACCTGTGGGACTGGGAGCAAAGCGCACCCTGATATTTTCTGGCATAATCAATTGAATTTTGGGCTGCAAAGATACCAAAAATCAAGTGTTTGATTTTGTTTGATTATGTACTGAAATTTAAGAACGGATGTTGAAGATTTGCCAGATGATTTTACTGTTAGATAGCTGATTAAAAACAGTGATTATATGTTTATTTAATCAGTTTTTTAACCATACTTCCTGAGTTGCTGCTAACCGAAATAAAATAAATACCTGCCGGCAAACCGGAAATATCCAATTGGTGGTTCAAGCCACTTACTTTACTTGAAACAAGCAATTTACCAGATGCGTCTGAGATTTTGATTTCGCGTAGTTGATCCTTACCGAAAGCCAAATTTACCTGATCTGTAGCGGGATTAGGATACATACTAAAGTAATTGTGAATTGATTTTTCAGGGCTTCCGACAATAAGGGTATTCACGCGTTCGAACGTCCAATTGTCCGGATCTACCTGTATGTTAACAACCTGTTTACCAAAATCGATGGCGTATTGCTCCAGATTATTTTCCTGATAAAGCCTGATGGTAGTATCGCTGCCATCCGAAAAAGTGAGTTTATAGTCCATAATCATTTGAAAAAGTGAAGTAGAGGAGGAACCGGATTGCGTAACGTACATATTGAACATATCGTTAAACATATACCATTCGATATCGTATTTGGGATAGCCTTCGCCATAGTACCATTGAGCAAAAAACTGTTCCAGATCCATTCCGGTCACTTCTTCGGCAACCATCCGAAAATCTTCGCCGGTTGCAGTGCTGTCTTTAAAGGCAATTTGAAAGCTATGCATGATATCAAAAAACTTTTCATCATCATTGATTTCGTGTCGCAGCACATGAATGATAGCCGCTCCTTTGTCGTATGACAGTCGCCCGTTGAAGATACGCCAAATGTTATCAGGTGTAATTTCTGAAGGAGGAATATACACGCTTCCGCCGGGCGATGACATCACATTGTTTTGGGTGCCAATCATAAAGTTTTGCCCGGCTGTCCATCCGTTGAGCATCTCCTGTGCCAGATAATTGCTATAGGTAGCGAATCCTTCGTTGATCCATACATCGCTCCAGGTGGCGCATGTTACGTTATCGCCAAACCACATGTGTCCCAGTTCGTGGGCAACCAGATCGAATGAAAAACTTCCTATCGTAGTCATGGTTTGGTGCTCCATGCCACCGCCAAGCTGGGTGATACAATGACCATATTTTTCTTCATGGAAAGGATAGAGGATATACAGATCAGAAAAGAGTTCGATCATCGGAGCCACAGCATCAATATTGGATTGCTGACTTGGTAGGTAATTTGGGTGATTGTAAACGAAGTTTTGCACCAATATACTATCGTTTTCGAGTGCTTCCGGTTTTGCATAAATGTTATACTCCTGATAGTCAGAAACGGCAAAGGAAATAAGATAATAAGCAATTGGATACTTTGATTTCCATTCGTATCGCAACTGATTGTTACCCAAATCGGTAACATTTGTAAGTAAGCCTTGTGAGCCGGCCATTTCGTTGGAAGTGGTGGTAAGGTAAACCCAAACAGAATCAGCTTTGTCTGTTAAAACTTGTTTGTTAGGCCACCAATCTTTGGCTGCAAAAGGTTCTGAAAGTGTCCAGGTAACATTTTTTTGCCAGGTGCTCGAATAGGCATTGGTAATACCGGCAAAAAAACCTCCGGTGGGTGGTGTGCCACCATAAGCTATTGTGGCAACAAAGGTATCTCCTTGCTGTAGTGTAGGAATTTCAACCAACACATTATCACCTTCCCAGCTGATGTTTTCGGCCGCAATACCATTAAAAACCACTTCTTCGAGCGATAATTCCGCATTTAATTCAAAAGCGAAAATGTTCATTTCGCTGGCTACGACAGTTGCGTGAATTTCAACCGTTCCGCCAACCTGAATGGAAGTGCTTGAAACCGACAAATCCAGAAAGTAAAAATTCACATCGTAATCGTGAACAAGTTCGCTTTGCCAGTCGTTACGATAGGCATAGGCAGGTGTTTCCTGCATTTGAGGATAATGACGACAATATCTGTCGTGTTGGTGGAGTTCATTGTTTTGGGCGTTTGATAGCAAGAACGCCATTAGGATGATGCTTGTAAAGAAAAAGTGTTTCATAATAGAACGCCATTTGTGGTTAATACGTACCGATTGGTTATGTGTATATTTGCCGACTAAATTACACATCATTTGCAATAAAAATTATTTGCGGCTTAAATAATTATAAATATGCCAGTTGCAAGCGACACTTTGATTGCTAAAATTCAGGATTTTGTCAGACGGTTTTATTTGAATCGTATGATAAAAGGGATATTGCTTGCAGTAGGTTTGCTAGTAGTGCTTATTATTGCCGTGCATGGGATTGAATTTTTGCTTTGGTTGCCATCAGGTGGCCGAAAATTACTTTTTTGGATATATCTTATTGGGGTTGGTTTTGTTGCGATTTATTACATTTTACTACCGCTATATCGCTTATTTACCTACCGTAGTCAAATGTCGGAGGCCGAAGCTGCACGCCTGATTGGGAAACATTTTTCGGAAATAGAAGACCGTTTGCTAAACACACTTCAGCTTCAGCAAAAAGCCTTATCGTATGGAGGCGATCCCTTGCTTGAAGCTGCAATCGAACAACGTACAAGAAGTTTGGGGGTTTACCACTTTGGTAGTGCGGTATCTTTAAAACCTTCGAAGGGTATTCTGGTAAGCAGCATTAGTTTGTTGTTGCTTTTTTTAGGTATTTTGCTCTGGAACCCACAGGTATTGAACGAATCAGGAACACGAATCGTAAGGTATAACCAAACCTTTGTGAAACCATTACCTTTTAAGGTTTTGCTTCCGGATAATGCCGATATAATGACCCTTCAGAATGAAGATTATGAATTGGAAGTTCAAGTGTTGGGCGATGAAGTTCCGGATGAATTTTTTATTGAGATTTCGGGTGGTAGGCAGTTGATGAAAAAAACTGGTACAAACCGTTTTTTATTTCTTTTTAAGAAACCTGGCCAAAATGTTCAGTTTAGTGTTGCTGGAGGCGAATATCAAAGTCAACTGCTTGAGTTGAAGGTGCATCCAAAACCAGTGATTCTTTCGTATGAAGCCAGGATTGAGCCACCGAAATATACAGGGCTTACCGATTTTAGCGTAAGTGAGAAAACAGATTTTTTTGTGCCGGAGGGCAGTGAGGTATTTTTAAGTTTCTTAACTCGCAACACTGACAGTTTGTATATAATTGATTCGGATACTTTGTTTAGTACGGTCGAAATTGAAGGTAATCAATGGGATTATCATTTTAGTATGAATAAATCTTATAATTTAACCGTAAGATCATCCAATGCATTTGCGAGCAATGGAGATCGTTTTCCACTAAAAATTCAAATGATTCCTGATGCCTATCCTGATATTGTGTGCGAGATGATTGAAGGCGAGATGGGCAGGCAGTTTTATTTTTCTGGGGCTATTGCTGATGATTATGGTTTTAGCCGGCTTGCCATGGTTTATAAGATCATCGATAAACAAAGTCAGGAGGAATCGAAACGGTTTTTTATTGATTTGCCACTTCAACGAAATTCCCGTCAGGATTTTTATTATTTGTTCGAGGCAGATAGTTTTAATCTGGCTGCTGGTGATCTTGTTGAAGCTTATTTTCAGGTTTGGGATAATGACGCTGTAAACGGTTCGAAATCAAGAAAAACAACTACTTTCAACCTACAGATTCCTGGTGCTGAAGTGCTTGATTCGATAGCAGACAGCCGTGAGAAGAATATTTTAGATGAGATGGACAAAACCATTGCCGAATCGGAGCAGATAAGGGAAGAATTGGATAAATTACTTCGGGATTTGGCCACCAAACAACAACCCGATTGGTCGGATAAGCAAAAGCTGGAAGACTTGTTCGAAAGGCAGAAACAGTTGGAAGAAAGGTTTACGGAGCTGCAGGAAGCGCAGAAAGACCAATTGAAATTTGAGAAGGAGAATGAATTATCGGATGAAAAACTGCTGAAGAAGCAGGAAGATATTCAAAAGCTGTTTGATGAGGTTTTTAATGATGAGATGAAAGCCTTGATGGAGGAAATTCAGAAGTTGATGGAGGAGCTCAACAAAGATCAGATGCAAAAGATGATTCAGGATTTGATGAATGACAGCCAAAAAATGGAAGATCTGCTCGACAGGAATCTGAATCTTTTGCAGCAATTAAAGGTGGAGAAGGAGATGAAGGATTTGATTGAGTCGTTGGAAAAGCTTGGTGAGGAATTGTCAGAAAATAATAATACTGAGGATTCAACCGGGATAGATTCTGCCAAGCTGTCAAAAGAACGTTTCGAAAAGCTACAGCAAGAATTGGATTCGATTCAGAAAATGAATCAAAAGCTTGAGAAGCCTTTACAAATTGAAGATACAGAGCATATTGAAGAAGAGATTGAGCAGGATCTGAACGAAAGTATTGAACAGGAACAACAACAGCAAATGGATCTAAGCAGGCAGAAACAAAAGTCGGCTGGTGAAAAAATGAAGGAAATGGCCAATATGCTACAGCTGTCGATGCAGGCTGGTATGATGCAGCAGCAAATGGAGGATGCACATACCATGCGTATTTTGCTCGAGAACGTTGTGAAAAGTTCTTTGGATCAGGAAGATTTGATGAAACGCTTTAATGAGTTGAAAATTGATGATCCTTCACGCTCAACACTTATCCGCAAGCAAAATGAATTAACGGCCAATTTTAGCGTTGTAGAGGATTCATTAAAAGCCCTTGCCATGCGACAGCCAATGATAGAAACTTTTATTTTTGATGAATTGAAAAGTGTTCAATTCAGAATAGAAGAAGCTTTGAATTTACTTACGAATGGCCGAATTAGTGCAGGTGTTAGCGAACAACAATATGCCTTTATGGCCATGAATAATTTGGCATTGATGCTTGCCGAATCTCTCGAAAACATGCAAAATAGCATGGGGATGCCCAGTCCGATGAATGCACAGGGTCAGCCAAAACCTGGAGAGCAGTCTTCCGGAAAACAGCAAATGCAACAAATGCGACAGATGCAGGAGGCACTTGGTAAGGCTTTGGAAGAGATGAGAAAGCAACAACAAGGGAAACAGCAGGAAGGCGGACAAGGCGAACAAAAACAGAGTATGAGTGAAAAACTCGCCAGAATGGCTGCCGAACAAGAGGCCATACGCAGGCAAATGCAAGATTATTTGAATGGCTTAAAATCTGAAGGACGACTGGACGAGGAAGGTGTTAATGAGATGATTGAGGAGATGGAAAAACTTGAAGAACAACTTGTTAATAAACAATTGGATAGGAGAATAATTGAAAGACAAAGAGAAATCGTGAGTCGAATGTTGGAATCAGAGAAAAGTGAAGAAAAAAGGGAGAAAGAGGAAAAACGTGAATCGAATGAGTTTAAAAATGAAAATTTTAGCAACTTTATTGAAGAACTGACGTATAAAAGAGTGTTGAAAGAGCAGCTGGAATTAATGAGACTGCAGTCAATCGAGCTTAAACCATTTTATAAAAAGAAAAGCAATGAATATTTCTTTAAGAAAAGAGAACAGCCCTGATAAAGGTATTTCACTTATGTCGATGGATTTTTATGCGGCCATTCGCACCTACGATATTTTTGTAAACAGGAAAATTGTGAACCTTGCCGATGATAAATTGGAACCTACATGCCAAGTAATTGGATATGAGGTTATTAAATACTCTTTTGAAGAAAGAAGCCCTGCTTTATTAGCAGTTGATATTGAAATTGGTGATATAGGCACTGAGCTAACTTTTCGTTTTGATGAAGAAACTTTTGCTTTGATTCAAACCGCCATTGCCGAAGCAGGGTATTTCAGGAGCAAGCTTGAGTATTTTTGCGACAACTTCCTTTTGGATCAGAAGAATCTTATATTTTGCTGTTATTTTGATACGAAAAGCCTGAACAAGCAATTGAGTACTGACAGGGTTCATGCATTACGTAAATATTTGAAAACAAACACTATAACTGTACATAATCTTCATGATTCAGTTTGAAA
>JAQVGO010000160.1 GCA_028696715.1 Bacteroidales bacterium
GTGGGTTTTCCTGCTCCGTGGCCGGCTTGTGTTTCGATGCGCACAAGCACTGGATTATTACCCTGATGTTTGGCTTGCAGTTCGGCCATAAACTTGAAGGTGTGTGCCGGCACCACACGATCATCGTGATCTGCTGTAATAGCCAGTGTAGCAGGATATTCAATGCCGTTTTTGATGTTGTGCAGTGGTGAATAGCCGTACAGGTATTCAAACATTTCGGGGCTGTCGTCGCTGCGGCCATAATCGCCTGCCCATGCCCAGCCAATAGTAAAAAGATGATAGCGAAGCATGTCCATCACACCAACAATGGGGATGGCTACACGGAACAGCTCAGGACGTTGTGTCATACAGGCTCCTACGAGTAATCCGCCATTGGAACCACCCATGATAGCAATTTTTTGTGGATTGGTATATTTTTCCGAAATCAAAAACTCGGCCGCACCAATAAAGTCATCAAAAACATTTTGTTTATTTAATTTGGTGCCTGCATTGTGCCAGTCTTCGCCGTACTCTCCACCACCCCTTAGGTTTACCATCACAAAGATTCCGCCTTGCTCCAAAAATGGTAACCTCGAAACGCTGAACGAAGGGGTAAGGCTCACGTTGAAACCACCATAGCCGTATAGTAAAAGCGGATTGTCACCAGTTTTGTGCACCGATTTGTGATGCACGATAAACATTGGAATGCGGGAGCCATCTTTACTTGTAAAAAACAATTGTTCAGTAATATAATCTTCCGGATCGAAAGCTACCTCGCTGCTGCTGTACAGCATTGATTTGTGCTTTTTAAGATCATATTCATAAACACTTGATGGAAAAGTGAAAGAGGTGAAACCATAAAAGGCACGATCATCACCACGGTCGCCACTAAAACCAGCAATACTTCCGGGAGCAGGAAGCTCGAGCTCTTGAATTTTTTTGCCCGTATAATCATAAAAATAAGCTTTGCTTTGCGCATCTTCGAGGTATTGCGCATAAATCAGATCACCCACAAGCTGAACCGACTGCAACACATTTTCCGTTTCAGGAATCAGGGTTTCCCAATTCGATTTTTCAGGATTTAACGGATCTACCAACATCACTTTGTTCAGGGGAGCCTCATCATTGGTCATCACTAACAGCTTACCTTCCAGGTGATCTGTCACCCCATACTCCTTTTCAAATCCATCCGCAATTTTGATGAATTCACTTTCCATATTAGCAGTATTTTTTACGTAGAGCGCATTGCCCGAAGTAGCCTGTGACTCGCTGATCATCAAAAACTGTTTGTCATCGGTGAGGTAAGCATAAAAGTTTCGCTGTGGATTTTGTTTGTCTTCAAATATCAGCTGATCCGCCTCCTGAGGTGTGCCCAGCTTGTGGTAAAATACTTTATGAAACTCGTTGCTGCCCTTGAGTGCCATTCCTTCTGCAGGTGCATCATAAGCACTATAAAAAAATCCATCACGAAACCAGGAGATACCCGAGAATTTTACCCATCTCACAGTATCAGCCAGCATCGACCGGCCCTTCAGTTCCATCACAACAATTTCGTTCCAGTCGCTGCCACCCCTGCTTATGCTATAGGCCAGGTAGTTGCCATCATCAGAAGGACTCAGGCTGCCCAGCGCAACCGTGCCGTCGTCCGAAAATTTATTGGGGTCGAGCAGTAACTCAGGTTTTTCGGCTGGATCCTTCATGGTGTATAGCACACTCTGATTTTGTAAGCCGTCGTTTTTGAAGATAAACCATCGGCCGCCTTTTTTAAAAGGCACACCACTTTTGGGATAATTCCAGATGGTTTCGAGTCTTTTTTCCAAGGCATCCCTATAAGGAATGGCATCCAGATAAGCCCTGGTGATTTTGTTTTGAGCGGTTACCCAAGCCGCTGTTTCGGTAGAATTGTCGTCTTCGAGCCAACGATAGGGGTCGCTCACAAGTGTGCCAAAATAATCATCCTGCACATCGTCCATGCGGGTGTCGGGATAAGAGATTTCTTGTGCGTGCAGCCTGGTCAACATCAGCATTACGATCATAACTAAACGTATTTTCTTTTTCATAAGATGGAGATTAATAATCTGATTTTTCGCGAGCAAAGTTAGGTGATTTAGAATTTTGATGAAACAATTGCGGGATTTGCGTAATAAGTGTTTTGGAAGAAATGAAGTAAGCGTGTTTGTGGTTTTTTTTGGATGGTGCTAAGATTTTGATACAGAGTAGCCAGAAGCTTATTGCTGGCAAATTTGTGTGAACATAAATGTTTTCAGAGCGAAAGAAAAATTACAGGCATAACTTTTCCTCATGCAATCAGGCTTAAAAGCAAAAAATAACAACCCCTAATCTGAGCGAATAAATAAAATACTGATAAACAGGTAAATGTAATTCGTTAAAACGATGTTTCGAATTATCCTTCCTCTGCAATTGAGATTAATATAGCTACTTCTGCATTATTCCAGTCGTGACTTCTTTCGTCGTATATCTCGAAATCAAATCCAAATTTTCGATTCACATCCGAATCCCAAATTTTTTCCCAGGCAGTCGAGATACAAGCGGTCATGGGCCCTTTTGCCAGAAACTTCTCATACTTTTGGGCTGGTATCATCAGTTCCGAAAGTCCTTCGGGCGGTTTGTAGCCGGTGTCTGTTTTGCATCCGATAAAATACGAAAAAGGGCTGTTTTCGTCTTTTTCATAATCGTAGTAAACGGCATAAATTTCGTTGGAAAGCCTGCCTTTTATGCGGTTGAAAATCTTTTCTGTCTCAAATTTTTGCCATAAACTGCCACAATCCTTTGCTGACTGCTTGTTTAGGTTAGTGGTTTTTTCTTTTAGCTTCAACCCAATTAATTTGAAACTTTCCTTTACTTCTTTCATGATTGTTTGTGTAGGAGGTTTTTACTATTAAAAATCAGCTGCCGTAAAAGTATAAATTTATTTTTATGCTTTCAGGCAGCTGATCAGGATTCTGTATTAACCGACAATAGAACTAGTGAAGAGGATCAATTTAGTCCGTTATTTTACCAGAATCATCTTCTTTGTCTCAACAGTTTTTCCAACAAATAATTTATAGTAATAATTTCCTCCCGTATAAGCCCTTGCATTCCAAATCACCTCATGCGATCCGGCCTGCACTTGTTCATTTACAAGTGTTTCAATTTCTTGCCCCTGCATATCATATATTGTCAACTTAACGAAATCAGTTTTATCAGTTTTAAACCTGATCGTAGTTGTCGAACTAAATGGATTTGGGCTGTTCTGAAACAGCGACAGCTTGTCAGGCATATCATGTGAAGGGGTAGCGGTAATAATCTCAGAAAGCAAACGTTTCCAGGCACTGCCAGAGTCGGTTCCGGTAAAAATATAAGGACCTGCAAAGGCGAAAGACGCAACACTGGTATTTGTCAGGCCTTCGTTAATCTCTGTCCAGCTTTCGCCATTGTTGGTAGAATGAAAAACCCCGCCACCATAAGATCCGGCAAAGATATTATCATCAGCGACGGCCATTGCACGAAATGAAGTATTGGTTAAACCTGTGTTGACCTCTGTCCAGCTTTCACCATTGTCGGTTGATAGGAAAACGCCATTGCTACCTGTTCCGGCAAAGATATTGGAACCCGAAAAAGCAAAGGCATTCACAGAAGCACCACCGGGAATTCCTGAATTAGCTGCTGTCCAGCTTGCGCCATTATCGGTAGAAAGAAACACCCCGCCATAAGTTCCGGCAAAGATATTTGAGCCCGAAATCCCAAG
>JAQVGO010000061.1 GCA_028696715.1 Bacteroidales bacterium
TCTCAAAGCTTGCGTTCCGGATACAGTGATTCCCACCATTCGGGCTGGTCTTTCAGGAAACGATCGAACCAGGCCATGATGCTTTTTTGCCAGAGCTGCCGCTTTTTATAGTCCAGAATATGGTGATCCTGTCCTTCTATTTCAACATATTCGACAGTCTTGCCCAAAATTTTTAAAGCCGTATAGAGTTGGATACTTTCGCCCGGCGGAACATTGGTATCGCTACCGCCGTGCAACAACAGCAGGGGAGTATTGATTTTGTCAGCTGCAAACAGGGGGCTTTGATCGATGTAAATCTCCGGACTGTTCCATGGAAATTGATCAGCGGTAGCCGTTGAGCTGTAAAGATAGCCCCAGTATCCTTCGCCCCAATAGGAAGAGATGGAACTGATGCCGGCATGGGCAATGGCTGCTGCAAAAATATCAGTGCGCGTGGTGAGCAGCATTGTCATAAATCCGCCGTAAGAGGCTCCGATACAGCCAATAGCAGTGCTGTCGGCATAGGGATGGTTCCGGTAAAAATGTTTTGTTCCGTTGATGATTTCATCCGCAACGGTTTTGCCCCAGTTATTCACATGGCGGGCCGAAAACTCCTGACCATAACCCGTTGCACCCGAAGGAATGATCACATAGACAAGGTATCCATGCGCAGCAAAATAGTTTTTCGGATAGCGCCCCCTGAAACTTCTGTCGATGGGGTTGGTGCCTCCATAATAATACACTATCACGGGATATTTTTTGGCCGGGTCAAAATCAGGAGGATAATAGATATGTCCGTCAAGGGTGTCGCCGGTGGCGGAAATAAAGTCCCAGTCTTTTACTTCACCGAACTTAACATCTTCAAAACGAACAGCTTCGGGATTACTGATAATATTGGTTTGCCGGCTGTTGAGCTTTGTAAGCCAGGCTATTTCCGGACTGCTCACAGATGACCCATCAGCAATCAACCACTGGCCACTCTCATCCAGATCGAAATGTTTTACCACATCAGCATATTGTGGTAAAAGTGAAAATTGATTTGTGGCTAAATCCAGCTTGTAAATCCGCTGGTAGGAACCCTCCTGCACCAGGAAAAATGGATTTCCACTTGTTTTATTCCATTTGGCATCGGCAATAGCTGGATGTAATTCACGGCTGAGCGACCTCGCCTCTTTAGTTTTGAGATCGAACAGATAAGCTTGTGTATCGTAATCATTCGGAATAATACCTTTGTCAACAGCACTTCCGGTCTCACCAAAAAGCAAGGGGCCGCCTGTAACAAGCAATTGTCTGCCGTCTGGAGAAAAGCTGGCACTGCTGCCATAATTCGAAATCCAGAGGGTGTCGGCTTTCCTGTTTTCGAGGTCGAGTAGCATCATCCAGGATTTACTGTAAGGGCGTTCGGATAAGTCGGGCTTCGACTGGCTGAAAAGGATTTTATTGCCATCCGGACTAAAATCCTGAAACTGACTGCTGAGATTTCCGGCAGTGAGCTGGTGATGAGTTCCGGTTGCCTGATCAAACAAAAAAAGCTGACTTCGATTTCGCCACCAGGGCCAGCGATCTGTGGTTCCTTCATGTTTTTTTACACCTGTTTTGTTTTCCTTTTCTTTATATTGTTTGCTGTAAACTAAGGTGTTACCATTTGGTGAAAGCTGGATGTTGCCTGCATCTTTTAGCTGTGCGATCAGCATGTTGGTTTTGCCCGTGAGCAAATCTTCCTGCCACAGACTGCTTGTGCCATTACTGCTCACCGAATATAAAACTGCATCGGCTGTGGGGTGAAATTTTATTTGTTTTTTGTCGCTGTGCCGGCTGCTGAAAACAACCTGATTGTTCTCACGGCTCAACACTTCGGTCCAGTTTTCTGCTTTGCCTTCGGGTGCGTGGGTATAGGTGTAATTCAACATCATGTATTTGCCACTGGAATGAATGCCGCTGCTGGTCAATCGGATGCCATCGAGCAACAATTCCATATTCATGTATTTTTCGGGATCGGCTGACCAAATGACCTCAGCTTTAGATTTTATCTCGTACTGCAGGCTCAACTTCCAATCTTTAGCAAATGCAGGTGCATACAGCGTTTTGATGAGGATCAGATGTTTGCCCGGTTCAAAACTATGGGATACTGTTTTGTCGGTTCCTGCTTTATTGGCTGCTTCGATGATTGTTTGGCCATTAACCTCCAGACTGGCCAGGGCTTTGGATTTCAAGGTGAACGAAACTTTCACAAAACGTTCAGTCTCAAAATATCCGGCTGCCAGAGTCCAGCTATACGTACTGTTTTTATTTGGTTTTAAGATTAACTCTCCTGATTTGGAGGCATATTGCTTTTCCCATCGGGCGGAGCCCTCTTGTGCGGAGAGGAGAAACTTTCCCTCAGTGGGCCTGATATCGCTTGGTAAGCCGAGCTGGTCAAACATATTTTTCAGGCTTACTGTATCGCCATAGGTATCTTCTTGCTGATAGAAGAGGGGAGGTTCGTAAGCCTGAACAGGTATGACAAGCCATTGATCGGCATAAAAAGATTCGTCGGTTTGCCGGGCATTAGCTGCCAAGGAGCTGAAAAAGATTAAAACGATTAGCGTGCCGGTAAATAGCAAACTTTTTCGGGCTGAAGTCTCATGAACTTTCATGAAGTGATGATTTGATTTATTTCTTATGATTTTTTTTTGACCTTCAAAAATACAGGAAATAAACCAAATCTCCTCTGTCGGCCTGATGTTTATGACCAGCTTAAAAATTAGTATGGAGGCCGGATTTTTTGTTGCTCATCAGAAGGATTTTGCGGACTGGTTTTTTCGGGTTTTAATCCATTTGTAACAAAGGGTGCTTCCTGGTCCATTGTTATGGCAATAACTTCCTCAATACGAGCATTTTTATAATCGGGTGGAGGTCGGAAAAAATCCCCGGGGATGGGAACGCCTTTGATTTGTTTGATTTCTGTTGTGCTTTCGCCAACCGGGGTTGGGATAACCGAACGCATTACCATATTTTCTCTTGTAAATTGCTGATACAGATCAGTTTCGCGATGTGCTTGTACACGCGAAGGGGGGCGGAAAATACTTGTCATTTTGCGAAAAAGTGCGCTGTTTATTCCTGAATAAGGATTGATTTCTTTACTTGTCCAAATGGTTTCGAGCAAAACGCTATCCAGGAAAATGTTATGCTTTTGAGCGACAAAACCCAGGATGGTATCAAAGGTATTGGTTTTTTCAATTTTTAATGGAACTGACAGGGTGCTGTCTGAATTGTCAGCTTCAAGGAGTTTTAACTCACTTCTAAAACTGCTGTCGGCTTCGGCACGGCTGTGCTCTGGTAGTCGCGCTATCATTTCTTCGAGCTGTTGTTTCAGGCTGTTTAGTATTGCCTCGCGTAATTGCCTGGCACTGCCTTTCCAAAAGATTTGCTGAACAGGAAATACCAGGGTAAGCTGTTCGTTTTCCAGATCGATAATAAAAACAGATGCTGCATTTTCGATCCTTAGCTGTTGACCCTGAATGAAAACGGACTGACTTGAAGCGTTTCCATACCGATCTTCTTGCTGCTCAATAATGAACCAACCCTTTTGTTGGGCATTCAGTATGCTGGTAAAGCCTGATAATAGTAAAACAGTCAGAAAAAGTCTGATATTCATAAGCTATACTTGTGGCATCAAATGTAAAAAAAACTGGCTGAGTGTCTTTTATTTCAGGAAAAAAACTACTTTTGCACTTCAAAATTTCAATAGCTATGACGAATAAAAAAGGATTGGATAAAGGCGACGAAAGACTGGAAGCGGTAGAAAGTACCCTGAGCAAAACAGAACAGTTTATCGAGAACAACCAGAAATCGTTGGTGGCAGTGGTTGCCATAATTGTTGTGGTTGTTTTAGGTTATTTTGGTATCAACCGTTATTACTTTGATCCGCTTGAAAAGGAAGCTCAAACCCAGCTCTTTATGGCTGAGGCTTATTTTGAGCAGGACTCATTAAATAAAGCACTTTATGGTGACGGTAATAATCTTGGCTTATTGGATGTTATCGATGAGTTTGGATCAACCAAAGCTGGTAACCTGGCAAAGTATTATGCCGGCATTTCATTCCTTAAACAAGGCGAATATGAAGAAGCACTTAGTCATTTAAAGAAATTCAAAGGAAAGGATAAAGTTGTGGCTGCAATGGCCCTGGGTGCTATTGGTGATGCCTACCTTGAGCTTGACAAGAAATCAGAAGCAGCTGACCAATATTTGAAAGCAGCCCGTCATGAATCGAATGAGCTTAGCAGTCCGATGTTTTTACTCAAAGCCGGACAAACCTATGAACTTATCGGCGACAATAAAAAAGCTGTTGAGATCTACAACGAACTAAAAATGAATTTCCCGAATACCACCGAAGGGCGCAATGCTGACCGCTATATCGCCCGTGCCGAAGGAAGATAAAAGTTTCGAGCGAAAAAAAATTTAAGACCTGATTTCGAATGAGATCAGGTTTTTTATTCTGGGATAATTTGTTGATCTATAAAATCTCACCTAAAAATGCGCTATTGAGGCATAGTTGTCATCCTTGGCGTAGTGATGGCATAACATTTTACCTGACAATAGTGTTTTGAAAGAGAATAGTTTAATTTTGTTTCGATGAATGCAAAGCTTACGAAACCTTCAATCGTTTTTTTTGGTACCCCCGAATTTGCTGCTGCCCAGCTACAAGCCATACTGGAAGCAGAAATACCGGTGAAGGCTGTCGTCACAGCTCCTGATAAACCGGCAGGCAGGGGTAAAAAAATGCAACAATCAGCAGTAAAAGCCTTGGCCATAAAGAAAGGACTGAATTTGTTGCAACCACCCAATCTAAAACATCCTGATTTTATTAATACGCTTCGGGCAATGAATGCCGATATTTTTGTGGTAGTCGCTTTCAGAATGTTGCCGGCTGAGGTGTGGAAGATGCCCCGATTGGGCACGTTTAACCTGCATGCCTCCCTCTTGCCGCAATACCGAGGTGCAGCACCTATTAATCGTGCTATTATGAATGGTGAAAATGAGTCGGGAATAACGACGTTTTTGCTTGACGAAAAGATTGACGAAGGCAGCATTCTGATGCAAAAGCGCATGTCGATAGCTGCTGACGAAACTGCCGGAAATCTGCACGACAGGATGATGGAAGCGGGAAAGCAATTGGTTGTAGATACACTTTATGGTCTGGCAAACAACGATTTATCCCCACAACCACAGACAAGGAATCAAAAACTGTTCATGGCCCCAAAGTTGTTTAAAGAGGATTGCCGGATTAACTGGAAGAATGACTTGACGACGGTGTATAATCAAATCAGAGGTTTGTCGCCATATCCCGGAGCCTTTACAACCCTTATTAATAAGGTGTCGGGGCAAGAGCTTGTCTTAAAGATTTTTCAATCAGAGATTGACATGGAACGAAACATGGGTGAGCTTTATACTTTGCTGACTGACCAAAAAAGTTTTATAAAAATTATCCATCCGGATGGAGCCTTAGCATTGAAAGAAATTCAAACACCTGGCAAACGCAGCATGTCAGTACAGGATTTTTTAAATGGTTTCGATTTGAAAGGAAGTTGGAAAGTTGATGTTTGATAAGGAATGTTGCGGCGACAGCTTGATTTTCGGGTGAAATACAGGAAAAACTTTCTGATTTTTGTGAAATTTATTAACAAAACGCTTGTTTTATCAACATTTTTTGTACTTTTCTGCCAGAAAACTTGCGCTGATAGTTTAAAACGCTATATTTGTGCGGTATTCAACCAATTTTTTTAACTAAAATCCAAGAAGATGAACAAAGCTGAATTAATTGATGCAATGGCCGTAGGTGCCGAATTGACAAAAGCAGATGCAAAAAAAGCACTTGATGCTTTCATTGATGCTACTACAAAAGCCTTAAAAGAGGGTGATCGTGTTGCCCTTGTTGGTTTTGGTTCTTTTTCAATTTCGAAAAGAGCTGCCAGAAAAGGTCGTAACCCACAAACTGGTAAGGAAATAAGTATAGCTGCTAAAAAAGTAGTTAAGTTCAAACCAGGTAGTGATTTGGCTGATTCTGTTCAATAGCCTCTTATTACCGTGCAAAAAAAACGCCTTGAACTTCAAGGCGTTTTTTTTGGTTTAGCCATATATGTTTACAAAGCATGTTCCGGAATTTTGCCTGTCAGGCTTTTGAAGAATTCTACCAGTTTATTGGTTTGTACGTCAGATAATTCTCGGCCTAACTGTGTGTAAGCCATAATTTTAACGGCTTCATGCAGGCTTTCGGTGCTGCCGTCATGAAAATAAGGAGCAGTTTTTTCGATGTTTCTCAACGAAGGTGTTTTGAAAACGAATTCATCACCTTCTTTGCCAGTCACTTCGGCAACGCCTTTATCCTTTAGCACTGAGTTGGTGTAGTCATAATAAGGGCCATGTATGAGTCCGAAACGTTGCATCATTGTGCCACCAAGCCCGGGACCAATATGGCAGGCAATGCAACCTGTTTCAATAAACAGGGAAAGGCCTTCTTTTTGATCGTCAGTCATCACATCCTTCACACCACTGAGGAAACGGTCGAAAGCTGCCGGGGTTGCCAGTGTGCTTTCAAAAGCTGAAACAGCATCAGCAAACCGATCAAAAGTGATGGGATCCTCATCCTCAGGAAAAGCCTCAGCAAAAAGCTGTTGGTATTCTTCATCGGCATTCATGATAGCAATCACATCCTCAGCACTTTTCATGCCCATTTCAATGGGATTTAGCACCGGTCCTTTGGCCTGATCAGCCAGGTCGGGCGACCTGCCATCCCAGAATTGGGTGGTATGAAACCATGCGTTGAAAGTTGTTGGGCTGTTACGTGTTCCCAAGGTGCCATCATGGCCAGGAGAGGTGGGCAAATTATCCACACCATAATTGGCAATCGGATGGCAAGTATTGCAACTCATTTCGCCATTAGCAGAAAGGCGGGTGTCGTAATAGAGTTTCTTCCCAAGAATGGCTTCGGGCGTATTGGGATCTCCAGGCTCTGGAAGCGTTGCAAAATAGCGATTGGCGGTTTCGATTAATGTCTTATCTGCTTCAGAAACCGTGTCTTTTTCAGATGTCTGGTTAGTACAGCTGCTGATGCATATTGCCAGCAGAAAAACGAGCGAAAAGAGAATTGTATTTTTCATTGTAATTAGGTTTGATTTGACAAACAAAATTAAGAAAAAATTAACATATTTAATAGGGCTTACCGTATTCCGGTGATTTTAGTTTGGCCTGAAACTGTTCATTATCAAATTGTTGTATTTTGTGTCTGTGATAATGTGATTTTTTTAAGCTTTATTCTCCCGGTAAGAACAACCAAATTTGTATAGTTATATTTGAGAATCAATCCCTTTGGGGTTGCATTGTAGCGTAAATGACTTTAATTTTGTGGTAAATCGCTGTATATGAAAATACTCAACGCAGAGCAGATCAGACAAGCTGATGCTTTTACTATAGAAAACGAACCAATTGCATCAGATGCTTTGATGGAAAGAGCAGCAAATCAGCTTTATGAGTGGATTAGAAAAAGGCTCCAACCACAAACACCCGTTGTGATTTTTGCAGGAGTTGGAAATAACGGTGGAGATGGATTAGTGTTGGCGCGTTTGCTTGCACAGGATAACTATCATGTTATTACATACCTTATCAAGGTTGCAGAAAAACTTACAAACGATTGTCAACTCAATGCAGATCGGCTGATTATGCTGGATGAGTCCTTACTCATTGAAATTTCTGATATTTCGGAATTGCCAGCCATAAAACAAGACGCCATAGTGGTGGATGCATTATTTGGCTCAGGACTTAACAGGCCGGTTACCGGACTGGCAGAAGCCTGTATCAGGAGCATGAACGAATCAGAAAATGTGGTTGTGGCCATTGATATCCCTTCGGGATTATATGCAGATCAGCCGATTAATCACAAAACTGATACCGTTGTAAAAGCAGATTACACCCTGAGTTTTCAATTTCCCAAGCTTTGCTTTTTTTGGCCGGAGAATGATAAGTTTGTCGGACGTTGGGAGATATTGCCAATTGGATTACATCCGGTTTTTATTCATGAGGTTAAAGCCAATCATCATTATTTGGAAGCTGCTCTGCTAAAACCCTGGTGGAAATCCAGGGCACGTTTTGCGCATAAAGGTAACTTTGGTCATGTGTTATTGGTAGCAGGATCGGCAAATAAATCGGGTGCAGCCATCTTAGCTGCCAGGGCTTGTATGCGAAGCGGAGCAGGGCTGTTGCATGTGCATCTTCCCATAAAAGCATGCAATCCGATGCAATCAGCCTTTCCGGAAGCCATGATCAGCCTTGATTCACATGAGTTTTACTTTAGTGAGCTGCCTGATCTGGCTCCTTTTAATGCAGTAGCTGTTGGCCCGGGGATTGGTACTGCGCCTGAAACAGCAACGGCACTCAAATTATTGATACAGAATAGCAAACAATCTCTGGTATTAGATGCTGATGCACTTAATATTTTGGCTGAGAACAAGACCTGGCTGGCCTTTTTGCCTAAGCATTCCATATTAACACCGCATCCCAAAGAGTTTGAAAGACTGGCAGGAAAATGGCAAAATGGCTTTGAGCGGCTTTCGCTTCAAAAGGAATTGTCAGTACGCTTTGGATTGATAATCGTACTCAAAGGAGCTTATACCTGTGTGAGCATGCCTGACGGCAAATGCTATTTCAATCCTACAGGTAACCCCGGTATGGCAACAGCCGGAAGCGGAGATGTTTTGACAGGGATTATTGCAGGACTTGTTGCACAAGGATACAGTCCGGCAAAAGCATCGTTGTTAGGCGTTTACCTTCACGGCATGGCAGGAGATCTGGCAGCCGAACAATTGGGCATGGAAAGTATGCTGGCTTCTGATATTATCAGTCACCTGCCCAAAGCCATTGCAAAGATCAGAGAGTGATCAGGCACTGATTTTGTCTTCTGTCAGTTCATCTTCCAGGCGCAGGTTGTTGATGATAAACTGTTGACGTTCAGGGGTGTTTTTGCCCATATAAAAGCTCAAAATTTCCGGAATGGAAAGATCTCTTTTCAGGATTACAGGTTCCAGCCTTATGCTTGGGCCAATGAAAAACCTGAACTCATCGGGTGAAATTTCACCCAGACCTTTGAAACGCGTGATCTCGGGATTGGTGCCCAGATTTTTGATGGCATTCACCCTTTCTTCATCAGAATAGCAATAGATGGTTTCCTTTTTGTTGCGTACCCTGAAGAGCGGTGTTTGCAGGATATAGAGATGCCCTGTTTTGATCAGGTCGGGATAAAATTGCAGGAAAAACGTAAGCAACAACAGCCTGATGTGCATGCCATCAACATCGGCATCGGTGGCAATCACGATATTGTTGTAGCGCAGGTTTTCGAGTGATTCATCAATATTGAGCGCGGCCTGCAAGAGGTTGAATTCTTCGTTTTCGTAAACAATCTTTTTACTTAATCCATAAGAATTAAGCGGTTTGCCTTTCAATGAAAATACTGCTTGTGTTTGCACATCGCGGCTTTTGGTGATGCTGCCCGAAGCTGAATCGCCCTCGGTGATAAACAGGGTAGTTTCGAGGCGTTTTTCGTGGTTGGTATTAAAATGGATGCGGCAATCGCGCAGTTTTTTGTTGTGCAGACTGGCTTTTTTCACGCTTTCGCGGGCAAGCTTTTTGATATTGGCCATATCTTTTCTTTCCCGCTCGCTTTGCATGATTTTGCGATGCAAGGCTTCGGCAGTTTCTGCATTCATATGCAGGTAATTGTCGAGATTGCGCTTGATTATCTCGCCAATAAAATTACGCACTGTTTGTCCGCCCGGCTCAATATGTGTAGAGCCAAGCTTGGTTTTGGTTTGTGATTCAAAAACGGGTTCCTGCACCTTGATGCTGATGGCTGCAACCAGTGAGGTGCGGATATCAGCAGTATCGTAATCTTTGCCGTAAAATTCCCGGATTGTCTTTACGATTGCTTCTCTGAAAGCATTTTGATGCGTGCCGCCCTGTGTGGTATGCTGGCCGTTTACAAAGGAATAGTATTCCTCACTATAAACATTATTGGCATGAGTAAAAGCGCATTCAAAATCTTCTTCCCTGATATGAATGATGGGATATACCATCCTTTCGGCACCGGCGATATTGCGTTCGAGCAGATCAAGCAGACCGTTTTTTGCCTGAAACTTTTGGCCATTAAACAAAATGGTGAGGCCGTTATTGAGGAAGACGTAATTCCACATCATCTCCTCAATATATTCCTGAAGGTAACGGTATTGCCCAAAGATGGCCCTGTCAGGGATAAAACTGATCGTGGTGCCCTGTTTGCCTTCGTTTGGCTCGAGTGGATGATCGGCAATGATCTCACCTTGCTGGTATTCAACAATTTTAGTTTTGCCTTCGCGAATGGATTGTGCCTTAAAATAAGACGACATGGCATTAACGGCTTTAGAACCAACGCCATTAAGTCCGACGGCTTTTTTAAACACTTTGCTGTCGTATTTGGCTCCTGTATTGATTTTGCTTACACAATCGATCACTTTTCCCAGCGGCATTCCTCTTCCGTAATCGCGAACGGTAACGAGGTCGTCCTGAATAGAAATTTCGATGGTTTTTCCATGTCCCATCACATATTCGTCAATGCTGTTGTCGATAATTTCTTTGAGTAAAACATAAATTCCATCGTCATGGGAAGTGCCATCTCCCAATTTTCCGATATACATACCAGGCCTCAGGCGGATGTGCTCTTTCCAGTCAAGTGTCCTTACGCTGTCATCCGTATAGTTTTCCGACATATTATTCTTTTTTGCAAAAATACCTTTTTTAGCTTAAAAATTGGCTCAATAACTAATCATAAGATTTAAGTGGATTACCGCAATTGCGACAAAAATTAGCACCGGGATTAAGGTCTTTTTCACCACATTGAGGGCATTCGATAGTTGGTGATTTTTCTTTTGAGGTATGTCGGCGAGCCATTTCTGAAGTGATAATTCCGGTTGGCACGGCTATGATGGCATAACCAGTAAGCATCAGCAGGGAAGCAATTAATTGTCCGAGCGGTGTGGCAGGGCTGATGTCGCCATATCCAACCGTGGTGATGGTAACGATAGCCCAATAAATGCTGACGGGAATGCTTTTAAAACCATTTTCGGGGCCTTCGATCAGATACATAAAGGTGCCGATGATTGTGACTAAGATCAGCACACTGCCAAAAAAGACCAGAATTTTTTCGCGTGAATGTTTCAGGGCATGAAGCAAATACAACGAAGCTGAAGTAAAACGGACGAGTTTCAAAATACGAAAGACTCTTAATAACCTCAGAATGCGGATGATGATAAGGTATTGCGAGCCGACCAATATCAGGCTGAGATAGGTTGGGATTACTGAGACAAAATCAATGATGCCGTAAAAACTAAAGATGTATTTTCGTTTGACCGGCGATACGAGTATTCGAATGATGTATTCCACTGTGAATACCAGGGTGAACAACCATTCAACGGCAAATAACCAGCCACCATAACGCTTGTGCAAATCAGGCATGCTGTCGAGAAAAACAACGGCAACACTTAATAAAATAAGGACCAGCAGTACTTCATCAAAAAGTTTTCCATTCCGGGTATCATGTCTGAAAATGATTCTGAACCATTTGGTTTTCCAGGTATCATTGTTTTGTTCCTGAGGCATATCAGTTGCTCATTTTTTATAGGACACGAAATTACTATTTTTGGAAGAATATCAGAGAAACGAAAAAAGCAGGACACCAAATGCCTGCCTTTCTTCGAAAAATATAATATGTAATTAGTTATTTATGAGAAATTTAAGTTGCCCATACGACGATTTTCCTTTCAGCTGAAACAAATAAATTCCATTTTGCAACTGATCAGAAGAAATAAAATCAGAGAGCAAAAGCGAGTTATTTCCCTGTTGGAGATTGATCACTTGTGGTTGTATAACATGCTGTCCGGTAAGATTTATTAACCAGATAGAAATCTTTTCGTTATGTTCTGAAATTATATTGATTTTACTTTGACTGCTTACAGGATTTGGAGCGATGTTAAGCTTTATTCCGGTGGATTGTTCATTCAGGCTGCCAAGAATAAAAACAAACACCAATTCATTGTTGTCAGCATCAATTGTAGCTTCAGCTTCAACAGGTTCTAATAAATCTAAGGTGGCAGTTCCTGAATATTCACCATAGTGCATTTGTTCGTAAATCAACTCTACTTCATCAAAAATGGCATTGTAGTTTCCTTCGGGACCTGTGAAACTAACTTCAAGGTTTACCCCTGAAGCAAATACTGGTGCACCAAACTGATCTACTGCTTTGATAATCATGTCAGTGCGATTGACATTCAATTCAAAATCAAGTGTTGTCGTCTCGTTTTCAAGCATTTCGACATCGCCTTCAATGGCTGTTTCGGCATAAGGATTCGTAGCAGCAACTTCATAGGTTCCGGCAGGCAAAGACAGACTGTAATTACCTTCAGTATCAGCAAAAGTGCTAACATCTCCGGCAGAAATCTCAGTGAGGCTTAAATCGGCTGTGCCATTGATTAGCGTAATTGTTCCGCTAAGTGTTCCATTGACTGCTGCAGAACCTAATTCTCCGGTGGGCAAAAGATTTTGTGCATAAATTTCTACATTGCTGTCCCGGTCATCTTCCCAACTCATCACCCATTGATCCTGATCCCATTCAGAAACATCCAGGTGTACTTTTGAAGACTGAACATTACAAATAAACACACTTTCGTCGTCCCAAACAAAATCTCCCTGAGCATCAAGTCTGAAAGCTTTTAATGATGTTTCAACGCCATCGAAATAGTCTTCATACACCAAAATAATATCATCTCCATGCTGAAGCCCTTTTTGTGGAAGCACGGCATGCGAAGTCACTGGAATGATGGCTTTGCCATTGGCTCCCCATTTCAAATCGCCTGCGGCTGAAACTTTTTGTCCATAGATTCCCCATTGGTTTTGATCTCCGTTTACTTCATTCCACAAAACGTAGATATGTGGATCGTTTTCTGGTTTTGACAAGGCAGGGTAGAAGTGGTTCATACCGGCATTGCCCGATACTTCCACGCCATTTTCCTGAAGCGTTGGATTGCCATCAACATCAATGTGATGCACAAAAGCTGAGGCGCTGTTATTGAAGTCGCGATCGTCGTGCCAGGCAATATAAAAGCCGTCGTTTCCATCATTGATGAAAGGGAAAATCTGCGTCCAGGCACTTATTCCTCCTGCATTGGAAATTACAGCTGGTGCGTCCCAAACACCACTACCGTCAGAGGTATAGCGTTGTGCATACACATGGCGTGTTGGTGCATTTACCGGACCGCTATCTTCGAAATACTTCACAATAAAATCATCATCTCCTACCGGAAGCAATTGTGGCCAGGTGTATCGGTTTAATCCGGTAATACTGATTCCGGCTGTTCCCCAAGGTAATGATCCATCGGGAGCAATTTTCTGGATCATGATAAGCTCCAGATCAACCTGCCAGGCTACAATTACATTGTTTTGAGCTGTTACCGTAAGCACAGGCGTAACATCCATGGTGGTGCTGTTAGTCAGACTGATACCGTCTTCGCCCCAAAGGAATTCCCCGTCGGGAGAGATTTTATAGATTACAATATTGTTGTTGCCGCCATTGCGGATGTCCTGCCACGAAAGAATGGCATTATTTTCGAGATCGGCTGTTACGTCCCAATCCGTAAGCCACGACATCGAAGGGTGATCGCTTACCAGGATACCATTGTTTTCCCATAGGATATTCCCCTGATGATCAAGTCGTTGAAGACGGACATCATAACTTCCGGATTGTAGCGAAAAAAAACCAATGTACACATCACCATTGGGACAAAGAGCTGTTTTAGGTATCACATCCTCACTTGAATAATCTGTTATCCTCAGATTTTCAGCAGGATTGCTGCTCCATTGTGCGAAGCTGCTCAGTGTTGCAAAAAGAAAAATGAATGCGTAAAAAAGCTTTCTCATAAATGATTGTATTAAAAGTTGGAATTATGTGGTAGTTGATTCATGCTAATAAACAAGGCTAAATTGAATTTCAAAATTAGTATAAATGCATTAATAAATCTAGCAATTTAGATATTTGATTGTTTTGCCAATAATTTTTGTGAGTAAAATGCAATTTGATCCAATTGAAACCGAACAATTACCTTTGCGGTTCAATTTGACTATTATGTTCACTTTTCTGAATGAAGGATATTTTGCCTTGTTTCTGATCATTGCCCTTGGGTTGATGCTGGGCAATGTAAAATACAAAGGCTTCTCGCTCGATTCGAGTGCGGTAATTTTTGTTGCACTCTTGATGGGGCACTGGGGGTTTGTAATACCTGAAGTTTTTCAGAAGCTTGGGCTGTTGCTTTTTATCTTTACAATTGGCATTCAGGCAGGCCCGGGATTCTTTGAAGTATTTAAACAGTATGGGCATCGGCTTTTTGTGATTGCCTTCAGCCTGATTGCCTCAGCTGCAATGCTCACGCTGGCAGCCATGCATTATTTTGATTTGCCTGCAGATCTGGCTATCGGTATATTCAATGGCGCATTGACATCAACGCCTGGTTTGGCAGCGGCTTTCGAAGCCACGGGTTCGGCGGTAACGGCGGTAGGATATGGTGTGGCTTATCCTGTTGGAGTGATCGGTGTAATATTATTTGTGAGTTTTTTTCCTGGCTTGTTGCGTGTAAAAATTAGTCAGGAGGAAAAGCATTATCGCGATCAATTACTTGAAGATCATCCTGGGATTATCAACAAAATAATCAGAGTTAAAAATCAGAATATTGCAGGTAAAAGTATTAAAGAGCTTGATCTGCGTAGCATGACGGGTGCTGTTGTTTCGCGTGTGAAACAGGCTGGTATTACTTTTGCACCTAATGCGAAAACTGTGCTACAATTAGGTGATATTTTAAAGGTTGTTGGCAGCGAAGAAGCCATTTCGCGGATGGAGTTGTTGGTTGGCGAACCTGTGAACGAGGATCTGAGTTTTGATGATCGCTTTGAGGTGAACTGGATGCTGGTAACCAACAAAGCTGTTGTAAACAAGAGCATTCGCGAGCTGAATCTTACGGCTATGAATGCCACCATAACCCGAATCCGGCGATCGGGAATTGATCTCACACCACATCCACACAGCAGGCTGCGTTTTGGGGACAAACTATTGATTTCGGGCTCGAGCCAGGAAATGGTGCAAGTGCAAAAGCTTCTTGGAAATGACGATCGCCGCCTGTCTGAAACCAACTTCCTGCCAATCGCTTTGGGAATCGTAATTGGCATTGCTGTGGGAGCCGTTAGCGTGCCGTTTTTTGGTCTTTTCGACTTCAGCCTGGGATTAACAGGAGGGGTATTAGCCGTGGCATTGGTATTGAGTAATATTGGTAAAACCGGTCCGGTTTTGTGGTCAATGTCGGGAAGTGGCAACCAGTTGTTGCGGCGGCTGGGTTTGCTGATGTTTATGTCGGCAGTGGGCACTTCAGCTGGTTCCGAGATGGC
This sequence comes from Bacteroidales bacterium, assembly GCA_028696715.1. Lineage (GTDB taxonomy): Bacteria > Bacteroidota > Bacteroidia > Bacteroidales > F082 > UBA5536. The sequence goes on from JAQVGO010000061.1 coordinate 15,469, forward strand.
TGAAGTTTTAACGCAGAATGGTTTAAGTTTGATCGCCATTGGAGCAGCTATCACCATCTTGCCTTTAATATTGACGGCATTATTTGCACATTGGTTTTTTAAAATGAATATGCTCAGTCTGTTGGGGGCTTTAACCGGTGCCATGACGAGCACACCCGGCCTTGCAGCTATTGATTCCAAAACAGAAACTGACGCACCTTCAGTAGCCTATGCAGCAGTTTACCCATTGGCATTGGTGCTGATGATCTTGTTTTCGCAATTATTGGCCCTGTTCTGAAAATGAACTAACTGAAGTTTCGTACATACTTAATCCACGCTGATTTGTGTTCGAAACATACTTGTAATACACATCATATTTGAAAAAGATTATTCTTTGCACATTGCCCCCAAACCTCTACCTGGCTGGTAGACATGTCCAAAAATGGGGGCTCCAGCCCGGTGGTGATTTGAAGTATTTGTCTGATTTGGCGCAACCCCGACAGGGTTGCTGCTATTGTAGTTAATGTGGTTTTGAAAAGGGATTTCAACCCAGAATAGCCTGTCCCGACTGAAATGTCGGGAGGTTGTGCTATATCTATAATTGTTCTGGAACTTTTGCTTGATCAAAAGTTCCCAAAAATCAAGTGTGAGCGATGCTATCCGCCCACAGCAGCTAAAACAGCGGAAAACTAAGCGGGGAATTGAAGAAGAAAGAGCAAGA
>JAQVGO010000062.1 GCA_028696715.1 Bacteroidales bacterium
GGGATTTTAAAAAATTTGGTGAGCCTCGTTTGTTTTTTGGAATCACTTCCGGGAATATGGATTCGATGGTAAATCATTATACCGCTAACAAAAGATTGCGATCCAATGACGCTTACACCCCCGGCGGCGATTCCGGCTTCAGACCAGATTATGCTACTACAGTTTACAGCAAAATCATAAAAAAACTTTTTCCTGACAGTCTGGTTGTAATTGGCGGCGTTGAGGCTTCCCTGAGACGCGTAACGCATTACGATTACTGGTCGGATCAGCTCAAACCCTCTATCCTGATTGATTCTGAAGCAGATTTTGGTGTTTACGGCATGGGCGATCTGGCTATTATTGAGCTGGCCAAATCCATTGATAAAGGCCAAAGCCTTGATAAGATAAAATCTATCCCACAGCTGTTTTTTGTCGTTGAAAAAAACCAGACCCTACCACCACATCCTGCCGGAGATATCCGATTGACAGATCATGAAATCTGTCTCAAAGACAAAAAAGCTTATGCGGCCAATTTCAGGCATATCGAACAGGAATCGAACAAACATCAGGCAGCCCGACTGCTGCAAGATTCGGGCGGAAAAACAGTCGTGATCAACCCTCCCTACCCTACTTTCAGCGAAAAACAACTGGATGCCTCCTTTGATTTGCCTTACACACGCAAACCACATCCCAAATACACCAAAAGAGGTGCTATTCCGGCCTACGAAATGATCAGGCATTCTGTTAATATGCATCGGGGTTGCTTTGGCGGATGCAGTTTTTGTACCATCTCAGCTCATCAGGGTAAGTTTGTTACCAGCCGTAGCAAGGAATCCATCCTAAAAGAAGTGGATCAGATCACGCAAATGGATGACTTCAAGGGCTACATCAGCGATTTAGGCGGGCCATCGGCCAATATGTATCAGATGAAAGGCAAACACCAACCCATCTGCGACAGCTGCAAACGTCCAAGCTGCGTTTTTCCAACCATTTGCAGCAACCTTGATACCAGTCACAAACCACTCCTGGATATTTATCAAAGCGTGGATAAACACCCTAAAGTAAAAAAAGCTTTTGTGAGTTCGGGCTTGCGTTATGATCTGTTTTTGACGGATGATCCTGAAAAAAACGATGCCTTGGGTTATGATGAATATATGCGACAGTTATTTACCCGGCATGTGAGCGGACGCTTGAAAGTAGCCCCCGAGCATACCAGTGATCAGGTGCTCAAAACCATGCGCAAACCCAGCTTCAAACTGTTTTATAAACTTAAGGAAAAATTTGACCAGATCAATACTCAAACCGGCCTGAAACAGCAATTGATTCCCTATTTTATTTCCAGCCATCCTGAAAGTCATCTGGAAGATATGGCACAGCTGGCTGCCGATACCAAGGCACTGGGATTCAGACTCGAACAGGTACAGGATTTCACGCCTACGCCAATGACAGTTGCCACAGTGATGTATTACAGTGGTTTTGATCCTTATACGTTAAAACCTGTTTTTACAGCAAGAACAAAACCTGAAAAAACTGCCCAACAAAAATTCTTTTTCTGGTATAAGCGCGAAAATCAAAGCTGGATACGTCAAAAACTGGCGCAAATAGGCAGGGATGATTTGACGCAAAAACTACTCTCTTTTGAAAAGCCTAATCATGATAAAAACAGACCAAACCAAAAATCAGGCAGATAGTAAGCTACGATGGGCTATTGTATTGCAATCGCTGGGAGCTTTTTTACTGGCCTATATTTTCGTTTACCTTTTGTCAGGTTTGTCGGTTCTTTACATTGCATATGATTTGGATATTCCGGCCCGATTGTTTGGCAACAGCGTGGAATTTGGCATAGCTGATGCTGATCCGCTTTGGACTAGTGATGCCATCGTAAGTGTCTTCATGTCGAAACCAGTTAGTAGTTTCATAGCCGCTACAATCAGTGTTTTACTTTTTCTGATTCTTAAACCTAAAAAATTCTGGGTTCAGCTGTTCCATCTTTGGGTATTTCTGCATGGTTTTAATTTTACTTTTGGCCTGTTGAGCGAAGATCTTTTACTTCAAAGGGGATTGTTTAGGGTAGCTAATGTAATGGATATAAGACAGGTAGCCTTAACATTAACAATCGGTATTTCAATCTTTTTTTTAGTTAAGGCAGGGAGCTTGGCCGGAAAGTTATTCTATGGTAAAGTTTTTCAGCTAAACACCAAAAACACACAAATCTTAAACTTTTTGTATAGCTTTTTAATCCCTCTTTTTGTCGGTAGCATGCTGATACTTACGGTAAACTTCAATACACTTGAGCTCAAAGACTTTTTGCTGATTCTCTCGATGCTAATAAGTTTAATTCCTGTAGTTTTTACGAAAACAGCAAGCTTAAAAGCAGAAACTCTCACTACTCAACCAAACTTATTCACTGCTTTACTACTGATTACAATAGCCTCAACAAGCCTAATCTTTTCCTGGTTTATCTTGAAAGAAGGTCTAATTCTTGGATAAGTTTTTCCGAAAACTTAATCAATCAAATGATATGTAGCTTTTTTTCTATCTTTCGACCATTAAAACAAAAATCAGGTATTATGAATACATCAAATTTACGATTGTTGATCCTTTTGAGCCTTCTGACAGGTTTCATATTTACCGGATCACAGGCGATTGCACAACGAAACAAAAAAAAATCAGAAGCTGCTGATACCCTCAAATCATCAGATCTTTCAGGTTTAAAATGGCGAAACATCGGGCCGGCATTTACCTCAGGACGTATCTCTGATTTTGCTGTAAACCCCAACAACCACAGCGAGTATTATGTAGCAGTTTCATCCGGACATATCTGGAAAACAGACAACAACGGCACAACTTTCAAACCCATTTTCGACAATTATGGTTCCTATGCCATTGGCTGTCTGGCCATGGATCCCAACAACCCTAATGTAGTTTGGGCAGGAACAGGCGAAAACAACCATCAGCGTGCCTTGGGCTACGGAAATGGTGTGTTTAAAACCGAAGACGGCGGAAAAAGCTGGAAAAACATGGGGCTGAATGATTCGCGACAGATTGGAATGATACAAGTTGATCCGCGAAACAGTAACGTTGTTTATGTAGCAGCCGAAGGTTCTGTTTGGGGACCGGGTGGCGAACGCGGACTTTATAAAACAGAAGATGGCGGAAAAAACTGGACCAAAATTCTTGAAATCTCAGAAAATACGGGTGTTAACAACGTGCTGCTTCATCCCGAAAATCCCGATATTATTTTTGCAACATCCGAACAACGCAGAAGACATTTCTTCTCTAAAATTGGCGGAGGCCCCGAAACAGCCGTTTACCGCTCAACTGATGCCGGAAAAAGCTTTGAGAAAATCACCAAAGGCCTGCCATCAGCGCATATGGGCGGCATGGGAATTGCCATTCCACAGGGAAATCCTGATATTGTTTACCTGATTATCGAAGCCGCTGACGAGCAAGGTGGCTTTTTCCGCTCAACTGATCGCGGCGCTTCATTCGAAAAAATGAACAAATACAGTAGCAGTGGGCAATATTATAACGAATTGGTTTGCGACCCCAGTGATCCGGATGTGGTTTATTCTATGGATACCTACACAAAAGTCACACGCGATGGCGGAAGAACCTGGAGCAATGTTAGTTTGAATGAACGCCATGTGGATGATCACGCCATGTGGATTGATCCCGACGATAGCAACCATTGGATGATCGGTGGCGATGGCGGCATTTATGAAACTTTCGACAACGGAACCCATTACATCCACAAAACCAACCTCCCCATCACACAATTTTATCGCGTAAATGTTGACAACACAGAACCTTTTTATTGGGTTTATGGTGGCACACAAGACAATAACAGCCTGGGAGGCCCAAGTCAAAACACCAGCAGAAATGGCGTTAGCAGCTGCGAATGGATTGTAACTTTGGGTGGCGATGGTTTTTGGCAGGCCATTGAAGAAGATAATCCCGACATCGTTTACTCTGCCTATCAATACGGTAACATTTTCCGCTATGATAAAAAAAGTGGCGAAAAAGTAAAAATCAAACCCGAACCACGAAAAGACGAACTGCATTATCGCTGGAATTGGGATGCACCATTTTTCCTTAGCAAACACCATAAAACCACACTCTATATGGCTGCCAACAAGGTGTTTAAATCAGACGACAGAGGAAATTCGTGGCAGGTAATCAGTGAAGATCTCACCCGTGATGAAGACAGAAACCAGTTCCCGGTAATGGGAAAATACTGGCCGTCAAATGCCGTGGCCAAAGACCTTTCCACTTCCCAATGGGGAACAATTGTTTCTCTGGCAGAATCACCAGTGAAAGCTGGTTTGCTATACGTTGGAACTGACGATGGCTTAATCCAGGTGAGCGAAGATGATGGCAACAGCTGGACAAAAATCAGCAGTTTTCCTGGCGTTCCGGAATATGCCTACGTTAGCGATGTGCTTCCTTCTAAATTTGATGAAAACATTGTTTTTGCAACCTTTAGCAACCTAAAAAATGACGATTTTAAAGCTTACGTTTTAAAAAGCAGCGACAAAGGCAAAAGCTGGACAAATATTTCGGCCAACCTGCCCGATGAAACTGTCCATACCATCGAACAAGATTTTATCAATCCCGATTTGCTTTTTGTTGGAACTGAATTTAGCTTTTTCACAAGCGTGGATGGCGGAAAAATCTGGACTGAACTAGGCAACGGCCTTCCGGATATTGCCGTAAAAGACATCGCGATTCAACAACGCGAACACGATTTGGCAATCGCAACTTTTGGGCGAGGTTTTTATATCCTCGACAATTACAGCCCACTCAGGGATATTACACCTGAAATGTTAAAAGAAACTGAGGCACAGATTTTCCCGGTGAAAGACGCACTTATGTTTGTGTACGACGGCGGCCATAATGGTTCAGGTTCAATGTTTTATACCGCTAAAAACCCTGATTTTGGTGCCATTTTCACCTATTTCCTGAAAGATATTCCTAAAACAAAAAAACAGGAACGCCTTAAAAAGGAAAAAGAGCTTTTCAAAGAAGGCAAGCCAATTCCTCAGCCAACAACAGAACAGCTGCGCGAAGAGGAAGCACAACTGGCACCTTATCTGATCTTTACCATACGCGATGCTGAGGGCAATACCATCCGGCGTTTGTTCGAAAAACCTTCAAAAGGCCTTAATCGGGTAAATTGGGATTTACGGCATGAAATGCCTCGTAGCCAGGATGATGACGATGCCAAATTTAATCCTGTAGCAAATAATCGTTCAGGATATTTTGCGCTGCCAGGCAAATACAGTGTTGAGCTGGCTATGGCATTCGACGATGAAATCAAACCCCTGGCAGGGCCTGTAAGTTTTGAAGCTATAACACTCAACAACAAAACTTTACCGGTTTCTAATCCAGAAAAACTAGATCAGTTTTATGCTGACCTCACGGAAATCAGAAAAACCTATGATGCCACATCGCGCTATTTTAATACGATTAACAATCGCAACGAAAACATCCGCCAAGTGCTTCATATGATGACTGAGCCACAAACAGCGTTGGAAAACCAAACCCGCGAACTAGCTTCCCAGTTGAACGACATCAACTTTGTGATGAACGGAACTTCGCCACAGGCAAGCTTTGAAGAAGTGCCACCGGAACCCGTTTCGTTGCGCTATCGTTTGGGAGCTATTTTATCAGGCACCTGGTCGCATTCGGGCGATCCAACTCAAACAATGATAATGAATTACAATATCCTGAAAGAGGAACTTGCTCCGGTAATTGATCAGTTAAATCAGATTGATGCCAAACTCACATCGATTGAAAATCAATTGGATGAGCTTGGTGCACCTTACACTCCAGGACGTAAACCAAGGCTTAAATAAACACTTTGTCAGCCAAACTCAAAAACTGCTTCCCAATGAAAGAGGCAGTTTTTTTTGATTTTTTTAAAATGGAATAATAAAGTGAGACACAATTAAACAATAAGATATGTATATTTGTGCCTTGTTGCTGCAAACATTCATTAAAAGACAATTCATTAATAAAACGTTATGGAAAGAATCACTGTTATCGGAGCCGGAAATGTAGGTGCTACCTGTGCCAATGTAATCGCACACAAAAATCTGGCAAAAGAGGTTGTACTTGTTGATATCAAAGAAGGAACAGCCGAAGGAAAAGCACTCGATATCTGGCAGACTGCTCCTATTAATCACTTCAATACACGTGTGATTGGTGTGACCAATGATTATTTAAAAACCAAGGGATCAGGCGTAATTGTAATTACCTCTGGTTTACCACGCAAGCCTGGCATGTCGCGCGATGATTTGATCAAAACCAATGCTGCAATCGTAAAGGACGTGACAGAAAAAGCCGTAAAATATTCACCGGATGCGATCATTATTATCGTTTCGAATCCTCTTGACGTGATGACCTATGCTGCTTACCTGGCCAGCAACAAGCCTTCACGTAAAGTATTCGGCATGGCCGGAACACTGGATACTGCGCGTTATCGCGCCTTTATTTCGGATGCACTCAATGTATCTCCGACTGATGTGCACGCGCTCCTGATGGGCGGCCACGGCGACACCATGGTACCACTTCCGCGATATACCTCCATCAGCGGTATTCCGGTAACAGAATTGCTTGGCAAAGAAGAGCTGGACAAAATCGTGGAAAGAACCAAAAAAGGTGGTGGAGAGCTCGTAAATCTGATGGGAACTTCAGCCTGGTATGCTCCCGGAGCTGCTGCTGCCCAAATGGTTGAAGCCATCGTTGATGATCAAAGTCGTGTGTTCCCTGTTTGTGCCATGTTGCAGGGCGAATACGGCCTGAAAGACGTTTACCTGGGTGTTCCGGTAAAACTCGGACGAAAAGGAATTGAAGAGATTATCGAGGTGGAACTAAACAAAGAAGAGAAAAAACTCCTGCAGGATTCTTCAGAAGCTGTTCAAAAAGTGATGAAAGTTTTGGACGACATGAAGCTATTCTAATTCTTATCTCAACTTTTACTTACCCTGTGGAATCTTTTCTGCAGGGTTTTTTTAGTTATTAGCCGGTAAATCTTTAATTTTGTTTGCATCAAGCCATTTCAAAAGGTGAAAAAAATAGTAGTCTTAAGTGGTGCTGGCATCAGTGCCGAAAGTGGTATAAAAACCTTTCGGGATGATGATGGATTATGGCAAAACCACCGCTTTGAAGAACTTGCTACTCCAGAAGCCTGGGCATCAAATCCTCAGCTTGTGTTGGATTTTTACAATGCCAGAAGAAAACAATTGCTCGAATGCGAACCCAACGAAGCCCATAAATCCCTCGTAAAACTTGAAAGCCAATATGAGGTGCAAATCATCACTCAAAATGTAGATGACCTGCACGAACGCGCCGGCTCAAAAAACGTTTTGCATCTGCATGGTGAATTGCGCAAAGTGAGAAGCACCAAATTTCCTGAATTGATTTATGACCTTGATGGTTGGGAGCTTAAACTTGGCGACCGATGCGAAAAAGGTGCACAACTCAGGCCGCATATTGTTTGGTTTGGTGAAATGGTAAAAAATATTGAGCCAGCAATACAAATGGTGCAAAACGCTGATCACCTGCTCGTTATTGGAACATCCCTAGTAGTTTATCCGGCAGCTGGCTTGATTAATTACGCACCAGATTTTTGCCCCATAACACTGATCGACCCCAAAACAAGCACCGATTATCAAACGAGAAAAATACGACTGATCAAAGAAAAAGCCTCAACAGGAGTGCCTAAATTTGTAAATGAATTATTGAACTGATCCCATGAAAAATCTATTTCTAAGTGTCATAATTCTCCTTCTGATAGGTTCAGCCTGCAAAGAAAAGCAGGTTGTAAATCAGGATGACATCGACAAACAACTTATTCTCAATTATCTGGAAGAAAATAATATCACCGCTGAATCAACTGCTTCCGGCCTGTTTTATGTGATTAAAGAAAGTGGAAACGAACGCCATCCAACGGATACATCAACTATTACTGTAAGTTATGCCGGAAGACTACTCAATAATCAACCCTTCGATCAGGGATCTTTTTTTACCCACCCACTCCAAAACCTTATCGCAGGCTGGCAACAAGGACTTCCTTTGATTGGAGAAGGCGGCAAAATCACACTCTATATCCCTTCCAGTCTGGGTTATGGTAATCAATCAACACCTAATATTCCTGCTAATTCCGTATTGATTTTCGATATTTCATTACACTATTTTACCGATTAAAAAACCAATGAAAAATGTCAGATTCGGATGCATCATTCGCCTTTTTTCTGGATAAAGCCCGCCATTATTGCGATTATCAGGAACGCACACTTCAGGAAGTAAAAAACAAGCTAAAAGGCTGGTCGATCAGTGATGAATTGTGCAATAAGATTATTCGTCAGCTCGAAGAAGAAGACCTGATCAACGAAGAACGCTTTGCCCGCTTTTATGCGCTTGGCAAACTGCGAAACAATCACTGGGGGCGAAACAAAATCATTGCCGGCATGCGCAGCAAAGGCTTACCCGAATTAATGACAGAAATTGGTTTGTCAGAAATTGATGAAGAAGAATACCGAAAAATCCTTCAAAAAGTGCTTGAATCAAAAAAAATAAATGAATCGGATGACTATAAAAGACGGACAAAACTTGCCCAATATGCCTTTCAAAAAGGATTTCAACCACAACTCATCTGGCAGCTAATCAACGAATTGGATTTATAGTTAACCGAAAAAATACCGCTTAACAAAATCTTGTTAATTTTGTACACTAACCCAAAAGAAGAAGAACAAAAATGATTCAATCCGAATCCCAAAAAGAATTGCGTAAGAGGCTCGAAGCCTTGAGGAGGTATCTTTGACATCGACCGTAAGTTGATGGAAATTGGAGAAGAAGAAGAACGCACTCAGGCACCGGATTTTTGGGATGACCCCAAAAAAGCAGAAACCTTACTCAGACAGATTAAAGACAAAAAACGCTGGACTGACGCCTACCATCAAGCCGAATCGAGCTTTGAAGAATTAGAAATCGGCATGGAACTCTTCGAAAGCGGAGATGCTGACGAAGCAGAAGTAGATCAGGCATATGATAAATGTCTGAAACAGGTAGAAGAACTTGAATTCTGGAATATGCTTTCGGGCGAAGAAGATAAACTCCCGGCCATAATCAACATCAATGCGGGAGCTGGCGGAACCGAAAGCCAGGACTGGGCGCAGATGTTGATGCGAATGTACATGATGTGGGCCGAAGACAATGGCCACAAAGTGAAAGAACTTGATATGCAGGAAGGTGAAGTTGCTGGAATAAAAAGCGTTTCACTCGAAATTGATGGCGAATACGCTTTTGGCAACCTGAAAAGCGAAAACGGCGTGCACCGCTTAGTGCGACTTTCCCCTTTCGATTCTGCCAACCGCAGACATACTTCCTTTGCTTCAGTTTATGTGTATCCCATTGTGGATGACAATATTGATATCGTAGTAAGTCCGGCCGATATCAGTTGGGACACCTTCAGATCAAGCGGTCCGGGTGGCCAAAACGTGAACAAAGTTGAAACTGCGGTTCGCTTACGACATGCACCTTCCGGACTCGTGATAGAATGTCAGGAAACCCGCTCTCAGCTTCAAAACCGCGAAAAAGCCATGCAAATGCTAAAATCGCAGCTTTATGAAATTGAGATGCGCAAAAAGCAGGAAGCCATTAACGTAATAGAAGGCAGCAAGAAAAAAATTGAATGGGGCTCGCAAATCCGTTCGTATGTGATGCATCCGTATAAGTTGGTTAAAGATGTACGTACTGGTTACGAAACTTCTAACGTACAAGCTGTTATGGATGGCGATCTGAATGGTTTTATCAAAGCCTATCTGATGGAATTCGGTAAAGATGTTTAATGAAATGAAAATTAGTTAACCATGAAAATTTATCACAACCCGCGTTGTAAAAAATCCCGCGCAGGCCTTGCTTACCTCGAAGAAAAAACCAAAGATTTCGAGCTGATCAACTACATCAAAGAAGGAATCAGCAAGGAAGAGCTGAAAGAAATCATCAGCAAAACAGGACTTTCTGCAGAAGAGCTGCTTCGCAAACAAGAAGATGCCTACAAAAAAGAAATTAAAGGAAAGAAACTTTCTGATGCCGAACTGATTAAAGCCATAGCCGACAATCCGAAATTGCTCAAAAGGCCAATAATTATCAACGGAGCAAAAGCTGTTTGGGCCGATCCTCCCGAAAACCTCAATAATATTTTATGAAGAAGTCTCAAAATATAGAATCACTTCCCTTGTGGGAACCCCTGATGAGTTTTGTGAAGGACATTTACACCCTCACGGAATACTTTCCTGAATCAGAAAAGGCAGGCATGAGCCGAAAACTTCGTGATAAGGCAACGGATATCCCAATGGCTTTGGCAGCTGCGCTAAATGGAGGTTCTGCTTCCGAAATTTCGGAGGCTTTGGCTGCGCTGGCACAAACAGAAACTTTGCTTATCATCAGCAAAAACCTGAATCTTGTCACAGAAGAAGCTGCAGATGATTTCCAGATTGTGATAAGCCAATTAAAAGCCCATTTGAGCAGTTTGAATAACCGCCTGCAAAAACAATAATCGTAAACCATTTCAAACCAATAAAATACCAAACAAGATGAATTATCGTATCGAAAAAGACACCATGGGCAATGTAGAAGTCCCTGCCGAAAAGTATTGGGGAGCCCAAACCGAACGCTCACGCAACAACTTTAAAATCGGACCCGAAGGCTCGATGCCTAAGGAGATTATTTATGCGTTTGCCACTTTAAAGAAGGCAGCAGCCATTGCCAATATGGAGCTTGGCGTGTTGCCCAAAGAAAAATGCGACCTGATTACAAAAGCCGCTGATGAAGTGCTGGCAGGCAAACTGGATGATAATTTCCCACTTGTAATCTGGCAAACAGGTTCTGGCACCCAATCCAATATGAACATGAATGAGGTGCTGGCAAATCGTGCCCATGTGATTGCTGGCGGCAGCCTCGAAGACACCAAAAAAACCATCCACCCGAATGATGACGTAAATAAATCGCAGTCTTCGAACGACACTTTCCCCACTGCCATGCATATCGCTGCCTACGAAATGCTGATTAAGGTTACTATTCCCGGCGTTGAGACCCTGCGTGACGCATTGCAAACCAAAGCTCAAGAATTTGAAAATATCGTCAAAGCGGGTCGCACACACCTGATGGATGCTACACCACTCACCTTGGGACAAGAATTCTCAGGTTATGTGGCACAACTCAATCATGGCTTAAAAGCCTTAAAAAACACTTTGGCACATCTTAGCGAGCTTGCCCTGGGCGGAACTGCCGTTGGAACAGGCATTAACACACCTAAAGGCTATTCCGAAAAAGTGGCTGCCACTATTGCAAAACTCACCGGATTGCCATTCATTACCGCCCCCAACAAATTTGAAGCTTTATCGGCTCATGATGCCATCGTAGAAACCTCCGGTGCATTGCGTCAACTAGCCGTAAGCCTGATGCATATTGCCAATAACACACGTATGTTGGCCAGCGGACCACGCTGCAGCATTGGAGAAATCATTTTGCCGGCCAATGAACCCGGATCGTCTATCATGCCCGGAAAAGTAAACCCAACACAAAACGAAGCCCTGTCGATGGTTTGTGCACAGGTAATTGGAAACGATGCGGCTATTGCTGTAGGTGGCATGCAGGGTCATTTCCAGCTTAATGTATTTAAACCGGTGATGATTGCTAATCTGCTGCAAGCAGCGCGATTGCTCGGGGATGCGTGCATCAGCTTTACCGAACACGCAGTGAATGGTATCGAGGCTAACGAAAGCCGGATCAAACAAAATCTGGAAAATTCATTGATGCTCGTAACTGCTTTAAACCCGCATATCGGTTATGAAAATGCTGCTAAAATTGCCAAAAAAGCACACACCGAAAATACTACTTTACGACAAGCTGCAATGGAACTTGGCCTGCTGACTGACGAACAATTTACCGAATGGGTTGATCCTAATAAAATGATTGGAAGGTAATTGAGCTTATTTTCTGTCTGACCAACTAAACCTTCAAGGTTTTTGAAACCTTGAAGGTTTAGTTGAAAATGTTATTCATTCAATGCTTCCCAAAGCATTTCTTTTAAGCCTTTGATGCCTTCCCCTGTAATTGAACTGATAAAAATATAAGGCAAATCAGGCAAATGTTCCCTAATCTCTGTCTTGAGCTCATTGTCCAGCAAATCACTTTTAGTGATAGCCAATATACGCGATTTATCAAGCAATTCAGGATTATAAGCTTCCAATTCACCTAATAAAATCCGATATTCCTTGGCAATATCATCAGCATCAGCAGGAATCATAAACAACAAAATGGAATTCCGTTCAATATGCCGCAAGAATCTTAATCCCAATCCTTTACCTTCCGAAGCACCTTCGATGATTCCAGGAATATCTGCCATCACAAAAGATTTGTAATCGTAATAGCTTACGATTCCTAGATTGGGCACGAGTGTAGTAAACGGATAGTCAGCAATTTCAGGCCTTGCAGCAGAAACCGTTGACAATAAAGTAGATTTACCGGCATTTGGGAAGCCAACCAGCCCTACATCAGCAAGCAGTTTCAATTCAATGATAATCCAGGTTTCGCTGCCATCCTCGCCCGGTTGGGCATAGCGTGGTGTTTGATTGGTTGAAGATTTAAAATGTTGATTTCCCAATCCTCCACGTCCACCCTGAAGCAATACTATTTCCTGGCCATCTTCGGTAATCTCAGCCATCAGCTCGCGTGTTTCGGCATGTAAAGCAATGGTTCCCAGCGGCACTTCTATAATTACATCCTCGCCACTGGCACCGCTTCGTTGCTGTTTTCCGCCAGACTCACCGCTTTTTGCAAACAAATGTTTGGTATAGCGCAAATGCAGTAAAGTCCACATTTGAGCATTTCCTTTCAGAATTACATGGCCTCCTCTGCCACCATCTCCACCATCAGGGCCGCCTTTGGGTACAAATTTTTCGCGCCGCAAATGTGCCGAACCTGCACCGCCCTTTCCCGAGCGACAGAATATTTTTACGTAATCAACAAAGTTTGAACCTGCCATGCTAAAGTTTTTTGCAAAGATACGTATTCAAACTCAGGGCGATGTAATTTGCTTTTCGATGCGCTGCAAAATATGAAATACGGCCGGACAATGCTTGCTATTTGCAGCATGAAGGTTTGTATTTTCAGCAAATTGATTTCCATCCGTATGCGGATATTGCCTGCAAGCACGCGGCCTGCTCTCATAAACCAGACAATGATTGTTCTCGATTAAAAACGGACAAGGCGTTTGAGCCATCACCTGATCGCCATCCTCATCGATGCGCACATACTTCGAGAAGAAATCTTTCTCCTTCATTCCCAGAGTTTTTGAAAGTCGGCGACAATCCGTATCGTTCAAAATTGGAGGAATGGTTTTGCAACAATTGGCGCAATCCAGACAATCAATTTCTTTAAATACTTCATGGTGGAGTTGATCTGCCAATGCAGCAATTTCTTTTCTCTTTTTCGACTTTAGCTTACGAACCAAAACTTTGTAATTTGGGTTTTGTGCATCCGCTCGCAGCTTCCAGGTTTCTATCAGTTTCAAATTGAAATTTTTTACAAAAATAACTGCTTCCAAAAAACAAGCAAAAACGACTATTTCTCAAGAAAAACACTAGTCATCAATCCTTTCAGCAATACAATCATAATCTCCTGCGTGATTCACGCAATGAAATGCCCACTTGATAAATCATTGAGCAAAAACAATAAAAAAGTGAAATACAACATAAATAGCTTTCTGTAAGACTTTCAGATATTTAGATGTTTAGATAATTTAGACTGAATATAAATAGCTGTTAATCAGCATTTAAACCCTTTTGCTTTCGGATAGAATAGCTACTTTAGTTCGCTCAAGATTGTTGTTAAATTCAATTTATCTTATTATGCGAATCAATCGAATTGCCCATACCCAGCACAGTCAACTTAAGGATGATGCTGATCTGTCGTTGATGAAACCCTTATTGATCAAATACGATCAAAAGCCCGGGAGTTTGATTCCATTATTACAAGGTACACAGGAGCTTTATGGTTTTCTTCCATCCGGTGCATTCAAAGCCATCTCGGAAGCCACAGGAATAGCACCTGCAGATATTTATGGTGTTGCCACCTTTTATGCTCAATTTCGCCTGAGTCCGGTTGGCAAAAACATCATCAAAGTTTGCCACGGAACAGCCTGTCATGTGCAAAATGCCAATGCAATCACCGACGCTCTAAAAGATCACCTGGGAGTAAATGACGGCGAAACCACAGCTGATGGCGAATTCACCCTTGAATCAGTTGCCTGCCTGGGTTGCTGTTCACTGGCACCTGTGATGATGATTGGCGAAAACACATACGGTAAGCTCAACGGTAAAAGTGCCGTAAAAATTCTCAAAGAGATCAAAAACCAATTGTGTACCGACCAGCCCAAAGCAGAAAAGTAAAAGATTATGAAAAAAACAAAAGTTATCGTTGGATTGGGAAGCTGTGGCATAGCTGCCGGAGCATCCAAAACATATAGCGCGCTGGAAGAAATTTTAGCGAAAGGTGAAATGGATTTCGAACTGGCCAGAACCAGCTGCATTGGAATGTGTTACAAAGAGCCATTGGTGGAAATTCAAGACGAAAAAGGAAAAATAATTTATGGCGATATGAATGCCGAAGCCGTCGAGGGGATTCTAAAATCCCATTTACTCGATGGCAAAATCGATCTTGAAAGGGCAGTCGTTGCAGAAGAACAAAAAACACCCGAAGACAGTTTTTTTGAAGGCCAAGTAAAAATCGCGCTGCGTAATTGCGGCTATATGGATCCCGAATCACTTGACGAAGCACTGGAGCGCGATGCCTACAAAGCCATTAAAACCCTTATCGCCGAAAACAAATCTTCGATGGATATCATCCAAACGATGATCGACAGCGGACTAAGAGGTCGCGGAGGCGGAGGATTCCCAACAGGGCTGAAATGGAAATTTGCTTACCAAAACGAAAGCAATCAAAAATACATCATCTGTAATGCCGACGAAGGTGATCCTGGCGCATTTATGGATCGCTCACTTCTCGAAGGCGATCCACATGCCGTGCTCGAAGGCATGATGATTGGCGGCTATACAATTGGCGCTTCGCAAGGCGTAATCTATTGCCGTGCCGAATATCCTCTGGCCATCAAACGGCTTAATATTGCCATCAACCAGGCCAAGGCAAAAGGCTTGCTGGGCGAAAAACTCTTTGGAAGCGATTTCTCCTTTGATATTTATGTAAAAGAAGGTGCCGGCGCTTTTGTATGTGGCGAAGAAACAGCACTGATAGCCAGCATCGAAGGCAAAAGAGGCATGCCGCGCAAAAGGCCTCCATTCCCTGCTGTTTCGGGATTGTGGGCAAAGCCTACCAATATTAATAACGTTGAAACCTGGGCAAATATCCCATGGATTATCAATCATGGTGCTGAAGCCTATGCTGCTTACGGGACAGAAAAAAACAAGGGAACCAAGGTATTTGCCCTCACTGGAAAAATCAAACATGGTGGCTTGGTTGAAGTTCCGATGGGTGTTACAATCAACGACATAATTTTTAAGCTCGGTGGCGGCATTCAGGGCGATAAAAAATTTAAAGCAGTACAACTGGGAGGCCCTTCGGGTGGATGTATTCCGGCTGAACTAGGCGATACCATTGTGGATTATGATTCTGTAAACGCTACTGGGGCAATTATGGGATCAGGCGGTATGGTGGTGATGGACGAAAGCACCTGCATGATCGACCTGGCAAAGTTCTTCCTGAATTTTACACAGGAAGAATCATGCGGAAAATGCACGTTCTGCCGCGTTGGCACAAAACGAATGCTCGAAATGCTGGAACGAATCACCGAAGGCAAAGGAGAAGATGGCGACATCGAAAAGCTTGAAAACCTGGCACATCAGATCAAAAACAATTCACTTTGCGGATTAGGCCAAACAGCTCCAAATCCGGTGCTTACTACACTAAAATATTTCAGGCATG
>JAQVGO010000063.1 GCA_028696715.1 Bacteroidales bacterium
CGGGTGCCACCGTTATGACAATTGGACAATACCTGCAACCTACCCGTAATCACTTACCTGTGAAGGAGTTTGTGACGCCGGAGGTATTCAAAATGTATGAAGAGGAAGGCCTGAAAATGGGCTTCCGCCATGTGGAAAGCGGTCCAATGGTACGCAGTTCGTATCATGCCGAAAAACATATTTTGTAATGCCCAAACAACTCCTTTTTCGCGACCTTGGCAACATGGATTACCAACAAGCCTGGGATTTTCAGGAAACTTTGTTTCAGGAGCTGATCAAAAATAAAGACAGCAGAAAAGATGCAGGTCATTTATTGTTTGTGGAGCATCCGCATGTTTATACGTTAGGCAAAAGTGGCAGCGAAACGAATCTTTTGGTGAATGAAGATTTTCTGCGCTCAAAAGGAGCATCTTTTTACCGCATCAATCGCGGAGGCGATATCACCTATCACGGGCCCGGACAAATTGTTGGCTATCCCATAATCAATCTCGACCGTTTTGAAATTGGCGTGCGCGAATATATTTTTCGATTGGAAGAAGCCGTAATCCTTACATTAGCAAAGTTTGACATTTCAGCTTCACGTCTTGAAGGTGCTACCGGTGTATGGCTCGATCCGGAAGTTAAAGGCAAATCACGGAAAATTTGTGCCATCGGCGTTAGAGCCAGCAGGGGCGTTACTATGCACGGTTTTGCTTTTAATGTGAACACCGATTTGCGGTTTTATGATTATATCAACCCCTGCGGTTTTACTGACCGGGGTGTTACTTCAATGGAAAAAGAGCTGGGTACGGCACAGGATATTGAAAAGTTGAAAGCAAGCCTTAAAATCGTTTTAGCCCAGGTATTCGGCTGTGTAATTTAAATCCGTTTCAATTAGATTTAATTAGGCGCAACACCTCTTTATTTCCCTTATCATCAACAAGTTGCAAGATGTATATTCCTGTCTTCAACGCTTGGATATCAGTCTTAAAACTGTTTCTGCCATAATGGGATTGAAGTTCAAAAGTGTTAATTGTTTTACCATAGATATCCATTAGCTGCAATTGCATCTGGCCCTGGCCCGACACAAAATAGGAGAGATTTAGTATGTTTCCGGCAGGATTTGGATGCAGCCTTGCCATAAAAGCCTGTGGAGAAAACTCATTAACATCCAGTGTTTTATCTATGCTTAAATCCATGACAACCGGAAGATGATCCGACATTTGCTGAAGGGCATGTGCCACCTGAGTTGAAACAACACCATTGCTACCTGAACCAATACTACCGTTGAAATGCTGACCATCCTGACCAAAGGCTTTATAGGAATTCTGTACGTACCTCACCTTTTTTGTTCCAAAGCGTACCTCATCCGAGATCAAAATGAAGTCGAAACGATCATCCATCCCACCTCCGGCTTTACATCCATCGGCATCATTACTGCTATTTGTTGATTGCGTATGTATGCCGGCATAAAAAGAATTATTATTCCATTCGCCTACCTGCCCGATCGGATCAATAAAACTGACCTCGGGATTGTTATAAGAAGTCATTGTTTGGAAGGCAGGTTCAAAACCGGAGTACAAATTAAAATCGCCCATAAAAAGCACGTTTTCACTTGCAAAACGTGGAGCAAGCCAACGCATGGTATTTTCGGCCATCACCTTACGTTTATCCGAATCGGAGCCGGAACTTCCTGCCTTCAGATGCCCCACCACACAAACTACAAATGCGGTATCGCCCATCGCCAAATCATTAGCATAGTAATACAACTCATACACATCCACATCGCGCACATAGTTTTGGGCTGTATATTGCTTCTTCAATCGAAGCTTTCGGTAATCATAATAAAGCATGTTCACTATACTTGAGCCAGCCTGATTGCGCAACATTGCTTTTCGATAGTGATTCACGCCACCAACATTAAGTGTGTTTTGCATTAGCTCATTTTGAACAGCTTCGCTGGCTGCAATTTCGTTCACAGTAAAAATATCCGGTTGCACCTCATCGAGGATAGTACGCAGGTGAATATTTTTATCATCAACATTATTGTTATTATTTGTACACCAGCTTGTTACAACCCCGTAATAAAGCAAATTGTAATGCATCACCTTCAGGGTATCCTGCGCCTGAGTGAGTGTTCCGATAAAAAAAAGGGAAACAAAAAATAAGGTATTTCTCATGGTATTTACTTGGAGGGCAAATGTACTAAAACCAGCAAAAAGAGAGAAGAAAGAATTATCAGTCACCAAAAACAAAGCCCAGGAAAACTATCTTTGCCGGCATGAATCAGGCAGAAGCAATCTTTCGGCAGATGAACGAACTCGGAAAAGCGAGGGTTCCATTCCTGTTTGTGTTGGATTTTGAACTTCAAAAACCTTTTGTAATACCATTGGATGAAATTGATCCTCAACAGATAAGATATAATATCAACGGAGCCGGTCCTGATTACGGAAAACCTGAAGAACTGCCTGAAAAATCATTTTTCCTTCCTGCTGAGGCTGACGAAAAACACTATTTGCAAACTTTTGAACAGTTGATGTTTCACCTTCGCCGGGGCGATTCCTATTTGCTTAACCTCACCATGCCCGTTCCGGTAAAAACCAACCTCAAGCTGCTGCAAATATTTGAGCACAGCCAGGCCAGATACAAACTGTGGCTGGCTGAAGAATGTGTGGTTTTTTCGCCCGAGACTTTCGTTACGATTCAGACTGGAAAAATAAGTACTTTTCCGATGAAGGGAACCATTCGTGCCGATCGCGAAGGCGCAGATCAGCAATTGATTAACGACCCCAAAGAAAAAGCTGAGCATTATACCATTGTCGATCTGTTGCGGAACGATTTAAACAGCATTGCAGAAAACATTCGCGTGGAAAAATTCCGCTATCTTCAAAAAGTATTTACCTGGCAGGGAGCACTTTGGCAAAGCAGCAGCAAGATCAGTGGTGAGCTGCCTTCGAACTATTTGGATAATTTGGGAAGTTTGTTTCAAAAATTGCTTCCGGCTGGATCTATCTCCGGTGCCCCAAAAAAGCGAACCCTTGAACTCATTCAGGAATTGGAAAATTACCAAAGAGGCTATTACACAGGCGTGATGGGCGTTTTCGACGGCCAAAATGTGGATAGCGGCGTGATGATTCGTTTTGTGGAACAAACAAAAAATGGTTTGGTTTACAAAGCGGGTGGCGGAATCACCGTGAACAGCAATGCCAAGGCCGAATTTGATGAGTTGTTGCAAAAAGTTTATCTGCCTTTTAGACTTCAATCTGCCAAACAATAACATCGCATGACAACCGACAAGGAATTTCCATTGCTGGAAAGCATTTTATTGGAAGACGGAAGGTTTCCTTTGCTGGATTATCATCAGGCCAGAATGGATTATGCTGCTGAAAGTTATTTTGGCCAAAAAATCAAGCTTCCGCTACAAGATTGGATCGCTTCTTTTCCTTTTCCAAAAAACGGAAAATTTAAATGCAGGATGCTTTACGGCAAAACAATACAGCTGCCTGAATACCATCCCTATAAATTGAAAGCCATCAAAAGTTTAAGAATTACAGAAGCCAACGATCTGGAATACAACTTAAAATTTAGTGATCGCATTGCCTTAAACAAGTTATTTGATTCACGCAGTACTGCTGATGATGTACTCATTGTAAAACATGGTTTGATCACAGATACTTCTTATTGCAATATTGCCTTTTTTGATGGAAATGATTGGTTCACACCTGCCCAACCTTTACTCAAAGGCGTACGAAGAGCATTTCTGCTCGATCAGGGTTTAATCAAAGAAGCTGATATTGAGGTTTCAGATCTGGGTAAATTTAGTCATTTCAAATGCTTTAATGCTATGATTGGGTGGGAAGAAAGTTTTACTGCCAAAACCACAGCCATCAATAGGCCACAGTTTTAAATTATTTGAGGATTAATTGGAGGTTCCAGGAACCATCCATGCGGGAGAAATACTATCAGCCAATAAAACTTTGTTACAAAAAAACCCTGAAAAAGCTCTTGTTTAGGTTAACGAATGTATTCTAACCAATATCTGCCAAAATCCTGAAGAGCTGCTGCATCTGAATGGGTTTTTCCAGGAAGGCTGCACAACCGGCATTTTTGGCACGTTGTTTTTCTTCAGGAAGCTGAAATGCTGAAACTGCCACAACAGGGATATGGGGTTTCAGGGCAGTAATTATTGCTGTGGCATCAAAGCCGTCCATCACAGGCATTTTCAAATCCATGAGTACAAGATCGTAATCTTTGTTTTTTATCAGATCAATAGCTTCTTTTCCGTTAAGGGCATGATCAATTTGTTTGCAAATATTATGAATTCCTAAGCGCATTAATTCAAAATTGTCCTGCTCATCTTCTGCAATTAAAATCCTTGAAAAAGAAAGTTTTGGACTATTTTTTCGGGCTTCTTTCTGTTTAATAGTCGGAGATATTTTGAGCGGGATGGTAAAGAAAAACTCGCTTCCTTTTCCAGGCTCCGATTTTAATTGAATCCTGCCTTGCATCAATTCAACCAAACCTTTGGCAATACTCAATCCAAGGCCGTTACCTCTGATTGCTTTCAGCTGCACCTCATCGCTTCTGTAGAACCGCTCAAAGATTTTTTCCTGTTCCGATTCCGGTATTCCGATTCCGGTATCCCTGGTATAAAACAAAATCTCCTTGTTTTGGGGCTTGCAACCAAAATGGATACTCCCTTGTTCTGTATATTTCAAAGCATTTGATATCAGTCCCGAAAGCACCTGCCTTATTTTTCCCTTGTCGGCTTCGATGGTAATATCCGGTAAATCAGGCATCCGTAATTCGAGCATCTTTTGCTTGGATTCAGGCTCAAAGGTGTCGTACAGATCCAACAACAAATCGCGCACATTGAACTCAAAACTTTCGATCGGCATCTTCTCCGAATCCATGCGCGAGATAGCCAGCACATCATCTATGATATGCAACAGCTGCTCGGCATTGCTATTGATAGTGCGAATAAATTTTTCTTGCTGCTCTCTGGAATAACCCATATCAAGGAGCTCCGAAAATCCTACGATTGCATTAAGAGGCGTGCGGATTTCGTGCGAGAGATTATTCAGGAAAGCCGTTTTGAGTTTATCACTTTCCTCGGCTTTTTCCTTTGCATGCAACAAATCCATCTCCATCTTTTTTCGCTCGGTGATGTCCATAATAATGCCTATCAGCCCGCCAATCTTATTGCTGCTATCCGGAAAAGAAGATTTGGTAATAATGGCATTACGTATGGAACCATCATTAAGTTGAATCACCCGCTCCAGAATCTGTTGGTGCTCTTTTCCGCTAAAAATTGCCTGATCACTCTGATCGCGCTCCATTGGCTCTGCTTCAAATGGCAATTCAAAAATTTTTTTCCCAACAATATCTTCGTTTCTAACTTTATAAAAGTCTTCAAAAGCTTTATTTATTCCCAAATAAAACCCCTCACGATTCATATAAAAAAGTGGGTTGGGGATAGAATCGAGCAATCGCTCAATAAACTTATTCTGGTTACGGATTTCTATTTCCTGTTTTTTTCGTTTACTAATATCCCTGACTATTATAAGGGCTTCTTTTTCAGCACTTTTAACCATTCTTACATCAATCCAGTTTTGATTGTGCCCCAACCCAATTGCATGTTCAAATGATACCAGTTCGTCCGTTTGTAGGGTTTTTGAAAGGCTTTGTAATAATTTGGTAGCCAAACTGAATGGCACAATGGATTTAATATGCTTAAACAACACCTGATTTTCGTTCCAGGTTTTGCTATTTGCCTCCCGGTTCAAAACAGCATCCACTACTAGTCCGTCAGCGTTTAATGTAAACATCATATCCGGTATTGCACTGATAATAGCTGCATTACGCACTTGTGTTTCGCGAAGCTGCACCTTGGTCAATTCCTGCTCGGTAATATCTTTGGCCATTGATAATATTCCCAGATTACCGTCAGGAAGTGTAATCACTGTTTCGATCAGCTCGAATTTCTTAATTGCCCCACTTTTTGTGATTCCTTCTATCGTACTGTGCAGCATTTTGTTACGCAATATAGTACTCAGGTTTTCTTTCGCCTGTTTCCGGGAATGTTCGGGAACCAACACACAGATTTGTTTTCCAATCAATTCATGCGCCTCATAGCCGTAATACTCACATAAAGTTTGGTTCACCTCCAGTATCATTCCGTTTGTATCTTCCAGTATCGCTCCCAAGGGGGCAGCATTAAACAAATGGCGATAACGTTCTTCATTTCGACGACTTTCCAGTTCAGCATTTTTGCGATCGGTGATATCGCGACCCAAACCAATTACAGCAGTAGGGTTGCCGCTTTCGTCAAGGACAGCTTTATTCGACCAGGCCAGCCAGCGATAGCCTTTGGGAGTTCCCACCCTTTGTTCAATATAGGCGATATGCGGTGGCACTAAAAGCTTTTTCAATTCTGCCAGGGTGGCTTCTCTGTCGTCTTCATGTATCAGAGGTATGAAATTTTTGCCAAGTATTTCTGCTTCAGATTTTTCAAAGAGCCTGCAATAAGAAGGACTTACATACCGGAGCTTGTTTTCCATATCCACTTTTACTACCAGATCAGTTTGATGGGTGATCAACATCCGATACTGTGCTTCACTTTCGCGTAAGGTTTTCACCAATTCACGATTCATTTCCTGATCTGAAAGAATTTTGCCAATTAGCACATTTACAAGGGGATAAACACCAAGAACACTAAGAGAAATCACCTGAAAAACTTCTTTTTGATAAACATCCGGAAGGGTAAAAATCAGGAGCAACATGATCGAATGTACCAGCAAACCCATCAGGTAAAGCTGACCCAGACTAAAAGTCTTTAAATCCTTGTGTAGCTTGTACATATAGAAACCCAAACCAATTACAAAAGCTGATGCTACCGTAAGCACACCCATCAGAGTGCCAGTGCCACCAACTACAAAAATCCTGTAAGCAGAAGCAATCAAGCCCGAAATTAAACCCGAAACCGGTCCGAAAAATGCTGTTGCCAGACTTACAACCACCGTGCGACCATCGAAAATTATTCCTTCAGTAAGCACAAAAGGATAAATCATGCCGATGATTGCTGCCAGCCCAAACAACACTCCCTGCATCACTTTGCCATTCAGTTTTGTGCGACGATACCGTATATCAATAAAACCCGATAATACGCTAATGGCAACTAAAACACTCAGATTGTAAACCAAATCGATCAAAAACATAAGCAAATATACTGCAATTATGCCCCATTATACACTTGCAGACACAGAAATCAATAACTTATCCACCAAATGACTGCTGATTAAAAATGACCTAACTTTGCTTAAATTCTACCCCTATGATTTTTGGCATTGGCAACGACATCATTGAAGTGAGCCGAATGGAACGGCAGCTCACTAATAGCACAAGTTTAAAAGAAAAACTTTTTACCTTACGCGAACAGGCTTATGCCGATGATAAGGTAAGTAAATACCAACATTACGCAGCCCGCTTTGCCGCTAAGGAAGCATTTTTTAAGGCCCTCGGAACAGGCTATCGTTATGGCATGGCTTTTCATGAAATAGAAGTGATTAATGACGAACTGGGCAAACCAGTAATTCATCTGCATGGTAAAGTGAAAGATTTCATCGAAAAACAGCAGGTAAAACACATCCACCTGAGTATTTCGCATGTAAAAGAAATGGCCAGTGCCTTTGTAGTGCTTGAGAAGTAGCTTTTTAATCAGCCAGTTCAACCACTACCGGACAATGATCAGAATGCTTTACATCAGGCAGTATGGAGGCTGATTTTAATGCCGGAAGCAGATTTTCTGACAGCATATGATAATCGATACGCCAGCCTTTATTATTAGCGCGGGCATTAGCGCGGTAACTCCACCAACTGTAATTGTGCGGTGCTTTGTTCAGTTGCCGGAAACTATCGATAAACCCCTGTTCCAAAAAGCCCGTCATCCATTCGCGCTCTTCTGGCAAAAAGCCCGAAACAGTAGCATTGCGCACCGGATCGTGAATATCGATGGCCTGATGACAGATGTTATAGTCGCCCGAAAGAATCAGATTAGGGCGTTCCTTTCTAAGGTTTAGCACATAATCCTGAAAATCGCTCAGCCATTGCATCTTAAATGCCTGACGCTCGTCGCCGCTGCTTCCCGAAGGATGGTAAATACTCACCACACTCAGCTCACCAAAATCGGCTCGTAAAAACCTTCCCTCATTGTCATATTGCGGCAGATTAATGCCATAAACCACATTATCCGGTTGAATTCTCGAAAGCAGGGCAGTTCCGCTATATCCCTTTTTTTGGGCCGGAAACCAAAAATGATGATAGCCCAGGGCTTCAAAATCCATTAAAGGGATTTGTTCGTGCAAGGCTTTAATTTCCTGAAGGCAAATCACATCCGGTGCTTCTGTTTTGAGCCAGTCGAGGAAGCCTTTGTTGATAGCTGCTCTGATACCATTTACGTTATAGCTGATGACTTTCATTATTGTTGTGTTTGGCTGCGAAGATAATAAAAGGATTGTTTTTAACCAGATAAGCCAATCGAACAAGCGTAGGCAAACTCTTAGTTGCCAGAATGAAAGCAATTTGATAATTTCGCCCCTTTAAATCAAAACCTTTTGAAAGCTGAAATCCTTTTACGTCGATTTTTACGCTGGCGCAGCAATCATATCAGCGACAAGCAATGGATGTATGTGCTCAGTGTGGTTGTGGGCATCCTGGCCGGATTATCAGCCATCATCATTAAACATGCTGCCCATTTAATAAAAGATTTACTAACAAGCGGTTTTACCAGTCAATACGAAAATTATTTCTACTTCATTTACCCCACCGTTGGGATTTTTCTGGTGATTGTTTTTATGCGTTACATTGTGCGGCAGGACATTGGCCACGGCATTCCCGGGGTATTGTACGCCATTAGCCGAAAAAACGGCATCATCAAAAGGCACAACACCTTTTCGGCTATCATAACCAGTGCTTTTACGGTTGGTTTTGGAGGTTCGGTAGGGTTGGAGGGGCCAACAGTTTCAACAGGTGCAGCCATCGGATCGAATCTGGGACAGCTGCTTCGGCTCAATTTCAAGCAGATCACCCTGATGATCAGCCTTTCGAGCGCCGCAGCCATGGCAGCCATTTTTCAGTCGCCCATTGCCGGAATTGTTTTTGCGCTGGAAGTAATCATGATTGATCTTTCAATGGCATCGCTGGTGCCACTGTTGATAGCCTCACTCACTGCCGTGCTGACTTCCTATTTTATGATGGGACAGGCAGTTATGTATCCCATTGAGTTGCATGAGACTTTTGACCCCAGTAATACTGTTTATTACATGGCCCTCGGTGTTTTGGCAGGCCTCATTTCAGCCTATTTTACACGCGTTTATATCCTCACGGAAAACTTTTTTAAACGTTTCGGAAGTATGTGGAAACGTTTTCTGATTGGTAGCGTGCTGCTCGGTGTGTTGATTTTCTTTTTTCCGGCACTTTATGGTGAAGGTTATGAAGCCATCAACCAAAGTTTGCAGGGCGATTATAGTGCCCTGTATAACAACAGCATTTTCTTTCCATACAAGGATATCGGCTGGGTAGTTTTTATCCTTTTCATCGCCGTGATTCTGGTGAAGGCATTTGCCACAGCCTTTACTTTTGGAGCCGGAGGTGTGGGAGGCGTTTTTGCTCCAGCCCTTTTTATTGGTGCCTTCACGGGTTTGTTTTTTGCTTTGTTTACGAATCAATTAGGATTAGGCGATTTGCATCCCGGGAAATTTGCGCTGGTAGGCATGGCAGGCATGATTGCCGGCATCCTTCATGCACCGCTTACAGGTATTTTTCTAATTGCCGAAATCACCAACGGCTACACCCTTTTTGTGCCACTGATGATCGTGAGTACCATCGCATTTGCCACTGTTAAAGCATTCAATACCAATTCTGTTTACACCTATCAGCTGGCCGAGCGGGGCGAACTACTTACCCATAATAAAGACCGCAGTATCTTGAATATGATGAGTCTTCGCCGCCTGGTCGAAACCAATTTTAGTGTGGTAAGGCCAGACACTACCTTGCGCGATTTAGTTGGAATTATTGCTCAATCCAAGCGTAATATTTTTCCGGTAGTGGATGAAGATGAGAGTTTTTTAGGTCATATCCTGATGGATGACGTGCGCAATATTATGTTTGATACTGACCTTTACGATACTACTGTTGAAAACCTGATGGTGATGCCACAATATATCATTGATCCGGGCGAGCCCATGGCCGAAGTAGCTCGTAAATTCCAGGAATCGGGCAAGTATAATATTCCCGTGGTTCATAAGGGACGTTATCTGGGCTATGTGTCGCGTGCCAATGTGTTTTCGACCTACCGCAAAAAACTGAGTGAGATTTCGGATGATTAGGGTGACTTTGATGCGTTTACGGATTGCCTTGTCCGCTTCCTCTTGCTGATACTGCTAAAAGCACGTATTCTGACAAAAAAAATCTCGAAAAGAATCGTAAATTTGTACAGCTTCACCTAATTAGCTTTTATGTATCTGACCATCGAAAATATCTTGCTTATTGGTTCTTTGCTTCTGTTTGCAAGCATATTAGCCGGAAAAACTTCCTATAAATTCGGGGTTCCAACACTGATTCTTTTTCTGGCTATCGGAATGCTTGCCGGCACGGATGGCATTGGTGGCATCAATTTCGACAACCCACAAATTGCTCAGTTTATCGGTATTGTTTCGCTTAATTTTATCTTGTTTTCGGGTGGTCTCGACACCAATTGGTCATCAGTGAAACCAATCTTAAAAGAAGGAGTTGCCTTATCCACACTTGGCGTTTTACTTACAGCTTTATCCCTGGGGATGTTTGTATGGTTCATAACAGACTTTACCATTTACGAAAGCATGTTGCTTGGCTCCATTGTATCCTCAACCGATGCGGCGGCTGTGTTTTCTATTCTCAGATCAAAAAGTCTGGCCTTGAAAACAAATCTCCGTGGAACTCTGGAGCTCGAAAGTGGAAGTAACGACCCAATGGCTTATGTACTAACGATCGCTTTTTTGACGCTGGTTATACATCAGGATCAAAGTCTGGCATCAGTGATCCCTTTGTTTCTGTTACAGATGAGTATTGGCGGTGTGGCAGGCATTGTTTTCGGAAAACTTAGTAAATGGATTATTAACAACATCAAACTTGATTTCGAAGGGCTTTATCCTGTATTGGTTATCGCTTTGATGTTCATCACTTTTTCGGCAACTGACTTTGCAGGAGGCAACGGATTTCTGGCTATATATATCTGTGCGGTTTATCTGGGAAATCAGGATTTGATCCATAAAAAAACCATTTATAAAATGTATGATGGTTTGGCTTGGCTCATGCAGATCGTGTTATTCCTCACACTCGGATTATTGGTTTATCCATCCGAAGTATTTCCATATATGGGTATTGGGTTGCTTATTTCATTGTTTTTAATAATTATAGCCCGTCCGGTAGGTGTTTTTCTAAGTCTGGTGTTTTTTAAAATGAAAATGAGACGAAGGCTATACATCTCCTGGGTGGGACTGCGAGGTGCCGTACCAATCGTTTTTGCCACTTATCCGTTGTTGGCCGGAATCGATAAGGCTCATATGATTTTTAATATCGTATTTTTTATTTCTGTAACCTCCGTTTTAATACAGGGAACAACACTCTCTATCGTTGCAAAATGGCTCCATGTGGCACTGCCCGAAAAAGTGAAAAAAGTTACAGAAATTGATCAGTTTCTTATCGACCTGCCTAAAACTTCACTACAGGAATTTTCAGTAAAACCAAATTCGCAGGCTGTTGATAAAAGAATTGTTGACTTACATTTTCCTCAATCTGCATTTATTATCATGATCAAGCGTAGTGGAGAATACATCAGGCCAGGTGGATCAACAGTAATAAAAGCCAACGATATTCTGATGGTGCTTGCCGATACAGAAGAAGATTACAGCAAAGTGAATACATGCCTGGATAAAACCGTAATTAGCTCAACAGCTGTAACATAATTTGCAAAAAACATGAAAAAGCAATTTATCCTTTTAGTGGATTTTTCGAGATATACTGACACGCTGATTCAACTGGCTGGCGAATGGGGGAATCAAATACAAGCCAAAATTGTATTGGTTCATAAAACTGATGTTTTTGTTCCAACTGTTGCCGATATCGAAAGCAAACAACAACTCATTAAACAAGCAAACAATAACGCCTATCGCGACCTGAATGCACTTTCGAAAAAATACATCCCTTCATCTCTCACTGTTTCTGTTTTGGTCTCTGAAAAGCCCTTGCTAACTACTTTATCTCGGTTATTGGAAATGCCATTCGACAATCTTGTTTTTGTCGGGCTGAAAGGAAAGGGCAGACTTAAAAGTTTGTTTTTGGGAAGCACCGTTCTCGATTTGATCGAAAATACTAATGCCATCATTGTGGCCATACCCAAACAAACAACTCTTTCGACAGAAAACATTTATGTTGCTATTTCCGAAAAACATCCTTTCAACAAATCTGCTTTGAATCGTTTTATAGGTTTTATTGATCCAACCCCCAATCAACTCACCTTTTTTTATTTGACCTTAGCTGATACAAATCCGGGCCAAATTGTAGCCCAACTTAAAGAATTGACCAAACATTTTGCTGCCAAAGCTCAAACACAGGCAATCATTTACCAAAGCCAAAACCCTTTCGATGATATCAAAAAAGTAATCAACAATAAAACAAAAGAAATCCTTGTGGTTCAAAGAGGATCGCGACTGCTTTCTGATCGGGTTTCCAGAAAGTTTATGATAAACGAACTGGTTTACGAAGGACAGACTCCTTTAATCATTCTGCCCGAAGCGACAGATAAATAGCCAATTACATACTACTCAGCAATCTGCATTATTTATAGGGTTATCTCCTCAAAAATCCATCCGGTTGAATAGAACAAGAACGAAAAACAAGCTTTGAAAAATTCAAAGTTTCGTTAAGTCACTTTTTGTTAGTTAAGAAAATACCCTATTTCCTTAACTAACTTTTCCCTTATTTAAGTTTTTGTACCATTTTCTTAACTAAGCAGGTTTTTAGTTAAGGTTTTTGAAATACGCTTAATTCTCAAAAATATTTTCCTGTCAGATGATGCAAGAGATATGCATGAGAAGATTTGTCAATTTATTTGCGTGAAGACAGGTGCCCATTATGCTAATTAGCTGCTTCTTTCAATTAAACTTAAACTTTCGGAACGCTTGGATAGTTTGATAATAGCCATAAGTGATGAAAATGCGAGAGAATCCGTCAATAATATATGCAGGCCCTTGAGGATGGGGATCGTAAACTTTCATGAAATCAAATGCATGCGTAGGATTTAAAAACTGCACAAAATACTGTAAGCCCTGATCCAAAACATAAACAAATGAATCAAAATCGGTAAAAATGGATTTGTAATACGGATCTGCCAATAAAGAATTGTAAAGCAAGAAAAATGGAAGACCAACAAACAACACCGTGAATTTAATCCCTTGTGTCCAGCTTAATCCATAATTATTTGAATATCTGTTCAAAAAAAGTATTGCCTTCTCATTGAAATCAGTCATGAATTTGATGTGCAAAAATTTGAAGACCTTGTGAATAAGGTTATTTCCTTTAATTACAGTCCATTTAGAATTATTAAACAAACTTTCCCAATAACAAATCATCTCTTTCTGGTAAAAACCAAGTGCATCTATTATGTTATTACTTTTTAATAGTTCATGTTTTATTATTCTATAACTTTCCCGATCAGATTTAAAAATTTTGACACCAGTGAATAAGCTCTCTGCCATAAAAACAGAGCCACGCAGGTCAAGCTCTCCCTTGAAAACAGTTTTATTAAAAACAACTCCATCCATAAACCTTACCAATTGGAAAAGTGAATAATCCTCAAATACAGCTTCGCCAAAAAACACCTTATCTAAAAACTGGGCATTCTTAAACTGCGCATAGCCTAAAAATTTCGTTTCCGAAAACTCAGCATAACCTTCGAAAACGGCATCGCTATAATTAGCTACTTTCAAAAATGAAGCCCCCCAAAGATGAACCAACTTACTAAAAATCACCTCCTCAAAAATAGCCATACCATTAAACTCTGAACTGGTAAAGAGAGTTTCATCCATAAACTTAGCTTTTGTGAATATCGCACTATCCTCAAATTTAGAACCGATGAAAAAAGCTTTGTCTTTAAATTCAGCTTCTGAGAAATCAGTTTTGCCCTTAAATTTCGTATCAAAGAAATTTACTTTCTTCTCAAAAACAGAATTTTTAAAATTTGCATTCAGGAGCTCATTATTTGGGAACAGAATTTCTGCATTCATTTCAATAGCAAAAATCACATTCTTAAAATTGAATTTCTCCTTTCCCTTGGAATCAAGATTCGAAATATATTCTTTAAATCTTTCGGTTGATTCAATTCTTATTGCTTCTGCCATGTTCTTATAGTCATTCGTTTTATGAATCGGTTACCTATAAAAGCCCATGCTTATTTAAATTGAAACAAACTTACATATTGGTCAAAAACATAAATTCGATCACGTTGTCCTCCCGTTATTTCCTTCAGAATGTCAATTTTCTCCAGATCTGCAATCAATTTATAGGCACTTACATTACTTTTTCCAATGATAGCAGCAACTTGAACAACATCTGTTACAGGCTGTCCAAATAATTGGTTTATAACTTTCCGAGCATCTATTCCCCTACTACCCAATGGTTTCAGACGGGCATCCATTCCCTGCTGCAGTTGCATAATCCCATCAAAAGTTTGAATTCCTTGTTTAGCTGTTTCCAGAACTCCAGATAAAAAAAACTTAAACCATTGACTGATATCATGATTTGTTCTTACCAAAGTCAAATTATCATAATACAACTGACGGTGTCGTTCAAAAAAGTCAGACAAATACAAAATAGGTCTTTTTAAAATTCCTTTGCTTACAAGATATAGCGTTATTATCAGTCTTCCAACACGTCCATTACCGTCCAAAAAGGGGTGAATGGTTTCAAATTGATAATGAATTAAAGCAATTTTGAGTAAATCAGGCATCGGGTTGCTTTCATCATTTGCAAACTTCTCCAAGTCACTCATCAAATCACCAACATAGTTATGTGGTGGCGGAACAAAAGCAGCATCGTTCAATGTAGCCCCACCAATCCAGTTTTGGCTCCGACGAAATTCCCCAGGAAGTTTCTGTTCTCC
This sequence comes from Bacteroidales bacterium, assembly GCA_028696715.1. Lineage (GTDB taxonomy): Bacteria > Bacteroidota > Bacteroidia > Bacteroidales > F082 > UBA5536. The sequence continues at coordinate 15,176 of JAQVGO010000063.1, forward strand.
ACGAACACCTTGCAACAGAAGTCTATGTGCTTGTCGTATCAAACGGTTTGAAAATGGCAGGTTATGTAACTCTTTAACAGCTTCATTCATGGCAACAATATAGTTTTGAACCTCCTGCCAATCATTTCGAAGTTCTGGTAAAATATCTTCCTTTTGCATAAAAGCTTCCTGCATTTTAGTTTGTGTGCCCTCAATACGAGAAGATTGCGTAGCCTCTTTTGCGATATGCATACTTATAAACAGGTCGATGTTTACGTACTCACTATACATATCTAACCTTCCTAGCTGACGATCGGCCATACTTAATAGTCTTAAAACATCCATATCATCAAGCTGCCAATACCTGTTGAGGTGTTCTGGTACAAAAGCTTTATAGTATCCTTGATTTACCATAACACCTGATTTAAACCTCTTCATATTTCAAAATTTGTTTATTCGATAGAGGCAAATTTAAGAAAATACCCTATTTCCTTAACCAACTTTTCCCTTATTTAAGTTTTTGTGCCATTTTCTTAACTAAGCAGGTCTTTAGTTAAGGTTTTTGAAATAAGCATAATTCTCAAAAATATTTTCCTGTCAGATGATGCAAGAGATAAGCATGAGAAGATTTTCCATACAACTGAGCATGGTTTTACTGTGACCAATTGCCAAACT
>JAQVGO010000161.1 GCA_028696715.1 Bacteroidales bacterium
TCACATTTAGAAAAAGTCCCTATTTAATCCACTGCCTGAACTTCTTTTTGATTTTAGCAGTGGATGGCGAAGGTTAGATAATTTTACACTATAATTCTGTAAAAAATAATGTCCTCCGGGACACTCCTGTCAGGGCCTAAATTATTCCAGCTATTAAGCATTTTTATTTGATAAATACAAGTCATGCTTGATAATCATATTCAAATTTAAGACTAACATCACTTTCCCAATTGCGAAACAACGCAGGACTGTTATAGCTAAAATATGCAAGTAACACAGCTTACCAACCCAGGCTCAATCTGCTGCAATCCGATCCAGGGTTTGTTTGATCAGTTTCAACATATAAGGTTGATAATCACTGCTAAACTGTTCAGTTACCCTGTTGGCAATGATGACACAAATGGTAAGTGCCTGATGTCCCATCATTTGACTTAGACCATACAAAGCAGAAGATTCCATTTCCAAATTGGTGACCCTTTCGCCTTTAAAACGGAATGCTTCAATGCGTTTGTTCATCTCCTCGTGCGCAAGACCAAGCCGTAATGCCCTGCCCTGTGGTGCGTAGAATCCGCCGGCAGTTGCCGTTATCCCTTGCGTGCAATCAAAGGCAATTTTATCAAGCAATCGTTGCGACCCTCTCACCACATAAGGATAGGGCAAAGTGGATGGCCAATCTGTATCAGCAACAAAAGCATCGGTAAAATCTTGAAGCACAACATCTTTGGATTTGTCGTAAAAATACACGATGCCGTCAAAGCCCAGTGCCATCTTTCCGGCCACAAAACTATCTCCGGTTGGTATATCAGCCTGAAGTGCCCCGCTGGTTCCCAACCTGATTAGGTTTAGACTTTTGAGATTTGACTTCACCTTTCTGGTACGCAGGTCCACATTTGCCAAAGCATCAAGTTCATTAAGCACAATATCAATATTATCCGGCCCCATTCCTGTTGACAAAGCAGTAACTCGTTTCCCTTTGTAAGTACCTGTGTTTGTATATACTTCACGGTTGCTCACCTTGTATTCAAGCTGATCAAAAAAGGAGGAAACCATTTCAACACGACTCGGATCGCCAACCAGAATGATGTCGTCGGCCAGTTGATGAGGATGTAAACGCAAATGATAAACGCTGCCGTCAGCCGCAAGCACTAACTGGCTTTCAGGAATTCGACGCATAAGTTATTCTTGTATTATTGAATGATTTGGATAATTTTGCAAAGGTAACAAAGAAATTAATCCATGTCCGAAAAAGCTATTTCACTGCTGATACCAGTTGATTTTAATGAACAATCACTGATTGCACTCGAACAATCCTATAACCTTGCCCGTTTGCTTCAAACGGAATTAGTATTATTGTATGTTCACGAAGAAAGAGACTTCCTCAACAGCCTTTTTTCCGGAGAACAAAAACAACAAATTACCAATGACATCAATCACAGGCTCGAAGAAATTGCCAGTGAGGTAAGTAAAAAAACTGGTCTGCGCGTAATGCCCGTAGTGAAGCGTGGCAAGGTTCACTCAGCCATACTCGAAACTGCCGAGCAGTTCAACAGCCGCTTCATCCTGATGGGCACCAACGATGCCCTCACCGAAACGGAGAAATATGGCATGATTGGCTCTAACACATCCAAGGTGATCAGGCAATCAAAAATTCCGGTGATTACTTTCAACACAAAAACCCATTTCGATGGATGTCGCAGCATATTACTTCCACTCGACCTCACCAAAGATACCCGCCAAAAAGTGACCCATGCCATCAAAATGGCACGGCTCTTTGGAAGCACTATCCAAGTGATCTCGGTGTTATGGGATGCTGATTCCAAATCAATCCAACAACAATTGAAGGCACAACTGTTTCAGGCACAAAACTTCATTCAGGAGGCTGGCATCAAATGCAAGGCCACACTGCTCGAAACGGGCAGCTCCACTCAGGATTTGGTTCCGGCTATCCTTAACTATTCACGCGATCAAGAAGATATCGACCTGATCATGATCATGACACAGCAGGAAAACCGATTGGTTGAGTTTTTCATTGGCTCTGCAGCACAGCAGATCATCCGTGAAAGCACAATACCAGTAATGTCTATCATCCCAAAAGACCTTGGTTTTTCCTATATCCAATTTTAATCTCCCATGCAAATTATGGATAAAACCGGCAAAGCCGAGATAATCTCCATTGGCGATGAATTATTGATTGGCCAGGTGGTCAATACCAATGCTTCCTGGATGGCCGAACAACTCAGCGACAGCGGGATTTACCTGCAACGCATTGTAACTATTGCCGATGAGCCTAAAGCACTTTCGGATGCACTTTCTGATGCCATCAGCAGGACACAATTTGTGCTGCTCACAGGAGGTCTGGGTCCAACAGCCGATGATGTGACCAAACCAGCTTTGTGTAGTTTTTTCGACACCCGACTTGTCTTTCACGAACCCACCTTAAAACATGTTGAAGCACTCTTCAAACGACGCAACTTTCCGCTTACGGATCGCAACCGGCAGCAAGCCTGGCTTCCGGAAGCCTGTACACCACTCACCAACAGTGTGGGAACGGCCCCGGGTATGTGGTTCGAAAAAGAAGGCAGCGTGATTGTTTCGCTTCCGGGCGTTCCTTTCGAAATGAAAACACTGATGGAAGAAGAAGTGCTACCCCGCATCAAAGCCCTGTTCAGCGAGATGCATTACCTGCGCAAAACCATCATGACCAGTGGTGTTGGAGAGTCGTTTCTGGCCGACCAGATCAAAGACTGGGAAAATGCTCTTCCCAACTTTCTCAAACTGGCCTATCTTCCTCAGCCAGGCATCGTAAGGCTGCGATTAAGTGGCAGACATGCTGACCTGGATTTCCTTCAGAAAAGCCTAAAAACTGAAACCGAAAAACTTCACAAACTAATCCCTCATCTGATTTATGGTTATGATGACGAACCGCTGGAGCAGGTGATTGGACGTTTGTTAATCGAAAAAAATGCCAGTCTTTCAACTGCCGAAAGCTGTACCGGAGGCTATATCGCTCACCTGATCACCAGCATAGCAGGAAGCTCGGCATATTTTAAAGGCAGTATCGTGGCCTACTATAATCAGGTAAAAGAAAATCAACTTGAGGTATCTGCCACATCACTCGAAAAACATGGTGCTGTGAGCCAGGAAGTTGTTGAACAAATGGCCCTTGGCATACGCACAAAAATGAATACCACCTATGCCCTGGCCACATCAGGAATCGCCGGACCCGATGGAGGAACAGCAGAAAAACCTGTTGGCACCATTTGGATCGCACTGGCCGGCCCTGATTTTGTGAAATCCGAACTGTTTCATTTTGGAGAACACCGTGGCCGCAACATCCGCAGAAGTGCGCTCACAGCATTGGAAATACTCAGACAAGAGTTGATCAGGTAAATCAAACGTACTGATATGTTTTTTTTTTGGCTGAATGCTTTGTAATCTTTTTCCTTGATTACTAACATTCTAATCGATCAGTATATGGATTGAAAGTACTGAAGTTGAACAATGAAAAACGACTCCCGCAGATTGCGTCGGTTTACACTGATTTTTTTTTAATACGATGATAATCGATCGTATATATCTGCGATAATCTGCGCAATCAGCAGGAGAATATTAAAATGCGATTTATTAGG
>JAQVGO010000064.1 GCA_028696715.1 Bacteroidales bacterium
GAAAAACTACTAATCGTTTCTTCGATTGGAGCCAATAGCAAGAGCCGGAATTTCTATACCAAACTCAAAGGCGAAATGGAAGAGGCGGTTGTGGGCTTCGATTTGCCTTTTACAGTTTTTCTCAGGCCTTCCATGCTTTTGGGAGCCAGACAGGAATTTCGCCTTGGTGAGGCAATCGGAAAAGCCCTGATGAAACCTTTAAGCTTTTTGATGCCCGAAAACTATAAAGCTGTTCAGGCATCTTTTGTGGCTAAGACGATGCTACATGCAGCCAAAAGTAAGATGAGTGGCCACAAAGTGTTACACTTGAAAGAAATGAAACAAATAGTTGAATCACAATAATTAAATCATGAAAAATATTGCTTTCCTTTTTATTTTTCTCATTTTGACAAGTGCTTCGCTTACAGCGCAACAGCACGAAAAACAATTTGATTCCCTTTTGGCAAAACAGCTGGATGCGGATGCTTACGGCAACAGTGCCTATACCTTTGTAGTGCTGCGAACCGGAAGCACAGTGGAAGAAAACAAACAAATCAGAGACAGTCTGTTTGCCGGTCATATGGCGAATATGGGCGTAATGGCAGAGGCAGGCAAACTGGTCTTGGCCGGTCCATTTTACACAAAGAACAAAGATCAGTTCAGGGGTATTTTTATCATTAACAGTACCGACACCACCGAAGTGAGAGTACTTTTAAAAACAGATCCGGCTATAAATTATGGGCTGTTGCAGGCTGACCTTTATCCCTGGTATGGCTCGGCAGCACTAAAATTGCTCAACGAAAACCACCAACGCATTCAAAAAGAGGATTTTTAGCTGAAATTGCTTTGAATCCTGAGGCTGATTCTAAGAGGCAATTTTTATTAGTCTCAAATTTTGTGGAATATCTTCTATTTGGGTTGTTATAGCTTTATTTTTTCATGCTTATAGCTGTTTAATTCAAACAACAACAAATCGTTTATACGGTAAACAACCGAGTGATTTTACGACTATTCAGGTAGAAATATCTGCTCCGGCCAAAACTACTTTTGTTGCTGTTGAAACCTTATTATTAAAAGACAGGCTAAAATTATTTTCACAGCTACTTCTGCTTGCTATCCTGATTTTTTGAGGTTTTCAACACTTCAGCAAGCCTGAAGTGCTGTGATTTTTTAAACAATAACAACATGAAAACCTCATGGAAACAGATTTTCATTGTGATTCCAATACTGCTGATCACCCTTGCGATAAAAGGCCAAAGCACTAATACTGATTTTGAGCGGGTTGTAATTAAAGATGATTTGTATATCTTATCAGGCATTGATTTGTCGAATGATCAAAAAACCCTCGCAATAAGCAGCACGCAGAGCAATCCTTTCTATTTGTACGACTTACAAAACCGGCAGGTGACGGCAGAATGGGATGTGGCAAACTGGTATGCTGGTTCTGAAGTACAGTTCAGTGCAAATGATTCCTATGTGTTGTTGCGGCAGCTTTTCTATTTGGATTTCAACCTGAACAAGGACAGGGAAGTGGAATTTGAAATCATAGATGCGAAAACAGGCCGATTGATTAAAAGATTCGTGGAATATCATCAGGTGATCATCACTGAGGATGAGCAATATGCCGTGACCATCTCTGGTGATGAAATTGTATTTTGGAGCTTGCCCGATGCAAAACGAGCAAAGTCTTTTAAAGTGACTGATGCCACCAATGCCATTGCCATTTCGCCTGACGGCCAATGGATTGCTGTTTCACATAAACCTGATGCCAACAAGCTTAAAAAAGACCCACGCTACAAGAAAAACAAAAAATCCCTGAAAATCGACAGCAAATTCAAAGAACGGATAAGCGTTTTCGATACCGATAACTTCGAGCTTAAATATACTGTGGACGACTTGTATCATGTTGTTTACAAGATTGATTTTAGCAAAAATGGCGAATTTATCTTCGTGCAGCATATCCCTCATGGCAGGGCAAAGTCGGCTACCACTTTTAGGGAAGCCTACGTTTCGATGGCTGACGCCAAAACCGGAGAGGCTTTGCGCAGGGGTTTTATGGCACGTACCAATGCCGAGCCACAGTTTAAATTAAGTCACGATGGAAGATATTTTGGAGTAGTATCGTTCACGAATCGTTTCCCCGAAGTGCAGATTTACGATTTTGAAACCGGCCGGATGCTGGATCGTTTCGAACTGGCTTACCGCTTGTATGAGAAAAATGCCGGCGGAAGTATCTTGCCATCCGATGGCCGAACAGCTTTCGACTTTCTGCCTGATAACGAAACTGTTGTGATGATCATGGGTAATCACCTTGTTTACTGGAAACCTCAACTAATAAAATAACGCAATGAAAAAAATTACATTAATAATGCTGTTAAGTCTGCTGATTAGCGGAGTTTATGCACAGAAAAAAGTTCTGATCGAAGATTATCAAAAAGTTATCGAAGCAGCCAAAGCCGAATTTGATGAAGCCATGAAGGCTCCCGAAGGTGCACTTTATCTTTTTGCGGAAAAACATCAGATCAAAGGGACTTTTGTGTTGAGTATCACCATTCATGAGAAAGGAAAAGTGATTACCGTTTTTGTAAAGAAGAATGAAGGTGGCAGCATTCCATCGCAAAATACACTCAAGGATTATCTGATGAAGCACAGATTCAATTTTAAAATGCCCAAAGGCAACGACTATAAATTCGATCATACCTTTCAGTTCAATTAAATTATCTTAACCTCAAAAAATCAACAAGATGAAAACTTTAAGCACTTTTTTAGCCCTGTTCTTTGTCGCGCTTCTGGCTGTGGCACAAGACGATATGACTACAGTTTGGGAAACCAAACTCAATCATAAAATTTCCTATTACGGCACCGATCTTGACGATGACCCTGAATCGTACAGTTTTGCTGCTGACGACAAAAAAATCACTGTGTTCAACAATGCTGATGGCAGTACGGTTTGGAGCAGTGCCTATAAGGATATTGCTCCACGTTTGCGAAAAGTGGATGAACTGGAGGCTTTTTGGGAGTCGAACACCATATTTCTTTTCGATCGGAAGCTGGGAAAGGACCAAATTGCCTGTATTGATATGAAAACCGGTTCGCTCTTGTGGACTTCAGATAAATATCAAAATGTAACCGAAGAGGCTGTAGTGTACATTCCGGAGGAGGATGGCTTTGCAATTACCCTTAAGAGTCAGTTGGTTTTCATCAAGGCGCGAACCGGCGAGGAAGTGTGGAATACAACCAAATTCGGAGGAACGGTTGGTCAATATGTTTATAATCCTGAGGATCGCACCATGGTGATGGTCAATTTTATGCCCAGCGGACTGATGGCACTTTTTACGGGGTTTAAAAATCAGATTGTTAGAATCAATATGGTCAACGGAGAAATCCTTTGGGAGAATAGTTATATCGGCCGTGCCGAGAAAAAAGTGCTTACAGGTGAGTTTATTTTTGACCTGAGCAGGGTTGAGGATAAAGTTTTTCTGCGAATAAACGGAATACAGGTTTACGATTATAATACAGGAGCTTCCCTGTGGTCTGCTGCTTTCGACTTCACTGCCGATGTATTAAAGGGACCACATGGAACGAAAAAATTTGGTGTGTATGGAGCTGTGGCTGATCCGGTTGTGGTTGGCAATGATGTTTATGTGCTCGATATGTCGAATAAGAGGAATCAGTATGTGAAAAAATATGACCTGCAAACCGGCAGATTGCTCTGGACTTCTTACGAAATAAAAGGTGCACGCGTTATTCCCGGAATGAATGTCGTTGGCGATAAGATTGCGCTTCAGATTGGTGGGCGTGTCGAAACGCAGTTTTACAGAGTGTACCGGTCGGGCGATAGCTGGGTAAAAGAATGGGGTGTGACCTTTCCAGAAGTGAAACCTTTTGGTGTTGAAGCACTTAACACTAAAGATGGAACGCTGGCATGGGAATCGGAAAAATTCAGGAAGGGCATTACAAATGCTATATTAATCGGGGATGATTATATCGTTTCGAGCGGGAAATCTTTATACAAGCTCGATATCAATACCGGAGCCGATAAGTTTGAAGTACCCGTTTCCAAAGGTGGTGTGGGGCAAGCTGCCCTGATCATGCCTCACAAAGAAAATATTGTGATCGTAATCGGAGATAAGGGCGTCTCAACCTTTAATGCCGACAACGGAGAACTGTTGACCAGCGGAAAATATAAAAAGTCAAGCCTCTTCGAACGATTTGAGGATCTTGTAATTATGAAAACAGAAAAATCTGATGTGGCAGCTTTTGATGTAGATACAGGAAAATACAAAGAATTTAAAGCACGGAAAGATTCTGGTTTTTCTCTTACCAATAATGGCGAACACCTTTTTGTTTATGAAAAACGTGTCGTTACTAAGTTAAAAACGCGATAATTAAGCGTTGATTTTTGGTTTGCGCTCCCTCGCTATTTGGCTTGGGAGCGTTTTTTTTGCTGCAATTTAAATCCATTCTAAATTTTTGCTTTGTGTTGTACGCTGTTCAAAAGATATTACTTTTGTTGTGAAATGATTAACAACAATTAATAATTCGTTGTATCTAAACCATAAACCACAAAATATCACTTCATGGAAAACACCGTTAAGCAAATAGTTGAGAAGTACAACAGCAATCGAAACCGATTGATGGACATGCTTATTGACATTCAGGAAGGTGAGGGTTATATCAGCAGGGATGCCATAGCTACACTCTCGCAGCTGTTGGATATGTCGCAGGCTGATGTGGAACAAACCCTCAGTTTTTATCATTTTTTCAGCACCAAACCACGAGGCAAGTATGCAGTTTACCTCAACAATAGCCCGGTGGCATATATGTTTGGTCGTGAGGCCATTAAAGAAGCTTTCGAGAAATCGGCCGGAGTCAGATTTGGTGAAGTATCCTCCGATGGGAAGATTGGTTTGTTTGATACAGCTTGTATCGGGATGAACGACCAGGAGCCGGCTGCCATTATCAATAATATGGTGTTCACACGCCTTACGCCTTATCGGGTGCGGGAGCTTGTAAAAATGATGAAAGAAGACAAACCAATTGAAGAACTGAGGAAAGAAAGCTTTGGCGATGGTAAAAATTACCTGCCGAGTTTGCGTTCGATGGTTTCCAGTAATATCCGCCGTAAGGGGATGATCCTTTCGGATGATTACCATTTTGGAACAGTGCTCAGGGAAAAGCTTCCAACCCTTTCGCCCGAGGGAGTGATTGGCGAGATCAAGCATTCTGCTATCAGGGGTAGAGGAGGAGCTGGGTTCCCAACTGGTTTAAAATGGGAATTTTGTCGTCGTGCCAAAGGTGACAAGCATTATGTGGTTTGTAATGCAGATGAAGGCGAGCCGGGCACTTTCAAAGATCGTGTGATCCTCACCGAAAAGCCCGAGCTGGTTTTTGAAGGAATGGCACTGGCGGGCTATGCCATTGGCGGCGAAGAGGGAATCTTATATATCAGGTACGAATACCGTTATATGAAAGACTATCTGGAAGAGGTGCTCCACAAAATGAGGAAAGAAGGCCTGTTAGGAACGAATATCAGCGGTATCGAAGGATTTAATTTTGATATACGGATTCAGTTTGGTGCGGGTGCCTATGTTTGTGGTGAAGAATCGGCCCTGCTCGAATCGCTCGAAGGCAAACGAGGCGAACCCCGCGATAAACCTCCGTTCCCGGTTGAGAAAGGATATCTGGGCTATCCCACCATTATCAATAATGTAGAGACTTTTGCAACGGCTGTTCGTATTGTGCAAAATGGTGGCGAATGGTTTACGCAGTTCGGTACAGATGATTCCACAGGAACGAAAATCTTAAGTATTTCCGGAGATTGCATGTTCCCTGGGGTTTACGAAGTGAACTGGGGATTCAATGTGGAAGACATGCTCGATATGGTTGGAGCCTACGATGTGCAGGCTGTTCAGGTAGGCGGACCCTCAGGAACTCTGATTGGGCCGGACGAGTTTCATCGTACCCTGGGATATTCTGATCTTTCGACGGGTGGCTCTATGATTATTTTTGGCCAACAGCGGAATCTGCTTCGTGATGTGGTAGTTAATTTCATGGAATTTTTCATTGACGAATCATGTGGCTCATGCAGCACCTGCCGTAATATGACCCAGGTGATGAATAATAAACTGAAAAAGATTCTCGCCGGAAAAGGGGTTCCCAACGACTTGAAAGACCTTCAGGAATGGGGCAGGGTGCTCAATGCCAGTCGCTGCGGCTTAGGCCAGACGGCTGCCAACCCGATCATCAGCAGCCTTAAAAATTTCAGGCATCTGTACGAAACTCTGTTGCAGAAAGACAAGGATTTTGATGAAGGATTTGATCTCGAAAAATCAGTGCAGGCATCCTGTAGCTATGTTGGCCGCGTGCCGGTTTTTAATCACCATTAGTCACAAACAAGAAAAATCTGAATATCATGAGTAATCTGATAAAGTTTAAAATAGATGGCAAGGAATGTATGGCCGAAGCAGGGAAATATATCGTTGACGCTGCTGCCGACAATGGCATTTATATTCCTACACTTTGTAATATGAAAGGCGTAAAACCAAAAGGTGCCTGCCGTATTTGTTCGGTAAGAATCAATGGTCGTTTGATGACATCATGCACCACGCCCGTCACAGATGGGATGGAGATAGAGTCGAATTCGGCTGACATACAGGATTTGCGCAAATCCATCATTGAGCTGTTGTTCGTGAGTGGCAATCATTTTTGTCCTGCCTGCGAAAAAAGCGGTAATTGTGAATTGCAGGCACTGGCCTATCGCTACCAGATGATGGTGCCACGCTATCCGTACGAGTTTCCGACGAAACCCGTGGATGCCAGCTCACCAAGGATCATCAAGGATCAGAACCGTTGTATCTTCTGCAAACGCTGCATCAAGACGATCAAAGATGAGAACGGGCGTTCGTATTTTGTGTTCAGAAACAGAGGCCATAAGCTCGAAGTGGTTCTGGATGAAGAAATGGGAAAAACAATCGACAGTGCCACAGCACATCTGGCGATGGAAAACTGCCCGGTAGGTTCAATCCTTGTGAAAGAAAAAGGATTCGACACACCCATCGGAAAGCGTAAATTTGATAAGGAACCCATTGGAAGTGATATTAAACTCTAATAAACGGGAGGAAAAAACTATGAGCAAACCTGTAGTAGCAACAACATCATTGGCCGGCTGTTTTGGCTGCCATATGTCATTACTGGATATAGATGAACGGATTTTAACATTGATAGAACTCGTTGAGTTTAACAAATCTCCTGTGGATGATATCAAAACTTTTACCAAGGCTGTTGATATCGGCTTGATAGAAGGAGGGGTATGCAACAGCGAAAATGTGGAGGTGTTAAAATCTTTTCGTAAGAATTGCAAAATATTGGTCTCTGTTGGCGAATGTGCCATCATGGGAGGTCTGCCGGCCCTGCGCAATGGTATTCCGGTTGAGGAATGCCTGCACGAAGCATACATTGGCGGACCAACCGTTCAGCTCAACAAAGATGGCATTATGCCGAATGATGATGAGCTTCCGATGTTACTGGACAAGGTATATCCTTGTCACGAAATTGTAAAAATAGACTACTTCCTGCCGGGCTGTCCACCACGCGCCGATCTGATCTGGGATGCCCTGGTGGCACTGGTAACAGGCGATCCGATGAAACTGCCCTATGAAGTTGTAAAATTTGATTAAGCTAAAACTACTGAATTATGTCAAAGAAAATAACCATAGAACCTGTAACCCGCGTGGAAGGCCACGGAAAAGTTACTATCCACATGGATGCACAGGGTAATATCCAGCAAAGTCGCTTGCATATTGTTGAATTTCGCGGATTTGAACGTTTTGTTCAGGGACGGCCCTATTGGGAGGCTCCTGTGCTGGTGCAACGCCTGTGTGGTATTTGTCCGGTAAGTCACCATCTGGCTGCTGCCAAAGCCCTTGATGTGATCGTGGGTGCAGGCACCGGAGATGGCCTTACGCCAACGGGCGAAAAGATGCGCCGACTGATGCATTACGGCCAGTTTTTCCAATCTCATGCCCTGCATTTCTTTCACCTGAGTGCTCCTGACTTTCTGTTTGGCGTTGATGGCGATCCGGCCACACGCAATATCATTGGTATTGCACTTACCAACCCCGAACTGGCAGTGCAGGGTGTGATGATGCGTAAATTTGGTCAGGAAATTATTCGGGCTACTGCAGGTAAAAAGATTCATGGTACGGGTGCTATCCCTGGTGGTATCAACAAAAACCTGAGCATCGAAGAACGTGATGAGTTTTTGAAAGGGGCTGATCCGCTTAATGCCGACAAAATGGTGAGCTGGGCCGAAGAAGCCTTGGATTTCTTCAAGAAGTATTACTTTGCCAATAAGGATTTCGTTGATAACTTCTCCTACTTCCCAAGCAACCACCTGAGTTTGGTGCGCAAAGACGGTGCCCTGGATATTTATCATGGAGTGCTTAGGGCAGTAGATGCTGATGGAAAGAAAATTCTGCATGACGTAGATTATCAGGATTATGATAAGTACATCGAAGAAGAGGTACGCAGCTGGAGTTATATGAAGTTTCCTTACCTGAAAGAATTTGGCAAGGAAAAAGGCTGGTATCGCGTTGGGCCATTGGCACGCTTGAATACAGCTGATTTTATCCCCACACCCCTGGCTCAAAAAGAGTTTGAAGCCTATAAGGCCCTCACCAATGGCAAGCCAAACAACCATTGTCTGCATATGCACTATGCCCGGTTGATCGAAACACTTCATGCTGCCGAAATGATTCGCGAATTACTCAACGATCCCGATCTGCTTGGTGATGATCTGGTAATCAAAGGTGAAAAGCAAAAAGAAGGTGTAGGACTGATCGAAGCACCACGCGGAACACTCTTCCATCATTACCGGATAAACGACAATGACCAGATTGAGATGGCAAATCTCATCGTTTCTACAACAAACAACAATGAGCCGATGAATAAGGCTGTGAATCATGTTGCCAAATCGGTGATGACCGGAAAAGAGGTGATCACGGAAGGAATGATGAATGCAGTGGAGGTTGCCATCCGGGCTTATGATCCCTGTTTGAGTTGTGCCACACACGCCCTCGGAAAAATGCCGTTAGAGCTTACCCTAGTGGGGCCAGATGATCAAATACTGGATCGTAAGCGCACGCATTGATGAACCAAAAACCATCTATATTAATTTTTGGATACGGCAACCCGGGCCGTCAGGACGATGGCCTGGGAGCCGCATTCATTGAAAGGATGGAGCAATGGGTCGAAAACAATGCCTTTCAAAATATTACGCTCGACACCAATTACCAGTTAAATATTGAAGATGCCGAGCAGATTGCAGCGTTTGATCATGTCTGTTTTGTTGATGCAAGCATAGAACCTATTGAGCAATTCAGCTTCACAAAAGTAGAACCCTCGGATGCAAAAGTAGAATTTACCATGCATGCCGTATCTCCGGCTTTTGTATTAGATTTGTGTCAGAAACTTTTTTCGAAAACGCCCGAAACCTGGCTTTTGCATTTGAAAGGTTACCATTGGGAGTTTGAAGAGAAATTAAGCGAAGAAGCAAAAACTAATCTGGAGGCTGCATTGGAATTTTTTCAGCAACATCTGATAAAAAAAATGAATAACTAATTAAAACCAATTCTTATGGATTTAAGTACGAAATATCTTGGATTAACCTTAAAAAATCCAATCGTAGTAAGTAGTTCCAAACTAACCGGTACCTTACCAAATATCAAGGCCTGTGCCGAGGCAGGTGCTGGTGCGGTGGTGCTCAAATCGCTTTTTGAGGAGCAGATCATTGCCAAAACCGAAGCTGGCCTAAAGCGCAACGAGATGTATTTTTGGTATCCTGAAGCTTCTGACTATGTGATAGAAATTTCAAAAGGAAGGGGCGTGAATGAGTACCTCAAATTAATTCGTGATGCTAAAGCTGCAGTGGATATTCCCATTATTGCCAGTATTAACTGCGTAAGTCCGGTGGAATGGCCTGTTTTTGCAAAGAAGATCGAAGAAGCCGGGGCCGATGCTATTGAATTGAATGTCGCCATTTTTCCTTTCGACAAAAAGCTTAACAGTCAGCGAATTGAAGATATGTACGTTGAAATACTGAATGCTGTGAAAGCGCAGGTAAACATTCCTGTATCAGTTAAGATGGGACGCTATTTCACCAATATCTTTGCAATGGCCAATCGTTTGGCTGATGCTGGTGCTGACGGCCTGGTGCTTTTCAACCGTTTTTATAATCCGGATGTGGATATCGCCAGCATGAAAGTGGTTACTGACAATGTATTTTCAAGTCCTGATGAAAAATCAATCCCAATGCGGTGGATTGCCTTGTTGAGTGCCGATGGTATCAAATGCGACCTGGCTGCTTCCACTGGAATTCATTATTCAATTGGCGTTATTAAGCAATTGCTGGCAGGTGCCACAGTAACACAAATCTGTACAACACTTTATCAAAACGGAATTCCGTATATCAGCGAAATCATTAATGGTATTCAGGACTGGATGAAAAAGAATCATTTCAAAAAGATTGATGATTTCAGAGGGCTTGTGAATAAAAAGACCGAGAACTCAGCTGCCTTCGAGCGAATGCAGTATATGCGCAAAAACTTTGACCAACACTAATAAATGGCTGTATTGCCCAAAACCAATTTTATGAGAGAAAATGATCAGCCTTGTTGCTGGTCATTTTTTTTAAGTATGGAGTCAATTTATACCTAAAACTAAATTCAATGACCAAAAACTTAGTTGTGAGAATGTTGTTTGTGATGGCGTTCTCTTTTTTTTGTAGTAAGATCGCTACCGCTCAAAAAGGACTCGCATTTTCCGGAGGGGTACAATATTCCAGGATTATTACTTATCAGGTTCAACCAGCAGGTTCACAGGGTCTTGACGATCTTGACCCCGCTTTTGGTTTTGCTGCAGGATTTGATTATCGGTTTGGATTGCATAAGAATCTGGATTTGAAACTTGGGCTACGTTATAGCAACAGAAATTCATCAAGCACTGATTTTAAGTATCGCTTCTACTATTTAGAATATGCTTTAAGTCCAATTGTGAGAGTTTATAAAGATCTTTGGTTAAATATCGGGCTGCAACTGGATAACCTGACCGAAAGTCGAATCATTCAAAAAAAGCCGGATGGAAGTACTTCCAACCAGGCAGGAAATTTGAAAGGAAATAGCTTTAGTATGTTTTCAGGTATAAATTTTGACATTTCGAAACGGATATCCATTGAAATCAAATATACTTTGCCATTTAACAAGATGGATTATACAAATCTTTATGCCGGATTAAGCTTTGGTTTATTGAATCCGAAGAAAAGTCCGGCTGCCAGGTTTACCGCGCTTGATGATGCCATAGCGAATGCCGATGAGGTGACTGATCTTGTTTTACAACGAAAAGGTTTAACTGTTTTTCCAGCTGAAATACTTGAGATGCCTAATCTAAGCTACCTCTATTTGAATGGAAACCAGCTAAGTGCCCTGCCTGATGAATTAGGAAGGCTTACTAAGCTGAAGCATCTTTTTGCAGCCGAAAAGCTTGCTTACCTGCCACCTCAGCTGGGTGAATTAAAAGCACTCGAAGAACTTGATCTTAGTTTTAACCAACTCAGTGAATTGCCGGATGAGATAGGGGAGCTCTCCAAGCTTAAGTTTTTGAAAGTGAATGACAACAACTTAACAGCTTTGCCACAAACAATCATGAAGCTTCAAAATCTGGTTGAACTGGATGTGAGCAATAATGCGGGCCTGCTCAAACTTCCGCAGGCAATCAATCTGCTGGGAAATCTTGAGACTTTAATCGTTGATGAGACAACGGTTTTTCCTATTCCTTTTAGTCCGGCAAATCCCAGGTTGGAAATCATATACAAATAAAAATCCCTGTCAGTTTTCACCAACAGGGATTTTCGAACTTGTTTTGGTCGTTTAAGGTCTTGTATAGATATTTGATTCGTTTCTGTAGCCGGCTTTGTCAAGATACCAATCCTGGAAACTCTCGCCTCCCGAAGTGGCCCACTCGCCAAACTTAAGGTGTGTTTGTAATATGTCAACCTTTTCGTAAGGATAGTCAAAACTTACAGGTATTTCGATTGCCCAGGGCAGATTGTTGCCTGTTTTGTAATAACTTCCCATGGCAGGATCTGAATTGTCTTCCCAAATGCCGAAATACTCATCCGAAGCCAGGTCGGTAGGCGGGCTATCCAGCAAATGAATCTCCTTGGCACGATCCTGATCGATGAAGATGAATGGATTGTAAGGGGCAGTTCCAAAACTGGCCTGCGGCGTACTCAGGGTCATGTTGATTTGTATGGTGTCAGTTTCCACATAAGGCACATCAGCCATGGTATTCAGAAAACCGTTGTTTTGATAAATCTGATTGATAGCGTCCATTACTATCCAAACGGTTTGATCGTTGTGCCCTGATTCGTAACCTTTTGGATCGAGATTTACACTGTTTCCGACGATTCGGCTGCCACTTACACTTTCCACATTGGCCGGATTGACCGGAATGGCCACACCAAAACCATTGTCGAGGCTTGCACCGGCAGCCATCAGGCGGAATTTGGCATTCAGATCCTTTAATTCATTTTGGGCATTGGTAACGATTTCGTATTGCATGATTACGACCACATCATTAAAGTCGAAATCGCCAAGTCCGGGCCAGAGGTCTTCAAATGCAATGGTGGTGAAGTCGCTGCTGTTGGGATAATAGGATTGGAATGCCCTCTCCGGATCATTGGGATATTCATCCAGATCGTCCGGTACACCATCGCCATCGGTATCGTTCACAACTACACTTCCAATGCCTTCGGGATTGCATCCGGTGACGGCCAAAAAGTTTTGCTCTTCACCCAAACCAACCAGAGTTGCACCATTCACAAATAATTGACTTAAAGGAGTGTTAGATAAATTATTCAAATTATCGGTCGAGGACTCGATAGCACCACTCACGTTAACAAAGGACAGCTTATATTCTGTTTCTGCTTTAATCGAATTCAGACTGCCCTGACCAGTAATATTGGCGTACAATTCAAAAAATGTTGTCGAAAGCATACTGCCATTACTGAGCACGGTATTTGATCCTCCGTTAACTTTGATTCTCGTATCACTTCTTAAATAGCCATTTTCGAAATTGATGTTTCCGGAATTGAACTCAGATTGTTCCGTACAAGTCATTTTGCAGTTGTTGTAAACGTTGCCGCCGCTGTTGAAATTGATCTTTCCATCCACGGTCACAGAGCCGTTATTTGTTAAAGTCCCTCCTGAATTCATATTGAAATCACCATTGTCCAGTGTTATATCACCATTGTTGGTGAGATTACTATTGCTATTGATATTGAAGTAACTATTTGCTATACTGATAGTTCCATCATTGATCAAACTACTTCCATTGAGTTCAATATGGTTACCCGAATTGATTGTTCCGGTATTGGTGAGATCACTATTTGTATTGAAATGGATAAAACCACCAGAAGTAATTACACCACTATTAGTAGCAGGTTCGTTGTTAAATTCAATATTGCCGTTGGCACTAAAGTTGCCGGTATTAATGAAAGGGGATACTAAGTTTTGAATAACAGCGGCACCGCCTACATTAAATTCTCCATGATTTTCAAGCTGACCGGATGACATAAACCCGTTATTTATATTAAAACTTGAGTTGGCATAAACTAATACTTTACTATTAGTACCCCAAATATTGATAGAGTTCACTGTCAGACTGCCTCCCTGTGTTACGATGATGTGGCAGTTAGTCCCGAGATCAATGGAGTTAATAGTTGCCGTACCGCAAATTTTGAGCGTTCCGCCACCATTCCAGGATTGAAAATTCACATTTCCTGTAAAGTTATCCTGCACACAAATTGTTTTGCCTTGTTTCACATTGGCGGTTCCATTACCCGAAACAACCTGATCACAATCATCACATTCCGGCCCGTCTTCCTGAACAGCTGTAACTGATTTAAAACCAATTTGTTTGCTTTCCGAATTTGGGAATGCATAAACCAACTGATTCCCCATTAACTCCACCTCGGTGAGCAGTGTGGAACCTGTGCTGGTTTCCAGATAGAGAAAAAGACTTTCAAGATAAGCCGGAATCCGCAACTGCTGTGTGAAGTTATGTTCCCTCGAAAGTGCTCCTTCTGTTAGTTTCGTCCCGTTCTCGTACGGATCACCCTGATAAACAGATATTTTTGACTCAAGTGGATAAAATCCGTCTGTTGGAAGTGCGATCTCCAAACTTACTTCTTTGGTTGTTTTCCAGTCGAATCCTGCCGGAACCTGCAAATCGGCTGTGCTATCAGCAGGCTTCGATGGATTGTCCTGATAATCTTTTTTACAGGCACTGATGAACAGTATGGCTAACAAGATAAAGCTGAGTGTGTGAATGCGTTTCATGGTTCTAAATTTTATGTTTTGTATATATCAATAAATATGCCAAAACAGTTAAAATATTGATATATAAATTATTATATTTAATTTCATTCAGGATAAAAATCCTATATCTGCTGTTATTTCCGAAAATTGGAAAATGTCTAAAACCAGAAATATCCTGACAACAAAAATAAGGATTATTTTCGCGGCTCAAAACTAAGTAATATACACGGATGTCTAATTATCTTTCTGTTGACGGGATAAGCAAATCGTACGGTGATGCTCCTTTGTTTGAAGGCCTGAGTTTTGGTTTGCAAAAAGGAGAAAAAACTGCGTTGGTGGCAGCCAACGGAACGGGCAAGACCACAATCATGCGGATATTGACCGGAAAGGAAGAAACGGATAAAGGCAAAGTAGTTTTTGCAGAGGGCATTCGGTTGGGCTATCTCGAACAACAACCTGAGTTTGATCCGGAACTAAGCATAGAAGAGTTGATTACAGGAGGTCATAGCGATGTGCTTCAGGCGATTCGTAAGTATGAAAAGGCAATGGAGCTGCAGCAAAATCCTGATCCCGAAAATCTGAATCTGCTCGAAAAGGCCTCGATAGAAATGGATCGGCTAAATGCCTGGACCTATGAGCAGCGATTAGGTCAGCTGCTCGATCGCTTTGGTATTGTGCAGAAGGAGCAAAAAATTGGGCAGCTTTCCGGAGGTCAGCGCAAAAGACTGGCACTTGCACTGGTGTTATTAGACGATCCGGAGCTTTTGCTGCTTGATGAACCTACCAATCATCTGGATATTGATATGATTGAGTGGCTGGAAGGCTATTTGAGTCAGGCGAATATCACCCTGCTCATGGTTACTCACGACCGGTATTTTTTGGACCGCATTTGCAACAAAATTCTTGAGCTTTACGAAGGTGAACTGTATGTTCATCAAGGGAATTACAGTTACTATTTACGCAAGAGTGCCGAAAGGGAAGAAGCATTGAAAGTGGCTACAGCCAAAGCCGGACAATTGCTTAAACAGGAACAGGAATGGATGCGGCGTATGCCTCAGGCGCGTACAACAAAATCAAAAAGCCGGATAGATGCCTTTTATGAATTGAAAGAGAAAGCCAGCCAAAAACGAGGCCAGCAACAATTGCAGATTGATGTACAAATGCAACGATTGGGTAGTAAGATATTGGAAATGAAAAAGGTATCCAAATCTTTTGGCGAAAATAAACTCATTCACGATTTTGAGTATTTGTTTACGAAAGGAGAGCGTATTGGTATCATTGGTAAAAACGGGGTAGGGAAATCCACCTTTTTAAATCTGATCACTGGAAGAATAACACCTGATAAAGGTGAGGTTGAAAGCGGCGAAACAGTTGTTTTCGGGTATTACACCCAGGAAGCCTTCAGGTTTGATGAAAACAAAAAAATTATTGAACTCATCCAAGAAATTGCTGA
>JAQVGO010000065.1 GCA_028696715.1 Bacteroidales bacterium
ATATCAGTATTATATAAATATTTAATCATGCAAACAACCAAGCATGCAATCAATTTGTTTGGAGCAGATATACTTAGTGGGTAAGTGCTGGCTGTTTTCATGGCTTTGTTTTCGGCTTTAAAAATAAGAACATCTATTTAAGAATGCAATATATTTTTTGCGTGATGATTCAATTATTTTTTTTGGGGGGATTCTTAACCCGGCTGTTTACAGGGCATTGCAATGCTATTTAAAATGGATATAAATTATGTGTTGGTGGTTTTAGTGGTTGATGGAGTAGGGCAGTAGTGGGGAGGCAAGTTTGTCATAGCTGATCTTTACACTCACTGCATGAAGGGGGAACAATAACAATTTTGAGTGTACGCTATAGAGAAAACCAAAAACCACTTTTTGTGTATTATTTTCCATTCGATGAATTCCATTTCAGCTCAATGGTATTTCTAAACTTTGGTTGTATTCAAGGGGGATCGTCCATAAATTGATGAATAGTGTAAGAAATAGTCATTTTCAATGGATTTCAAGACGCATTAGTTGGATTTAGTTCATCAACAAAATAGATAGCAAATAATCGGGGTCTTATCGGATGGAGCCTTTATCTTTACAGGGTAACTGGCTCCCCAGGCAATGTATTACCTGACTGGAAAACACTAATAATCTAAAAATTACATATCGCAACCGCTATATGCGAAATTGATAAAGCTGAATAAACGACTTTTAAGATAAAAAAATAGCTTATTAGTTTCACTTTAGGATAACTTTTGTAACTTTGTGCTGTGGACAAAAATCAGAAAAATAGAAAGATATTGTTTTATAAAAACTACTTTCAAGACTTCTTTATCAAACAAAACAAGAAAGTAAAAGCAAAAATTGTTTGGACTTTTAGCTTGATCGAAGACTTGCAAAGAGTTCCTGAAACTTATCTTAAACACATTGAAAACACGGACGGTCTTTATGAAATCCGAGTTCAATTAGGAAGGGACAATTATAGAATTTTCTGTTTTTTTGAACAAGGTCAACTGGTTGTATTAGTAAACGGATTTCAAAAGAAAACGCGAAAGACACCAAAGAAAGAAATAGAAATGGCACTTAAAATAAAGGCAGAATATGAAAGCGAAAACAAATAACTTAATGACTCTGGAGGAGTTCAAAGAGAAAAACTACGGCAAAATTGGGACTAAAGTGCGTGACGAACTTGAAGCAGGTTACGAATCATTCAAAATCGGTGCTTTGATTCACGACACTCGTATTGAAATGGGAATGACACAGGCAGAACTTGCTGAAAAGGTTGGGACAACTAAATCCTATATTTCAAAAATTGAGAATAATATAAAAGAAGCTCGCATTTCAACGCTTCAGAAAATCATTGAACTTGGTTTTGGCGGACGACTTGAATTGAATATAAAAATATAGCAAGTTAATCATTGAAGAAAGCCCCAGGATGATACCTTCCAGCTTTAAATCGTAAAAAAAGCAGCACGAAAAATCGCACTGCTTTTTTTTATCACTTTTAGATCAACTACTCTATCGTAAAATAAAACGGCAAACGTGCCTGAACACCTTGCATTTGCGCCATGCTTTCGAGGTATTCGAAATAGGAATAATAAGTTCCAAATTCCTTTTTCATCATGGCACGGGCACGGGTTTCGCCACTCATGCCTTCCAGAATCTGTTGGAAAGGATCTTTCTGTTCCGGAAGTTCTACCAATCTGTAATCTTCGCCTAAACCGGCACGCTCGGCAGCCATAAATACAGCATCCTCAAAACCGCCCAAGGCATCTACCAAGCCCAAATCAAGGGCATCTTTGCCAGTCCAAACGCGACCCTGTCCAACGCTGTCAACATAGCTTTGACGCAGATTGCGTGTATTGGCAACCAATGAAGTAAAGTCATCATAAATATTGACTACCTCATCCTGAATCTTTTTGTGTTGAAATTCGCTCAAAGGTTCCATAACATCAAAAAAGTCAGCATTTTTATTGGTCATGGCCTTATCAAAAGTGATGCCCAGTTTATTTTCGAACATCTTACCCATGTAAGGGATCACTCCAAAAACACCGATAGAACCAGTGATAGTAGTGGGCTCGGCATAGATATAATCGGCATTGGTCGAAATCCAATAACCTCCGGAGGCTGCAACATCACCCATCGAAACGATAAAGGGCTTTTCGGCTTTGGCCAGTTCAACCTCCCTGCGGATGACCTCCGAAGCCAGTGCACTTCCGCCGGGAGAGTTTACGCGCATCACAATGGCTTTCACTTTATCGTCTTCGCGGGCTTTGCGGATGGCTTTGGAGATGCTTTCGGAACCAATACTGGTCTCAGAACCTTCGCCTCCGCCAATTTCGCCAAGGGCATATACCACAGCAATTTTATTACGGCTCAATTTTTCGTCACCTACCTTGGCATGGGTATATTTGGCCAGACTAACCGACTCGATTTTGTCGTCGCCTTCCACGCTCAGTTTTTCTTTAAGCAGTGCGAGTAACTCATCTTTATAAAGCAATTTATCTACAAACTTCAGTTCGAGTGCTTTATTGGCATTACTTAGCTCCAGTTCGTCAGCAATGCGTTGGAGTTCAGTTACCGGAATATTTCGGTTTTGACTCACTGCGTTTACTATTTCGTCCCAGGCCGAGTTTAAAAGTTTCTCCATCTGCTCGCGGTTGGCTTCGCTCATCTTGTCGTACATCAGCGGCTCAACGGCACTTTTGAATTTGTTGTTTGGTCCGCGGATGATTTGCGCTTCCACTTCAAGTTTTTCGAGTGTCCCTTTCAAAAAGGCCAGCTGAGAGTTTAGTCCTTTAAACAGTATCATGCCTTCCGGATTGAGATAAATCTCATCAGCCACGCTGGCCAGGTAATAAGCTGCCTGGCTGTAGCCTTCGGAATAGGTGATGATAAATTTCCCGGAAAGTTTAAACTGAACCAGCTTTTGACGGATTTCCTGTATGGTGGCCATGCCGGCATTCAATTCGCTCAAATCCATATAAATACCTTTGATATTTGGATCTTTGGAGGCCTTTTCAATATTCTTCAGAACATCGTTCAACCCCAGCATTTCTTTTGGTTTGAAATTGGCAAAATCGAAGTTTTCGAAAGGATTCAAGGGGCTTCTGTCTAAGATCGGCTGATCAAATTTTGCCAGCAATACGGTGTTTTCCTTTAGCTTCACCTGCTTTTTCTCACCCATCGAAACCAGGGCTGAAATGGTTCCAATTGTGATAAAAACCACAAGCAAGAGCGTTAGAAGTGTTCCGAGGAACGAAGCAAACATAAATTTAAAAAACTGTTTCATTGTCGTAAATTTTAATTAGGTGTGTAATGGATGATTGTTTTCATCAACACGAATCATGCAAAATATTATAAATTATTGATAGAACGTGTTTTATACTATTTTGTTAAGGGTATTAACAAACCAAAAAGTGCACGTTTAAGCACAAAAATAAGCTAAAAATGTTCAAAACCGTACATTTTCGATAAAATTTTCAAAACAAACCGGAGGTATGATTAGATACAGCATACAACCATGATTAAACGGAATCATTTATCAACAAATTTATGTGAAAAAATATATGCGACAATTTGTTTATCGGACACTACTTAAATTGATCTTTGTCGAGCTGCCCTGCCATTTGGGCCGATTCAGTTTAAGTACATTCAAGCATGAACCGCACAACTTTTAAAGGCCTGATATTGATTTTATTACTTACGCTTCTCAACCTTGGAACGGGAAGTGCTAACCTGGCCGAAAGTGCGAATGCCCTGATTTCTGATCCGATGGAGAAGCATTATGTGCATACTGAGTCTCCTTTTTTCTCCGGAATAAAACCAAAATTCGATAAGCCGGCTCATGCTTCTGCTTTCATCCTTGACTTTAGCAATCTCAAGGCGGATGAAACACTGGAAGGGCATGGAAAACTGAGTAAAGAACGGATGATGAGTTTTTTGTGGCTGCACAATACCGCACTTAGCTTGAGAGATGCGGACGAATTGGTTTCATTGTATATTAGCGAAGCTTCGCACGAAGGCATCAACCATGATGTTGCTTTTGTACAGATGTGTCTTGAGACCGGTTTTTTGAGGTTTGGCGGAGATGTGGACAGAAACCAGTTCAATTACTGTGGTTTGGGAGCCACAGGCAATGGCGAACCCGGCTTGAGCTTTACTGATGCGCAAGAAGGCGTCAGGGCTCATATTCAACATCTGAAAGCATATGCTTCAACAGAAAAGCTGAATAAAGAGTTGGTTGACAGCCGTTTTGCCTATGTAAAACGTGGTAGCGTGAAAAATATTGAGCAGCTAACGGGCAGCTGGGCAGCCGATCCGCATTATCATCATAAATTGAAATCAATCTTGCAAAGGCTTTATTCGGGCAGTTATGCCGAGGCTGATGAAATAAGGCTTAACTAAGCATTTAAATCATGGAAGATCAGATATTTATATTGTTGGGGTCTAACCAGGGCGAACGCGAAAAAATGCTTCAGCGAGCCACAGAGGCAATTGAAAGGATTTGCGGAAAAATTGTAAGACAATCTTCCATTTACGAAACAGCTCCCTGGGGATTTGAGAGTGAGCAATGGTTTCTTAATCAGGTCATACAGATTAAAAGTTTTTTGGTGCCCGAAACCCTTCTCGAGAAGTTGCTTGCCATTGAGCTGCAGCTGGGCAGGGTGCGTACCAACGCACAATATAGTTCGCGTGCCATTGACCTGGATTTGTTGTATTATTCTAGCATTCACCTCGAAACCAGGCTACTCGAAATACCTCATCCTCGCCTTCACCTCCGTCGTTTCACCTTGATGCCACTTAGCGAAATAGCTCCTGATTTTGTGCATCCTGTCTTAAAAAAAACGCAGCTTGAATTGCTTGAATTGCTTCAGGATAATTCCAAAGTTTACAAGCTTATTCCTGATAAAATATAGACGAAAAGCCTGTATATTTGCCACTGAAATGCGCTATAATTTTATCACCATCGAAGGAACCATTGGTGCAGGCAAAACCTCGCTGGCCAAACGTATTGCCAATCAGTTTAATGGAAAACTGATCCTAGAGCAATTCAAAGACAACGCCTTTTTGCCTAAGTTTTACGAGGATCAGGAAAAGTATGCCTTTCCGCTGGAGATGTCGTTTATGGCCTCGCGCTTTCAGCAATTGAAAGAGCAGCTAAGCAGTCCCGATTTATTCAGTGATTTTATCATTGCTGATTATTTCTTTCCGAAATCGCTTATCTTTGCTCAAAACACCTTACCCAAAGACGAGCTGGCTTTGTTTTCTCGTTTTTTTAATTTCATCAGCATAAGCCTGCCCAAGCCGGACCTTTTTGTGTATCTCTATCTTGATGTTGACCGGCTGCAGCATAATATCCGCCTGCGCGGACGCTCTTACGAACAGCAAATAAAAAACGAATACCTCGAGAAAATTCAGGCCGGCTACTTCGATTATATCAAACAACAACAAGATATGCGCATTTTAATCCTGGATACCAACGAACTGGATTTTGTACATTCAGAAAAAGATTACGAGCGGATTCTTGAAATCATCAATTCTGATTACCCGACCGGCATTCACAGGTTTACTTTTTAAGTGGGCTGATTTGAAGCAGTTTAACGCTTGTTGTTTGGGTTTTTAATATTTTTCAATTCATACAAGTCACGACGCCTGTCGGTTAAATTCCTCACCGATCCAAAGCTGTGCAACTCCTTGAGCAAATCCAGATCCACATCCACAATTAAAGTCATTTCGCTATTGGGTGTGGCTTCTGCCTTGATGCCATTTGTTGGAAAAGCAAAATCGGATGGCGTAAACACCGCCGACTGTGCAAACTGAATATCCATATTGTTTACTTTGGGCAGATTACCTACACTTCCGGCAATGGCTACATAACACTCATTTTCGATGGCACGGGCCATGGCACAGTTTCGCACACGGATATAACCGTTTTGGGTATCCGTTAAAAAAGGCACAAAAAGCAACTGCATGCCCTGATCAGCAAGCAGTCTGGATAATTCAGGGAATTCCACATCATAGCAAATCAGCACACCAATTTTGCCGCTGTCCGTATCAAAAACTTTTACCTGATCGCCCCCCTGCATACCCCAGGCTGAGGTCTCGGTAGGCGTAATATGAAGCTTTTCGTAACGTTCCCAGCTGCCATCGCGCCGGCATAAAAATCCAACATTATACAGTTTGTCATTCTCCACCAAAGGCATGCTGCCCGTAATGATATTGATGTTATAACTCACTGCAAACTCCATAAAACGCTGATGCAGCGGCTCAGTATATTCAGCAAGTTTGCGCATGGCTTCGGCTTCCGACAAATGATTGTAGGCGGCCATCAAGGGGGCGTTGAACAGCTCCGGGAAAAGTGCGAAATTGCTCTGGTAATCGCTCACGGCATCCACAAAAAACTCCATTTGCTCAAAAAGACTCTCAATATTTACAAACTGCCGCATCTGCCATTGCACCAGGCCAAGCCTTACAATGGGCTTAGGCGTTTTGATGAGCGATTTTTTATCTTCATAATAAATATTGAGCCACTCGAGAAGTGTTGCATACTCCAGCGATGACTGATCGCCGGACAAATAGTTTTTAAGCACCTTTTTGACGTGAAAATCATTGGCCAGCTGAAAACTCAGCGTAGGATCATAAAGCTCCCGGCGCTTCACTTTGCCGATATATTCCTTCGGACTTATCTCATCAGAAACCTTGCTGTAATTCGGGATGCGACCGCCGGCAATAATTGCGCGCAGGTTCAGCTGCTCACACAGCTCTTTGCGTGCATCATACAATCGTCTGCCAAGCCTGAGATTGCGATAGTTTGGATGGACAAAAACATCAATGCCATATAATACATCACCATCTTTGTCGTGCGTTGTAAAGGTAGTATTTGCAGTAATTTGCTCATAAGTATGATCGTCACCATACTTATTGTAGTCCACAATTAACGAAAGTGCACTCCCGGCAACTTTTCCATTTACAAAAGCACCAATTTGTCCTTCGGGAAAAATTTCGAGCAGTTTGCTAATATGTTCTTCTGTCCAATGAGAATCTTCCCAATCGGCATAAGCCTCAATCATTGAGCTTTTTAAGTCACGGTAATCTTCAATCCGCAGGTTACGAATTTCTATCTTCAGGTTCTTGTCCATAAAATGTTGTGAAATATTCGATCTCCTGCAAAGATACAAATCTTATCTCAGCTCGGTTAAACCTTGTTCCTTCATCAGCCAGGTTTTTCCGGCATAACGTTTAAAATAGCGATAGTTGCGATGTTCGGGCAGATCTTCGTTATAGAGCATTTTGTCGAAACGTACTTGTTTTCCTTTCGGGATTTCGATGGTCAATCTCAATTCCTGCGCCCGTATCAGATCTTCAACAGGAAAGCTGTAAAGCATAGGGAGTATCAGATTGTTTTGTTCTATTCGGGCATCATAGGTCATATTGAATTTGCGTGTTTCGGCTTCTTCGATAGTTCTGCCTCTGGCCGAGACGCGTTGCCTGATCCTTACCAGCGAATCAGATGAGGGCACGAACCTAAGCTGTGGAAAGGTCAGCAGCCGGTCAGTGTTTTTATCTACCAGTAAAATGATCTCATCATCAATCATCATGGCTTCCTGACTTAAAGCGGGTGTAAGGAGCTGATCAGAAGTGATGAACAGTGTTTGTCCTTCTGGTAGCCAGGTTTCTGCAATCGTGTTTTCTTCACGCGCTTCCTGCCTGAAGTTCATGGCTGTACTCACTCCAAGGCCTAACAACACAAACCAGGAAACAATCCAGGTTGTGAAGCTCACCAGGGTGAAGTTGCCAATGCTGAAACGGCCGGCCGAAACCAGTTTGAGGCCGCCATAAACCAGGAGGATGAGCGGGATGAAAAGAATGAGGCTGATGCTTAGGCCGGCCAAACTGGCAACTGATTCGCTGCCAAAAATCAAATCTCCAATCAGCAGGGGCGATAGCCTGAACTCTTCCGATTCGATGAGCCAGCCCACACTTTCGTACCCGATAATACCGGCGATCAGTGCTGTGATCATGCTTAAGCCGCCAAAGATGAGACCAATGCCCAATACTACCCCAAAAACTTTGAAAAGTGCCATAAAGACCTGTCCGAAAGCAACAAATAAGCGATTGAAAAAGTTACGACTAACAGGGGTATGCCTGCTTATAGTGTCCGAAGCATGTTTGGCAGCTTTTCCCAACCGGTCAGATACTTCATTCATTTCTTTGCGTACCGACTTTTCAATATTGGAGATGTTAACGGGATCGCCGCGCATCTCTAGTTTTTCGGCATGGGTGAGGGCTTCCGGCAACACGATCCAGAGTACGATATAAATCAGTAAGCCTGCGCCGGAAGCAAAAAGCGACAAGATAAAAATCAGCCTTACCCACACCACATCAATCCCTGCATATGCTGCCAAACCCGCTGCCACACCGGCGATCTTGCTGTGATCCGGGTCGCGAAACAGCCGACGGGATGTTCTGCGATAAGTTTGACCGGCAGTTTCGGTCGTATTGCTTTCATCATCCATTTCAAAAGGTTGGCCAAGCTGATCAATCACGTATCTGGCATCGACAGCACTAACCACTTGTTTTTCGCTGCCCAGGCGTTCTTGTAGCAATTCGGCCATACGGGTTTCAATGTCAGTAACAATTTCCTCCTGCCCTTCAATTCCCGCAAAGTGCTCTTTCAATTTTTCCAGATAAGCCTGCAAAAGTTCATAAGCATCTTCATCAATATGGAAGATCAGGCCGCTCAGATTTATGGTGAATGTTTTTTTCATTGCTTAAAGGTTTTTAGTTTTTTTTGATGTTTCAATAAGCTGCTCAACGGCGGCAACAAGTTCGTTCCATCCGGATTTGAGCGAATGGAGGAGTTCGTGACCTTTTGCTGTAAGTTGGTAATATTTGCGGGGCGGGCCCGATTTGGATTCCTCCCAGCGATAGCTGAGGAGTTCGTCATTTTTGAGCCTGGTGAGCAAGGGATACAAAGTGCCCTCTACCACAATCAGTTGTGCCTGCTTTAGCTCGTGCAGGATATCGGAAGCATACACCTCGTCGCGCTTGCCGATGACCGAAAGGATGCACAATTCGAGCACACCCTTGCGCATTTGTGAAATGTTTTTCTCGGTATTCATGCGGCAAAGATATAATGACTTATAGTACTATGCAATACTTAGTACTAAATTATTTTTATTACATTTTAATGGATAGTTCTTTATTAACTGTATTTCAACAGATTACCATGATCATTTTTTTAGAAAGAAAACCTCAAACTAATCAGAATCTGTGATGGCCGCAGATTTTGTGTTGTTGTTAATACCGTAAATTGATAGTTGTACTGTGTTAGAAAGTCGTTGCTGTTCAATAAGTTATTCCAACGTGCCTCCAGTTTGAATCGAGACTTTGGAAAGGAATAGCGGTACATCATATCAACAAAATTGTAGTCGGTATTATCAAACCTGAAATATTCCAGATTAAAATTCAACAAATGTCGATCGGTGGGAAACAGATTGATCGAAAAATAATGCCGGTTCATCCGGATTTGGCTTCTCAAATCACCGCTTATATAGGAGCTCATCACATTGTGATGAATTTTGTAGTTGAAGTTCAGCCAGGTTGTGGTCTGGTAAAATATTTCGGGGCTCAGGTTGTATTGCATCGTCACTGCATCAAACGATTCGTTATTCACAAGGGTTTTCCCTTTGTTGAGCATAAAAGAAGTGTTCAAGCTAAGCGATGATTTTAAGGCGTGGATATATTTGCTGGACCTGAATTGAATATTGTGTGATTGAGAAGTGTTTGGTAATTCAAGTGCTGTTACGATAAATGAACCGTTTTCTTGTAGTTGGGTGCTGTAGGTCAGACTCATTTGTCGCTGAACAAAAACATACGAAAGCGTATTGAAGAATGCTGTTATGGCGTTTCGATAAGAAAGTGATGCCGAAGCAATCTGTTGATTGGTTTGCTGAAAAAATGCCTCTGTTTTAATCAATTCCCGGTAATTCTTCAACATATAAGCAAAATAAAAATTGTCCGGATCGCTTAACCTTTGCAAGTAATACCAGGAGGCATTCACATCCCAGAAGCCTCCAAAATTATAGTTTATGCTAAGTTTGGGAGCCTGTAATAGTTTTGAAACACTTTTTGAAGTATTGAAGCTAGCGTCCTGGAGTTTAAACTGTTGCATATTCAATGGCCAATCAACAGAAACTCGAAGTCTTTTGAATTTATATTGCAAGGCTGGAATAGTATAAATTTGATACTGATGGGCGTCTAATTGATTTTGAAAAGAATCTCCTGCCTCAGTCTGTTCACCGTTACTATTGATTTCCAGCTTGGATTGAAGTGTTTGCAGCCGAAGGGCAAAACCAAACCTTATTGAAAAAATCCAACGCTTCCATTTAAGATTGCTGCCCACAAAATGATCAGCATAAAAACGCCGGAGAGTAGCAGATTGAAAAGCCGTATCGTAAAATTTGTTGCTATTGATAATTGCTTCAAATGGTCCCGGAGCAACAGAAAGTTCCTGAGGGCCCTGATCGTATTGTATCAGGGATTGAAATTCTATCAGGTTTTTTCCGGACTTAAAAATGGAGTTTAAGGTATTCGAAAAACTGCTGTAAGGTGTTGTAGCATATTGTTTTATCGTATCTGTTTCATTTAAAATCCTATCATGAAAAATTTCTTTTTGCAGGGTGAAGGATGTTTTGTTTTTGAGATAATTATGGCTTGTATTGCGGTTCAAATCAAAGGTGCCATGCCAGTAACGACTGGTCTGTTTTCGCTTATAATCCTGAAAAAGGCGAATGGTGTCTTCCGGTAAATAGTAAGTTCTATCTTCAAAACTTTGGTTTCTGCGCAGATCATTCACATAAAAAACCGTTGCCCGTAGTTGCAGGTCTTTTTTAAGCGGGATTAAGACGTTGATGTTGGAAAGGTGAATCTGGTTGTCGAGGTATCTTTTTGTGTCAAGACCAGCATATTGTTCCAGATCAGACAAATCAAACAGGCTTAACGTTTCAGAAGGTTGGAAAGGGAAAACAGCTTTATTGGCCCGGGCAAATCTGTTGATCTGCCTCGAAACATCATCGCCGGTATTGTTGGATTGATACGAAGCCAGAAGTTGCATTTTATTGCTCAGAAGCATTGGTGTAAATTTCACATCCCACAGCCAGGGCTCAAAGCCTGAGCCAATTTTGCCACTTCCGGTATAAGCGGTTTTATTTTTCAGTTTGATATTGAGGGCCGCTTGCTGCGAATACACCCGATCTTCCAGGATACGGATGGGCTGATGCTTTTCGAAAACTTCAACAGTTGACACCGACTCGTGTGGCAAATTGCTGCTGATCATGGCATAGCGGCCGTCTGTCAAATCCAGTCCTTCCACATAGAATTTATTGATGGGTAAGCCCTGATAGAGTATTTTTCCGCTTTCTTCTACTTCAATACCTGGCAGTTTCTTGAGCACATCTTCGATGGTTTGATCCTCACGTCCCTTGAATTGCTCAATTAAATAGCTTATCGTATCGCCATTTTGATCTATCGGATTTGCCTTTACTGTAATGGTTTCCAGTAATTTGGTGTCGGGCTTTAAAGAAAAATCAAGTTTTTGGGTTTGATTGGGTATCGTTAGTTTAATACGTTCAAAGTGAATCGAGCTAAGCAGCAGATCGAGGCTGTCGGTTTCCAAATTTACCTCAACCACATACCTGCCATTCTGATCGGTAATGGCGTATGCTTTTAAAATGCCGCTATGCTTTGGATAAACCATCACATTGATATCCCTGAGCGGCTTGTTTAAAGTGTCGGTTACTTTACCTGAAATTAGCGTTTGCGAAGAAGATTGCAGCCGGAAAGCAACTAAAGCAAGGGTGAAACCAATTACAATCCATTTTCGCATTCTGTTGGTGCTTAAAATTCTATCGGATTATTCTTCTTCAACATATTCCGGTAGGCCGTTTGCTGAGAAACCACATTGGCTCCTGCATCTTTTGCCCGGCTCAAAATATCGTGTCTGAAATTCTGTTCAGCTTTAAGAAAATTTTCTCTTGTAGTCTTGATCCACTCCCGGTCCTCTAATTCAATGTCAAAGTATTGTTCATAGCGTTCTATGGCATCCATTTCAAATACATAATGTTCATTTTTGTCATTTATTTTGATGATCAATCCGGGCAATCCTTGAAACTTATATGGGCCATCATTTATTGGTATGCTATTGGTGTGCCAGGCAATCCATTCTCTGCCGCCGTAAGAGCATCTGGCTTTCTGTGCCGGATAATCTCCAATGCTGTCGGTTTCGTCCAACAACTCCCATTGAATTATCTGAATAGGTTCAGTATATTGCATGAAATCGGGCAGCACTTTATTGAAATAGGTATAACTTCCCATGGGATAATTCTTCAATATTTGGTAAGAAAAGCGGGTTCGGTAGTTTTGGTATTCATTTTTGTCCATAAATTCTTGCAGTTGCCCTGCTCTTTCGGCTTTCCGTCCGATGTTTTTATATTCATAAAAATTTTTACTCATAAACTTACTTATTTCACTGCCAACCATTAATATCATTTTTTCGCTTCTAATACGTTCCAGATTATTGGTGTCTTCCTTCCATGTAATCGTATAAGTAATTTTAAGATTGAAGCTGTCCAGGACTTGATATGGAAAATCGAAATATTGGGCATTTAAATTGTTTCCTGCCAGAATAAAGCACCAAATCAATTTGATTGATAATATGTTATGCAGTTTTAAAAGCGATAATGTGAACATAAGCATAGTTTTAAATGCAAGACTATAATCTAAACTACTCCAATTCAATAGGATTATTGCGTTTCATCATGCTTCTTGCTGCTACTTGCTGTGTCTGGCTATTCCCACCCGCATCTTTAACTCGATTAATAATATCATGTCTGAAATTACTTTCTGCTTGTAAAAAAGTAACCCGGTCAGTTTTTATCCAGTCCTTATCCTCATATTCAATTAAGTGTGTTCCCTCAGGACGTTCTATGCGATTAAGTTCAAAAACATAATGATTAAGTTCATCATGCAGTTTGATGATAAGACCAGGCAACCCCTTAAATTTATATGGACCCTCATTGATAGGTATTTCAGGAGTGTACCATGCGACCCACTTCCTTCCTCCATAATCGGTCAGTGCACAATGTGCAACAAATTCTCCAATTGTATCAGTAAGTTCACAAAATTCCCATTGATAAATGCTTAGTGGCTCCTCATAAACAAAATTTGTAGGCATGATCCTTTTCGTATAAGTATAGCTTTCTTGTGGAAAGTTTTTGTAAATTTGATAAGTAAGCTTGGCATTAAAACTTTTTATTGTTTCTTCATTCAAAAACGCCGAAAGCTTACCTTCCCGTTCTGCTATTCGACCGGCTTCATTAAATCGATATTGATTATAACTCATAAACTTACTCTTTTCTCTACCTATAAAAAGAATCATTTCCTCACTATTAACAGTTTGAAGATCGTTTGTGTCTTGCTTCCAGATTAGATTATAAACGACATAGAGGTTTGTGGTATCAATTACCTTGCATGGGTGATCGAAAAATTGACTAAAGCCAGAATAGTGAATTATTTGAAAAAGTATAAACAAAATTTGAATTTTATACAGATTGTGTTTTTTCATAATCATTAATATTATCTTATTAAATATTGAAGAAATTTCAGCAGGGAGAATTAACTCCCTGCTAAAACCAATTCAAACTAATTTTCATTTTTATTACATAATATTGCAATCCAGTCTGTGATATCTTCGGCATTACAAACTGTTATATATGTGTCGCACAGAATAACTGTTGCACACGGTTCGGCGGCAGCTTTAGTTATTTTTGGAATTCCGATCGATAGAAAGGATAAAAACAAAATGCTTGCTACTAATTTTTTCATAAGATATTGATATTAAATTTATTAATTCGATATAATTGACATTATACAGGCCACCTCAGTAATAAACTACTAAAGTGGCACAATTCGATCGAACTTATTCTTCCCCAACCAAAAAATATATTTTGTTGTGCAATAAGGTATAAATTGTCGACAAAACAAAACCGAACATGAAAACACATAAAACCAAGGCTTAAGTAAATGTAGTAACCGGAATTCGTAGCAAAATGCCAGAATTAGAACGGGGGGGGTAATACGTTGATTGTCAGATACATTGGTTAATGATGCTTTGCTGTTGGTTGCAAACATACCCATTTATTTCAAATAATCCAAAACAAATCCCGGAATTTTTATTCATGAATCAGAAAGTTTTAATTGGTTTAGAGAATATTTTTTGTCAAACCGACATCTGAGTTCCATTGATTAAAAACTATTGAAAGGCTTTTAAAAATTAAACTGCATTGAACCCTTTTCCATTCATGCTTGTTGTTTATATGATGAATTATATTGATCAACTTTAATAAAGTTCAACCGTTTGCAAAGCAACAAACGCCTGAAGTTATTTAGATCGGTTAAAAATTATTTAAAAATTGTACTTTTGCAAACGCTGAAAAATAAAGCTTGTTAAGCCCAAATCATTGATAATGACACAGAAAAGAAAATTTACCCTAGACAATACGGACAAGGAAACCCTTAAAAAGTGGTATAGTCTGATGACCCTTGGCCGTCAGATTGATGAGAAAGCACCTAATTATCTTAAGCAGGCACTTGGCTGGTCGTATCATGCCCCTTATGCCGGTCATGATGGTATTCAGCTCGCTATCGGCCAGGTTTTTAACCGCGAAACAGACTTTCTGTTTCCTTACTATCGTGATATGCTTACCGCGATTTCGGCAGGCCTCACTGCCGAGGAGATCATCCTGAATGGTCTTTCCAAAGCCGATGATCCGGCCAGTGGTGGTCGTCATATGTCGAATCACTTTGCCAAACCCGAATGGAACATTCAAAACGTTTCCTCAGCCACCGGTAATCATACCCTTCATGCTGTTGGAACAGCAAGAGGAATAAAACGCTATGACGCCAAAGGCATTGCCATCAGTTCACAGGGCGAATCCTCCACTTCAGAAGGATATGTATTTGAAGCCATCAATGGTGCTTCGAACGAAAAACTGCCTGTACTTTTTGTGTTTCAGGATAACCAATACGGAATTTCTGTGCCACAAAAAGACCAGTCGGCCAACCGCCGTGCTGCAGAAAACTACCGCGGTATCCGCAATTTGAAAATCATCTATTGCGACGGCAAAAGCGTGTTTAATTCGATGAATGCCATGTACGAAGCACGCGAGCATATCGAAAAGCATGGCGAACCGGTAATTGTTCACGCCAATTGTGTGCGTATCCATTCGCACTCCAACTCAGATCGCCACGAGCTTTATCGGGATGATAACGAAAGACATTGCGTGAGCCTGAGCGACCCGCTGGTGCGTTTCAGGGTGCAGCTGATTCATTCAGGCAAATTTACCGAAGACGAACTTGATGCACTGGATGCAGAAGCCAAAAAGACCATTTCTGCTGCACATAAAAAGGTGATCAAAGCTGCTGACCCAAGTCCTGACAGCATTTTCGACTTTGTTTTACCCGAAGCTTACAAAGCAGAAAAATATCCCGAAGGTCTGCACGATGGAACAAAAGGCAAGCCGATGAAGTTTATTCAGGCACTCAACGAAACGCTCAAAGACGAATTCCGCAAAAATCCTGACACCTACATTTGGGGACAGGATGTTGCCAACAAAGACAAAGGCGGCATTTTTAATGTAACCAAGGGCATGCAGCAGGAGTTTGGCAAGGAAAGGGTTTTTAATGCACCGATTGCCGAGGATT
>JAQVGO010000066.1 GCA_028696715.1 Bacteroidales bacterium
TTATATTTTTAAAATTCGGTTTCATAAAAAGCTCCTTTCTGATTAGTGTTTTTCAATGCCCAACAATTGCTGGAATTGCTTTAGGGTTTCGAGCAGATTACTTTTCACATGGATAAAATGTTCCATTCCGGCAGCTTTCAGTTCGTTGGCCAAAGGCATTGGATAACCTGCAATCACCACGATTTGATTTGGATGCAATGCTTCAAAGGCTTTGAGGGCAGTATCAGTATATTCTTCATCAGAACTGCAAAGCACTATAATTTCAGCACCTGAATCTTTTGCAGCTTCGATTCCTTTTTCGATGCTGGCAAACCCGGCATTGTCCTGTATTTCATAGCCTGCGCATCCAAAGAAATTGGAAGCAAAACCTGCTCTGGCTTTACGCATCGCCAAATTGCCATAGGTGAGCATCCACACTT
Organism: Bacteroidales bacterium; assembly: GCA_028696715.1. Taxonomy (GTDB): domain Bacteria; phylum Bacteroidota; class Bacteroidia; order Bacteroidales; family F082; genus UBA5536. The sequence goes on from JAQVGO010000066.1 coordinate 420, forward strand.
TTGGACGTTTGTTTTGACGACTAAAGAGGTCTGTTTGATAACGCAATCTTTCGAAGGCTTGCGGACCCCTGTAATTCACGATGGTCTCAACAAGTGCGGATTCGCTGCGGCGGTCGTCAGCCTCAAAAATTTCTGGATGAAAATCTTGTTTCAATTGTTCGCTGGTATTGGGATATTGATTGGTTCCCAATATGACTTCGCGTCGGGTGGCAATCTGCATATCCTTTTTCTGGGCTGCTTCTTTGATTTGTTGCTGGATGAAGCCTGTTTTTACGGCAGCCAGATACCCTCCTTTTTTCTGTATTTCCAGAAATAATTCCCAGGCTGCTTTAATCAGCGAATCGGTTAGCGATTCCACATAATAGGAGCCGGCAGCAGGATCGGCCACTTTATCAAAATAGGATTCTTCTTTGATGATCAGCTGTTGGTTGCGGGCAATACGTTCGGCAAAGGCTGTAGGCGTTTCGAATGGTACATCAAAAGGCTGTACGGTAAGCGAATCGGCTCCGCCCAAAATGGCCGACATACTACTGGTGGTGGTACGCAGCATATTTACATAAGGATCGTACACACTCAGGTTGTATGTGGCATTGGTCAGGTGCATTTTCATCTTGCCATTATTGGCATCGTTAAGGCCGTATGCATTGGTGATATTGGCCCAGAGCAAGCGGTAAGCCCTTAGCTTGGCAATCTCCATAAAATAATTGGAGCCAACAGCCAGGTTAAATTTGATGCGTGGACTGATTTCTCCAATGAACAAACCTTTGTCGGTAAGCCTGGTCAGGTATTCTGAAGCAAGAGCCAGCGTGTATGCCATTTCCTGCACTATGGTGGCACCGGCATTGGTGAAGATATGGCCGTTTACACCAATCACGCGTAGCTGAGACAGGTTTTTGGAGGCTTTGATCAGCTGAAAAGCTGTTTCAAAATCAGCTTCTTCATTTTTGTACCAGATGCCTCTGCGCAAAAGTCGGGCAAGGGGGTCATAGTTCACTGAAACCTTTACGGCATCTAACGGACGATTGTATTTTATAACGAGTTTCTCGATAATTTCGACCAGCTCAAGATGCATGGGCGTTCGGTTGAAGTTGAGTTCTGCAATATCTGCACGGATATTCTTAAGCAGCAGCTCAATATCTTCGAGCGTATAACGTTTGTTGCAACCCAATTCAAAACCCAGCGAATCCACACCTTTCATCAATATATCCAGGGCTTTTTCGTTGGTGGCTTTGATGTTGTCAACCTGTAAATCCTGACGCACCAGCCAGTCGTTGCCCTTGACTTTGGTTCCTCTGACAAATGGGAACATATCAGGCAGTGCTTTCAACCATCCGATAGATTTCAGGTCTTCTGAACGATAATAAGGTTTCACATCAAAACCTTCGTTGGTTTTCCAGATCAGTTTTTTAGCATAGTCGGCTCCTTTGAGGTCTTTCATCAATTGCTCTTCCCATTGTTGGGTGGAAACCGGCTGAAAATCAGCAAACAGCTTTTTTCCCTGCTTCTCCATAATTTATCATATTAGTTAATGTTGAGATTTTTAAGCTGTCCGAATTAGAGCACTTTTGCTTTGTATCGGATTTACAGGCTTTTAATCCCTTTCGGAGTACAAAATTACGACAAAAATTGAGAAAGCACAGGACGGAAATGAAATAATTGTGAAAATATTAACAGAATTAGCCCAGAAATCAAAAATGCTTCTGAACATGCTTTCTTTTAATTTGTTTTACCTTTGCCATCAGGCCGTTTGTTAACCTACAGAAGCGCAAAAGCATGTCGAATTTGGATCAGATCAAAAAACCGATCAGCAAAGAACTGGATCATTTTGAGCAGGTTTTTAAGGAAAGTATGCGTTCGCGCATTGGCCTGCTCGACAAGATAACCCGATACATCGTAAAAACCAAAGGCAAGCAGATGCGGCCAATGTTTGTGCTGCTATCGGCTTCGATAAACGGCGGAATCAACGATTCTACCTATCGTGCTGCAACCCTTATCGAACTTTTACACACTGCCACACTGGTGCATGATGATGTGGTGGACGACTCCAACGAACGCCGGGGTTTTTTTTCGATCAATGCCTTGTGGAAAAACAAAATTTCGGTGCTGGTGGGCGATTTTTTGCTTTCGCGCGGCATGTTGCTGGCCCTGGATCATGGTGATTTCGAATTGCTTAAAATTGTTTCAGAGGCCGTGAAAGCCATGAGTGAAGGCGAATTGCTTCAGATTGAAAAAGCCAGAAGGATGGATATTGAAGAGCCGGTTTATTTTGAGATCATCACCAAAAAAACGGCTTCGCTCATCGCCTCATGTTGTGCGGTGGGAGCTGCCTCGGCAGGTGCTGATCCGGAAACAATTGAAAGGATGAGGCTGTTTGGCACCCATGTGGGAATCGCTTTTCAGATTAAGGATGATATTTTTGATTATCAACTGGATAGCGCAACAGGAAAACCCAGTGGAATTGATATTAAAGAACGTAAGATGACCCTTCCGCTGATTTATTTGCTTAACCAATCCGGTTTTATCGAAAAGCGTCAGATCATCCATACGGTTAAACGGCATGGCGACAAAGCCGAAAAAGTAGCAACACTTATTCAAAAGGTGCAACAGGCCGGAGGCATCAGTTATGCCGAGCAAAAGATGCAGGAATACATCGATCTGGCACTAGAGCAGCTGGAGGGATTGCCTAAAAGTGAATCTCTTGACGCATTAAAAAAACTCGTCGAGTTTACTGTTTCAAGAAAGAAATAGTTCTTTGTTTAGCTTATTTTGGCTGAAAATATCCTTAGCAAACGAATTTCCAATCAAAACTCCAGATTGTAAGGTGTTCTGGGAAAAGGAATTACATCACGGATGTTGCCCATGCCGGTCACAAACAACATCAGGCGCTCAAATCCGAGACCAAAACCTGCATGCGGAACAGTGCCAAATTTGCGCGTTTCCAAAAACCACCACATCGATTCCAGGGGGATATGCATTTCGTTCATACGCTGAAGCAGCTTGTCGTACACCTCCTCACGCTGCGAACCGCCAATAATTTCTCCAATTCCCGGGAAGAGCACGTCCATCGCACGAACGGTTTTGCCATCATCATTTTGCTTCATATAAAAAGCCTTGATTTCCTTTGGGTAATCGGTAAGTATTACGGGTTTTTTAAAGTGTTTTTCGACCAGATAACGCTCGTGCTCCGATTGCAGATCGGCACCCCATTTTTCGATAGGATATTGGAATTTCCCTTTTTTGTTATGGTTTGAATTTTTGAGGATATCAATTGCTTCGGTGTATGAAATTCTTTCAAAAGGATTTGTGAGTACAAACTGAAGTTTTTCGATGAGCTCCATCGAGCGTTCCTCAGCTTTTTTGTTTTTCTCTTCGTCCTGCTGGCGTTTGCTCAGGAAAGCCAGGTCGTCGGCACAATTGTCGAGGGCATACCGGATCAGGTATTTCAGCATCTCCTCGGCCAGATCCATATTATCGTGTATATCGTTGAAAGCCACTTCGGGTTCTATCATCCAAAACTCAGCCAGGTGGCGCGAGGTATTGGAGTTTTCGGCGCGAAAAGTAGGACCAAAAGTATAAACCTTCGACATGGCCAGTGCCGCCAGCTCGGCTTCCAATTGTCCGGAAACAGTAAGATTAGCAGCCTTACCAAAGAAATCTTCTTCAAAATTGATGCTGCCATCCTCATTGCGTGGAAGTTTTTCAAGATCGAGGGTGGTCACCTGAAACATTTCTCCGGCTCCCTCGGCATCCGAACCGGTGATGATGGGCGAATGGATATTGTAGAAACCCCTGTCGTTGAAGAATTTATGAATGCCAAAAATCATGGCATGGCGCAAACGGGTAATTGCACTGAAGGTATTGGTACGAAAACGTAAATGTGCTTTTTCGCGCAGAAATTCAAGTGAATGTTTTTTGGGCTGTAAGGGGTAGAAATCGGGATTGGCTTCGCCAAGCAACTCAATGGCAGTAACAGCCATTTCGAGGTTTTGACCGCTTCCTGTTGAAGGAACCAGTTTGCCGTTTGCCGAAACAGACGCACCGGTGTGCATCAGTGCCAGTTTTTCTTCCGGAATCTGCTCCAGATCCACCACCAATTGCAGGTTATGAATGGTGGAGCCATCATTTAAGGCGATAAATGCAACGTTTTTACTGCCGCGTTTGGTACGTACCCAGCCTTTTACGTTGATCTCATGTTCGAGGTCTTGCATCTGCAAGGCTGCTTTGATTTCTGTTCTTTTCACTATTTCTGAGTTTTGAGGGCTATTTCAGGCTGCAAAAAAACGAAATTTTAGCTGAATAGCAGTGGAATTTGTTTAATAGTTTGATTTTGGGGGATTTAAAGAGACCTTCTTTTAAGGTTCTAAACAGAGATTTTAAGCTGTTCTTGCCAACAAAACCCCTTCAAAGCTGTTTAATGATAACTTTGCAAAAATTTATTTTTCGACTAAGCCTATCGTATGAGCCCTTCTCCCAGGTTGAACAAATTAATTCAATGGCTTCCACAGGATGATAAGCCTTTTGTTATTGCAGGCCCCTGCAGTGCCGAATCGCGTGAGCAGGTGTTGGAAACAGGTCGTCAGCTGGTGCGTTTGTCGCAGGTGAAGGTTTTTCGTGCCGGCATCTGGAAGCCTCGTACCCGTCCTGATGGATTTGAGGGTGCCGGCGAAGAAGGCCTTAAATGGATGAAAGAATTAAAAGCTGAAACGGGCTTGCAGCTTACTACGGAAGTTGCTAGTCCGCGTCACATCGAATTGGCCTTGAAGCACGGTATTGATATGTTTTGGATTGGTGCGCGTACAGTGGTAAATCCTTTTTCGGTGCAGGAGCTGGCCGAGGCCCTCAAAGGAGTGGATGTGCCGGTATTGGTTAAAAACCCTTTAACGCCTGATATCAAATTGTGGATGGGAGCACTTGAGCGTATTCACAAAGCCGGCATCAACAGGTTGGCCGCCATACATCGTGGATTTCACTATTTTAAACAGTCGCCTTACCGCAATGCCCCCATGTGGGAAATTCCAATTGAATTAAGGAGATTGTTGCCTGCCTTACCGGTGATAACGGATATCAGTCATATTACCGGCAGGCGCGATTTGCTTCAGGTTGTGGCCCAAAAAGCACTTGATCTGGAAACAAACGGCCTGATGATCGAAAGTCATTTCAATCCTGAAAAAGCACTTACGGATGCTGATCAGCAGATTTCACCTGCCAGTCTCAAAGCAATGCTTGCCTCTTTGATTGTAAGAGAACGAACCGGAAGCATCGATTTTCAGCATAAGCTGGAGGAGTTACGAACCGAAATTGACAAGCTTGACGGTGAACTGATCCAACTGCTGGCTCGCCGGATGGAGGTAGTTAGCGAGATTGGAGCTTACAAAAAGGAAAACAACATTACCATTCTTCAGCTCAAACGCTGGAAACACATCATCGAAGACCGCCTGGCAATTGGAACAAATATGGGTCTCGACAGGGAGTTTTTGTTGCTTTTGCTTGAGCTCGTTCACGAGAATAGCATCAAGTTGCAAACACAAATTTTTAATCAGGAGAAAAAATAGATTGTTTTTCAATTTTTCATGCATTAGATTTGTGATATTCAAATCGTTAAATTTTGAAGAATACCGGCAAAATTATTGCTTTCGTTGTAGCACCTGTCCTAAGCCTTTATTTGTTGTTTTTTGTTGAGCTGGATCCTGAACGTCCGGAAATGACCCATACGCTTGTGGTGGCGATATTGATGGCGGTGTGGTGGATCACCGAAGCTATTCCGCTGGCTGTTACCTCTCTTTTGCCGGTTGCACTTTTCCCGCTTTTAGGCATCATGAACGGGAAAGATGTGGCAGCCACCTATTTCAATGATGTGATCTTTTTGTTTATGGGCGGTTTTATGGTGGCACTGGCCATGCAACGCTGGAATCTGCACAAGCGCATTGCTTTGAACATCCTGCGCTTCACTGGAGTAAAACCGACAAGTATTCTACTGGGATTTATGTTTGCCTCTTTTTTTCTGAGTATGTGGATTTCCAATACGGCCACTGCCATGATGATGCTTCCTATCGCTGTTTCGGTGATCGATCAGCTGGAGCAACAAAGTGGCAAAACAAGCAGGCTTGGTATTGGCTTGCTTTTGGGTGTGGCTTATGGTGCTTCTACCGGAGGGATGGCAACCCTTGTTGGCACACCTCCAAATCTGTCTTTTAGCCGGATTTTTCATATTTATTTTCCTGATGCTCCGGAGCTTTCCTTTGCCAGCTGGTTTATTTTTGGGCTGCCACTGGCATTTAGTATGTTAGTAGTTATTTGGGTTTTTCTGTTAGTTGTTTTTGGAAAACAAGACAAAGATCAACAGTTGAAATCGGATATTTTCCATGATGAACTCAAGAAATTAGGAAGAATATCCTCAGAGGAAAAAGCCGTTTTTCTGGTTTTTTGTTTGATGGCCTTGCTATGGATTTTTAGGGCAGAGCTTGATTTTGGCTGGATTGTAATTCCTGGATGGAGCGGCTTATTTCCTAAACCCGAACTTATTACAGATGGAACTGTAGCTACCATGATGGCATTGGTTTTGTTTTTGTGGCCATCCCGATCAGCCAAGGGAGCCTTGCTCGACTGGCCAACTGCTCGTATGTTGCCCTGGCGGATTTTATTGCTTTTTGGTGGTGGTTTTGCCTTGGCCTCAGGTTTTAAAGAATCAGGCTTATCGCTTTGGTTTGGCAGCCAGTTGGAGTTTGTGGCCGATTATCCCATTTGGTTTATCATAGCCGGTATTGCTTTTATGATGACATTTTTAACCGAGCTCACTTCCAATACCGCAACCACCGAAATGATTCTTCCGGTACTGGCCGGAATAGCCATACATACAGAGCTTAATCCACTATTGCTGATGATTCCGGCAACGCTATCTGCCTCAATGGCATTTATGTTGCCTGTGGCCACCCCACCCAATGCCATTGTGTTTGGCTCAGGCAGGATTAGCATGAAGCAGATGGCTATGAATGGATTGATATTAAATCTGTTAGGTGTTATAATTGTAAGTTTGATGATGCTGTTTTGGGGTACAATTGTTTTTGATATCGACCTCTCTGTATTTCCTGATTGGGCGATTCATACGCTGGATTAGGCATAATTTAATATTTGCTAATCTCGTCAGGCTAAATTAATTTAGCACAATATTTAATCATGATTAACTGAAACATTAACCGCTATAATGCTTGGTTTTGAGGGGTATATCGTAATTGCGATCATTATTTTTTTGATTGTATCCTTGTATCTGAATAAGATTGGACCCGGATTTACCTTTATGATTGGCATAGCGATTTTGGGTGTTTTTAAGGTAATCACTCCGCAGGAAATTTTATCTGGTTTTGCCAACGAACAAATTGCTGTTGTGGTGATGCTGCTTCTTTTGGGAGATATTATCCGGCGTAGCGGCTTGCTCGACAGGCTTTTCGACCGCACCTTTTCGAAGGCAAAAACCTATCGTAGTTTTATGGCCCGCATGACGCTAACCGTTGCCGGATTTTCGGCATTTTTGAATAACACACCACTGGTGGCCATTATGATGCCTTATGTGAGTAGCTGGAGCAAGAAAAACGGCATTGCTCCTTCCAAATTGTTGATTCCCTTGTCGTATGCAGCCATCCTTGGTGGCACAGCCACGCTGATTGGTACTTCAACAAACCTTGTGGTGGCCGGTATGGTTACAGATCAGTATATCGTTGGGAATCTTGAGCCACTCGAAATATTTGATTTCACGCTGGTAGGTGTTGTAATGATTGTAATTGGAGTGTTGTACCTGATTCTTTTTGGCAATGCCTTGCTGCCCGAGAAGAAACATGCCATCGAAAACCTGGAAATGCAAAACCGTGAGTTCATTGCAGAGGTACGCATTGCCAATGATGCAGAGTATGACGGCAAAACACTGGAGGAATCAGGGTTAAAGACGATTAACGGACTTTTGTTGGTCGAAGTTTTACGTGATGGAAAATCCCTGAATCCAATCACACCCGAAACAATTTTGCGTAAAGAAGACGTGTTATTGTATGCCGGCGAAACGGATTCAATCTCTGAGATGGTGGCTTCGCGAAGTGGCTTACGGCTCTCGCAACTGGGCATGTATGCCCGTAAACGACAAACCAGCATCATTGAAGTAGTGATTAGCTATAATTCTACCCTCATTTCAAAAACAGCGCGTACCTCCAATTTCAGAGCGAAGTATGATGCTGCCATTATTGCTGTTCATCGCAATGGCGAAAGGGTTTCGGGTACATTGGGCGATGTGAAACTTGCTGCAGGCGATGTGCTGCTGTTGGTTGCCGGTCAGGACTTTGAACAACGTGCCATGGATGCCCACGATTTTTATATCATCAGCCGCCTGCGCGAACTCAAGAAACAACCATTTTATAAGCAGTTTGTCCTTATTGGAGGCACTTTGATTGCCATTATTGCTTCGGCTTTAGGTTTTGTGAAATTGTTTACGGCTATTCTTGCGCTGGTGCTTTTAGTGGCATTACTCAGGGTTGTATCACCCAAGGACATTGCTAAAAGCATCGACTTTAACCTTCTCCTGATTATCGCACTTTCACTGGCATTGGGCACTGCCATGATCAAGTCGGGAGTGGCAGGAGTGTTTGCTGACTTTGCCTTTGGTATTTTCAGGCCTTTTGGCATCATTGGGGTTTTAGTAGGCATTTTTTTGATAACCAATTTGCTGGGTTCGTTTATTACCAACAAAGCAGCCGTGGCACTCATTTTTCCCATTGCTGTTAGTATGGCACTGGAATTAGGCATTAACCCTAAACCTTTTATCCTCACGGTTGCTTTTGCCGGCGCCGCCAGCTTTTTGACGCCAATCGGCTATCAAACCAACTTAATGGTTTACGGGCCGGGAGGGTATAATTTCAAAGACTATTTTAAAATCGGTTTTCCGCTGACGATTTTATACATGATAGTAACCGTACTGGGTTTGGTATATCAATATGATATAAGCCTGTATTAAAGCTGTTTACATATTTCTGCGATATTGTCCGCCCACTTCAAAAAGTGCCTGGGTTATCTGTCCGAGAGAAGCATATTTGGCTGCTTCCATCAGCGATTCAAACACATTTCCATTAGCCAAAGCTGTTTTCTTCAGGTTTACAAGTTGTTCGGGGATTTCTTTTTCCCAGCTTTTGTGCAATTGCTCAAGCATATGGATTTGGTATTCCTTTTCGGTGGTGGTGGCACGGATCACTTCGCCGGGAATAACCGTGGGTGAACCTTTGCTCGAAAGGAAGGTATTTACTCCGATGATAGGCAGTTCTCCGTTGTGTTTCATACTTTCGTAATACAGCGATTCTTCCTGAATTTTACCACGCTGATACATGGTTTCCATAGCACCCAGCACACCACCACGCTCAGTGATGCGATCAAATTCGGCCATCACAGCTTCCTCTACCAATGCAGTCAGTTCTTCAATAATAAAGGAACCTTGCAGTGGATTTTGATTTTTGGCCAGGCCTAACTCCTTGTTAATGATCAGCTGAATGGCCATAGCCCTGCGCACCGAATCTTCAGTAGGTGTTGTGATGGCTTCGTCATAGGCGTTGGTATGCAGCGAGTTGCAGTTGTCGTAAATTGCATACAAAGCCTGTAAAGTAGTGCGGATATCGTTAAAATCAATTTCTTGGGCATGTAAGGAGCGGCCGGAAGTTTGGATGTGGTATTTTAGTTTTTGTGCACGTTCGTTGGCTCCGTATTTGTTTTTCATGGCTTTGGCCCAAATCAGACGGGCAACTCGGCCAATCACCGAAAACTCAGGATCAACGCCATTGGAAAAGAAAAATGACAAATTTGGTGCAAAATCATCAATGTGCATGCCGCGCGACAGATAATATTCCACATAAGTAAAACCATTGGCCAGGGTAAAAGCCAGCTGACTGATCGGATTGGCACCGGCTTCGGCAATGTGGTAGCCCGAGATGGAAACAGAATAGAAGTTTTGAACCTTGTTTTTGATGAAATATTCCTGCACATCTCCCATCAGCTTCAGGCTGAAATCAGTGGAGAAAATGCAGGTGTTCTGTGCCTGATCTTCTTTCAGAATGTCGGCTTGCACTGTGCCACGAACTTTGCTGATGGTGTCGGCTTTGATGCGTTCATACACTTCTTTTGGGAGCACCATATCGCCCGTAACACCAAGCAGCATCAAGCCTAAACCATCATTACCCGGAGGCAGCTCTCCCTGATAGCTCGGACGTTCTGTGCCTTTTTGCCGGTATATTTCATCAATGATAGCCTGCACATCCTGTTCCAGACCATTTTCTTTGATATAGAGTTCGCATTGCTGGTCGATGGCGGCATTCATAAAAAAGCCAACCAGTGTTGGTGCCGGCCCGTTAATCGTCATACTTACGCTGGTTTTAGGATCAGCGAGGTTAAAACCGGAATAGAGTTTTTTGGCATCATCCAGGCAGGCGATAGAAACACCTGCATTACCGATCTTTCCATAGATATCAGGCCTTCGGGCCGGATCTTCGCCATACAGCGTCACCGAATCGAAAGCCGTTGAAAGCCGGCGCGCAGGCATTTCGAAGGATACATAATGAAATCGGCGATTGGTTCGCTCGGGTCCGCCTTCGCCTGCAAACATACGGGTTGGGTCTTCTTCTTCGCGTTTGAAAGGGAAAACACCTGCGGCATAAGGAAATTCTCCGGGTACGTTTTCGAGCAGGTTCCAGCGTATTATCTCGCCCCACGAACGAAAAGGTGGCAGACTGATTTTAGGAATTGGCAGTTGTGAGAGTGAGGTGGTATGGGTTTCGATTTCGATGACCTTATTGCGCACTTTGTAGCTGTATAGCTTATCGGTATATCGCTTCTTTTTGTTTTCCCAGTTTTCAATGATGTAAAGGGTTTTCGGATCAAGTTTTTGCTTTTCGAAATCAACAAGTTGCTGAAGCTTTTGGGTCATGTTTTCATCTGCAACATCAGATGCTATTTGCAGGCTTTCTGAAAGACTTTGATAGCGATGGGCGAGCTTACTTTGCTTATTTGCCCATTCGTTGTATTGGCGCACTGTATCAGCAATTTCGCTGAGATAACGAACTCTTTTTGGCGGGATGATGAAGATTTTCTCGGATTGTTCATCCGGATTGTTCATCACCGTTTCAAAAGCTACACCGGTACGTTCTTTTATTGTTCGTAACAGCTGAAGATAAAGTGCATTAACGCCCGGATCGTTGAATTGAGAGGCAATGGTACCAAATACGGGCATGGTATCCGGATGCTTATCAAAAAGCAGATGGTTACGCTGGTATTGTTTTTTAACATCACGCAGGGCATCCTGTGCACCGCGTTTGTCGAATTTATTGAGTGCAATCAAATCGGCAAAATCAAGCATGTCAATCTTTTCGAGTTGGGTGGCGGCACCATATTCGGGTGTCATCACATAGAGCGAAAGATCGCTGTGATCGATTATTTCGGTATCGCTTTGACCAATGCCCGAAGTTTCGAGTATCACCAGATCAAAGCCTGCGGCTTGCAGGATTAGTTCGGCGTCTTTCACATATTTCGACATGGCAAGATTCGACTGACGCGTAGCCAGCGATCGCATATAAACACGTTCGTTATCAATGGCATTCATGCGGATGCGATCGCCCAGCAAAGCACCTCCAGTGCGTCGTTTGGAGGGATCAACCGAAACAATTCCAATGGTTTTGTCGGGCTGGTCATCCAAAAATCTGCGTACGAGTTCATCTACCAAACTCGATTTCCCTGAGCCACCAGTACCTGTAATGCCTAATACCGGTGCTTTGCGAGCTGTGTGATCGGGCAGGCTGTCGATAAAATCGCGCACCTCTTCCGGGTGATTTTCTGCTGCCGAAATCAATGTGGCAATGGCTTTAAAATTCTTCTCTCGTATGGCTTCCAGATCTGGTTTGATGTCTTTTCCTGTTGGAAAATCTGATAGTTCGAGCAGCTGATTGATCATTCCCTGCAAGCCCATTTGGCGTCCGTCATCGGGCGAAAAAATGCGGGTTATCCCGTATTGATGCAATTCCTGAACCTCTTCGGGCAGAATAACGCCTCCACCACCTCCAAAAATACGGATATGACCCGAATCGGCTTCCTGAAGCAGGTCATACATATATTTAAAATATTCGATGTGGCCGCCCTGATAGGAAGTGATGGCAATGGCTTGTGCGTCTTCCTGAATGGCAGTACGGACAATCTCTCCGGCAGAACGATTGTGTCCGAGATGTATCACCTCGGCACCACTTGACTGTATGATGCGACGCATAATATTGATGGCAGCATCGTGGCCATCGAATAGCGAGGCGGCAGTAACAATACGAATAGGATTTTTTGGCTTATAAGTTTCGCTTGACATGACATTTTTTGATTGGGCTACAAATATAGGTTTTTCCATATATCTTGCATCCAATCGCAGCCAAATGACTTAATAAGCCATGCCTTCGGCATCAATTTTATAGCCAAGGGCATTTTTCCCTGTACGGATGATGTCCTTTCCGGCACAGGCACTGATACCCTGCCATTTGCAGTTAATTTGCTTACAATGATTCAGGCCGTAAATCTGTATGCCCCAGCATTCATCTTTCGAGAGCTTGGAAGTATCAACATGTCTCATAAGCTGCTGATGTTATCAACAACGAATTTAGTTGATTTAGTGAATTGTACTGTGATACAATATGTGATTTAAATCACATTGATTAGGGATTATCCGAGGCATACCATTCGGCATATGCTGTACCGGTTTCGCGGAGTAATACGCTGTAAACCTTAACCTTATCTGGTAGGGATGAAGCTATTCTGGCAGCAAAATCGGCTACCATCAGTTCGCTGGTCGGCTGATAGTCGAGCAAATAGATCTTTTCAAAATGCTTGCGCAGTGTTTCAACGGCTTCGGGATTCATTGTTTTGTTCAGCACCAGGGCATGATCAAAAACATCAACAACTTGTTTTTTGACAATTTTTTTCAGGTCGCCAAAATCTATCACCATACCCTGCTTGGGGTCGGAGGTATCGTTGATGGGTTTTCCAATGAGCGTAACTTTCAGCTCGTAGCTGTGGCCATGTATATTGCGGCAGGGGCCATCGTAGCCTATTAGTGCATGAGCCATCTCAAATTTAAACTCCTTGGTGATGCGGATGTTATGCATAACAAAATCAGTTTAAAATCAATTTTTGTGTGAAGATTGTTTGTTGATTCCGGGTGAGATGTATCAGGTAAAATCCAGGTTCAAAATTTTTGACCGACAGCTCGGATATTTGTTCTGCCACAGCATCAACGGGCTGAATCAAAAGTGTTCTGCCACTTAGGTCAGTTACTATCACCGAAGCATTACTAACATTACTTTGCCATTTTATATTGACGGAAGAAGTTGCATCAGCGGGATTTGGATAGACCCTCATTCTGACAATATGCCGGGCTTCGGTGCTTGCAGTAGGATCATAAATCCTGAGGGCAAACTCGGGATTGTCAATAAAAGGGTTGCGGTTATGCTGTAAGGTATAGATTGCGTTGTTGCGGTCAATTTCTTTCTGGCTCACCGGATCTTGCTGATGCCATTGCAACATCAGGCTCAAAGCCCAGGGTTTAAGGTTGGCTCCATCGGTCATTGGGCTTCCGGGCCAGTTATTATCTTCACCGTAATAGCGCACTGTCATATAAAGTATGCCACGTGCCAGATCACCTTTGTAGGCATCGATGGGTTCGAAAACCGTTCCGCTATATCCGGAGGTGTTATTGCTGCCAACTTTTGATCCATTGGTGGAAGTCCAGTTGGCTGATCCAACTTCTCCGAAGGGATAATTGCTTCGACGTCCGTTTACGTAGCCATCCGAAGGGATGAGGTGAAAAAGATCGGTGTACATCGGGCTGGCATCACCAAACCAACTTTTGGGCCAACTGTGTTCGCGGTTATAACAGCTGCCTTCGCCACTATAATTGCCACATTGATCGCTGAAAAAAGTGTATTCATAGGCTGGAGTTCCGCCGGGTTGATCGGAATACATATCCCAGACTTTTCCATTGGATTTTTTATCGGTTAATTCAAAATCTGACCAAAGCTGCGAATAGGAACGGGCATTATGGTTATCAATAATGTTGTGTAAAGTCTGTCGTAATTCTTCTCCAACAAGATCTTCTGTTCCGTTGTAGTATCCGGCAGGCTGGGCATTTGCAGAGAGTGTAAAGACAAAAAGAATTGCAAGAATTTGCCAATTGAGATTTAAGGAATAAATGGATTTTTTCACATCAAATAAGCTGAAAATAAAACAAAAAAGGCATTGAGTATTACTAAAGCTGCGGCTGCCAGCTGAAATAAACTTGCCATAAGAATTTGAAAAGGATTGTGCTGCATTTTGGCAGCAATCAATGCAAAAATGAAAGCTCCGACAAATAACAGCCAGCTAAAATACCAGTCGATAGGGCTAAACCAAGGGCGAATCAAACCTGCAAAAAAAGCCGGGAAAGCTGTCATTACAGCCAACAGGCTAAGGTGTTGCAAGGAGTGAAAGGAAAATAATTGTGTGCCCTTTCGTATTTTCAGCGCTTGTTGAATCAGTCTGAAGCTGATAAATGCCAGCACCGCAAAAACGATGATAGGGCTATGAGCCTCAAAAAGATGCATAAAACGCTCGCCAAGCCAGCCTCCAAAATTGTAAAGCACGGCTTGCATCAGGGCAAGAATCAATACGCCCATCCAGCGGTCAGCGGGTGTAACTTCCTTGCTGTTTAGGGTGATGGCAGGTGGAAAAGCCTGATAAGCCAGGGCCAGTAAAAACATTATGTCGAATACGTATTTCAAGGCATTTGCATTGAGGCTGCAAAAGTATGTTTTTTATCCTTTGTGCGTATTAGGGCAGCAGGGTTTAGCTATAAATCAAACCCACGATGCGCTCAAGCCAATAGGCATCCGTTTGATCAAAACTGTTTTTCTCGCTGCTGTCAACATCCATCACACCCACAATTTCGTTGGTTTTATTGCGTACAGGAATCACAATTTCGGATTGTGAACGGCTGTCGCAGGCTATATGACCATCAAAAGCATGTACATCAGCCACAATCACGGTTTTGGCCTGATTAATTCCGGCCCAGCAAACGCCGGTATCTTTGGCCAGATCAATGCAAGCCAGCGAACCCTGGTAAGGTCCAACCTGAAGTTTTCCCTCCTGCAACAGGTAAAAACCTGTCCAGAAAAAATAATCCATTTTACCACTAAGCAGGGCAGCAATGGTGGCCATATTCGAAAGGGGGTTGTTACTCTTTTTGAGGAGCTCAATCAGCTGAAGGTAGATACGTTCGTAGCGTCCGTGTTTTTTTGTGGTGTCCATTTTGA
>JAQVGO010000067.1 GCA_028696715.1 Bacteroidales bacterium
GAATACTTAAAGGTATGTATATGACTAAACCTTAAATCTTTAGCCATTTGAACGGTATCCTGAAAGTCTTTCTCTGTTTCGCCGGGGAAACCAACAATGATGTCTGTAGTGAGGTTAAAATCTGGATAGCGATCCCATAATTGTTCTGCCAGTTGGCGAAACTCACGTGCAGTGTACATTCTACGCATCTTTAGTAGAATAGCCTCTGATCCGCTTTGCAGACATAAATGAAGGTGCGGCGCAAGCTTCTCATGCTGAAACAATTCAAAAAAATGAGGTGTAAAACCATCAGGCTCTATGGAGGAAATTCTTAGTCTGAAATCGCCGGGTAACTCCAGAATTTTTGCTACCAACTGCTCAAAATTCACGTCATCATAATCGTATCGGCCAATGTTAACACCAGTGAGCACTACCTCTTTGAAACCATGATCAACAACCTCACGAATATTGTCGAGGATCGCATTTACAGGGCGGCTAACCGCTCTGCCGCGCACGGATGGTATGATGCAGAAAGTGCAGAAATTATCGCACCCATCCTGAATTTTGATCAGGCTGCGTGTGTGAAAAGTCTTGAAAGCCGGATCGTAAGTGAATAAATCTTCATCAAAGCCTTCGGGATCAGGATGCTCTCCCCTGAAATGGGATTCGATCAAACTGAAAATAGAAGTCTTATGATCGTTATCCACCACATAGTCAATCCCGGGTGTTTCGAGCAGGGATTGCTTGTAGTTTGTTGCCATACAACCTGTTACCAGCATCAAACCCTCGGGATTTGCTTTGACAGCCTGATGAATGGTTTGCCTTGATTTTTGATCACTTTGATTGGTGACGGTGCAGGTGTTTACGATATATACATCCGCCGGCTCATTATAATCCACAAGCTGATAACTTCCCTTATGAAATCGCGAAGCCAGTGCGTCTGTTTCGTACTGGTTAAGCCTGCAGCCCAATGTTTTAAAAGCAATTTTCTTCATCCAAACCTCCTTATCCTGCCATTTCGTTTACCAAAATATGTTTCCCTTCCAGCGACAGTGGACTGGCTGATTCTACTTTTACCGGCACTATCTGTCCGATCAGACTTTCGTCATCACTTTCAAAACGAATCACCAATTTTCCTTCGGTATAAGCTGTTAAAAAACCTTCTTTCCTGTCGTGTCCTCTCACTAAAACTTCAAGCGTACGGCCAATCAATTTGTTGTTGTAATCCTGACTGTGCTTTGTAAGTTCCTCTGTGAGGATATGATAACGCTGCTTTTTGACTTCCTTAGGCACATCATCTTCCCAGCGCGAGCTGGCAGCTCCGGGCCTGACGCTATATTGCGCGATATAAGCCATATTGTATTTGAATTCTTCCATGGCTTTGCGGGTATTTTCGAACTGCTCATCCGTTTCGCCGGTGAAGCCAACAATAATATCTGTGAACAAAGTAGCTTGAGGGATTAAAGCCCTGATTGTATGTACGATATGCCTGTATTTATCCATAGCATGTTTGCGGTTCATCCGCATCAGTACCTTATCATCACCACTTTGAACAGGTAAATGAATTTGTTTGGCCAAACAGTCGTATTGTGCAATCACTTCGATCACTTCATCCGTCATATCACGCGGATGAGGTGAAGTGAAATAAACCCAAAACTTTTTCCCTGATTTTTGACCAAACTCCCCTACCCTGCGCAAAAGTTCTGCAAAGCTAATTTCATCTCCCTTCTTATCAAGTCCGTAGGAATTTACATTCTGGCCTAATAAAGTGATTGATTTATAATCTTTATTGACAAGCATTGCCAACTCATCCAGAATTTCCTGTGAAGGCCTCGAAACCTCCCGGCCACGGGTGTAAGGCACTGCACAAAAACTGCAAAACTTATCGCAACCATTCTGAATCGGGATGAAAGCTTCAAAATCAGAGGTATAAGTAGGTTCTACATGCCAAAACTCATCAATGTCTTTTCCAGGATTTAGCTTTGGTGCAGCAGGTTTTTGAGGAGTTTTTACCGGCTCCAGCAGAAATCCCACGCCATCACGTACTTTTGCTTCAGGCTTTTTGACAGCCAGGCTATCATTGTATTGTTGCAGTGAAGCCGGCGTTGCAATACCATACTGCCTGATCATATCCGGAAGCTGTGGCAATTCGCTCATTGGAAAAACCAGATCGAAAAGTTTAATAAAACGTTCGTTGTCAGCAGGAAGGATGCAGCCTGACACAAAAGTCAGCAGATTTTTTCTGTTTTTGAGCTTGTTCCATTTGGCAATTCTGGAATATACTTTATCAATTGCTTTTTGGCGCACAGAGCAAGCTATCACACCCAATATACTGGCTTCCATTTCATCGTCAGTAGGCTGAAATCCAAGCTCATGCAGAACGGTCTTAACACGTTCTGTATCTGATAGATTCATCTGGCAGCCTAAAGAAATGAGGTGGTATTTTTGCATAATTTAATTCTGTTAACCTTAAAAATACACTTCGGCATGAACTTGTTGCGGTGGCACACCCTGCTTTTCAAGGATTTCGAAAACTTCGTGTATCATCTCAAAATTACCGCAAAGGTAACAGTGGGTTTCAGGTTCAACCGGATTGCCTTTTAAATAATCCGTGACTCGCCCTCTAAAACCACCGCCTTCATCCTGAGAAGTGCATAAAACATATCTTTCCGAAGAATAAGTTTCTTTGTCGTAAGCTTCCGTAGCATACCGCACCCCATGCAGAAGTTGATAGTCAAGAGATGAATAGGATTTCACAAAACTGTGAAAAGGTGCGATACCACTTCCGGTGGCCACAAACAAAAATTTGGCATTCCCTATAAGTTCTGGCTCAATCGTAAAAAAACCCAATGGACCTTCGAGCTGCAATTTGCTCCCTGCCTTGAGTTTCTTGAGTTGTTTACTCACCAGGCCGTCATCCACTTCTTTTATCAGAACTTCAAAAAAGTCGTCCTGCTCTGCCGAATAAACCGAATATTCACGGTTGTGAATGCTTCCGGCTTCGCCCAGTAAAATATGCTGTCCGCTTTTGAATTGCAGTCCTCTCCTACTCATTCTCAACACATAGGCAGAATCAGTAAGGTGGCGGATATCAATCAGTTCGTGTGTGTTGTCCTGTGTTGTACGCAGCTTCATGCTACTGAATTATTTCAAATTTTAACTTTATCATTCGGGCCGCAAAATTACACAAAAAACAAGCACCCGATTACCAGAACCCAAACAAGCTGTTCTGTGCTTTTGTTTTAAAAAGAACAACAACACTGGCTGAGACAATGAATAGTTCAGCTGAAACCAAAACCTGACTTAACTTTTCCCGATCACTCAATTTTTAAATCAATAATAAAATACTGACCGGAAAAGTTTTTCCAAAAGACATAAAAAGTGAATCAAATCTCAAAAAAGCTTAGTATATTTACAGGATTAATCGGCACAATCATTAAAGTGTAACAGATATGAATCAGTCGAATGAAAATATTTCCAGGATCAGAGAGCTTGTTCTTGGAAATAATATCGCAGAAATTGAAAATCGTTTTTTGAAACTTGATCAGCAGTTCAGCTTTCTGCTTGACGAATCTGAACAAAAGTGGAAAAAACTGTTTGACGAACTGGACAAGAGAAGCTCCAGCGAATTGCAAAACGCTGTAAAGGATCTTAAAACCGAATCGCAACGTCAGTTTGAGCACTTAAATCATGAGCTGCAAGGCAATCAAAAACTGATTCACAGCCTGACAGATGCCGTTGAGGTCTTAAAACAAGATATCAAGAAGTTAAACGAAAGCCAACAGCAGCTTAAACAGGATTTTGAAAATCGTTTCAACAGTGAGATCAGCACTATTAAAAAACACTGGAACGAGAAACTCGCTGATCTGCAGATCAATAAGATTGATCGCTCGGCAATGGCTGTTTTGCTTTCGGAGGTGGCACTGAGTTTATCAGATCAAACGGAAGAAAAAGACAAAAAATAGGCATACAATTGAACTAAGCTCAAGATGAAGGAAAAAGATCAGACCAACACTACTGAAAAGCTCAGTGCCGATCAGCTACAGGAGCTTAGAGAACTGGTAACCGGATTGGATAAGCTTTCCTTGCAGCGGATGCAAAAATTAATGGCTGATCCTCATGAGTTTGCTATCGAAATAAGTGAGTTACTACCTTTTTCTATTCGTAAGCTCATCGAAAAAGGAAGCATTAATATGGCTGATTTGCTGCCCTTTTTTGAGGACATGATCCAGGAAAGCATCGAGAAAAACCCGCAACGACTTGCTAACCTGCTATTTCCGATTATGGGACCGGCCATACGCAAAGCTGTTTCGGAAGACCTGAAACGTTTGATCGATTCTCTGAATCAGGGTCTTGAATCAGGACTATCACCAAAACATCTGAAATGGCGTTTTCAGGCATTGTTCAGCAGTAAATCTTATGTTGAGATCATGCTTTCACATGCTTACCTTTATCAGGTGAAGCATGTTTTTTTGATTCATCGCGATACGGCACTTTTGCTGCATCACGAAAAAGCCGGGCATGTTTTGGATATTGAAGCCGATATGATCGCCTCCATGCTATCGGCAATCACCGATTTTGCAAAAGATTCATTTCATTCAGACGAACAAGATGCCGTGGACAGCATCAAAATTGGGGATACCAATCTATGGGTTGAGCAGGGGCCACATGCGATTATCGCTGCTGTGGTAGAAGGCAATCCACCACCTGATTTGCGTATCGAACTCAAAGAAGCACTTGAAGCAGTACACTATAATCATCGCCCCGAACTTCTTAATTTTGAAGGTGAAACCGAAATCTTTGAGCATACTTCAAAATTTTTGAAACCCTGCCTGATAAAAGAGAAGAAAGAAAAGGGCAAAAAAACCCCACTTTTCGCCCTGATGCTGTTAGTTATTGTCTTAATCGGCTTAGGTTATTGGATTTATCAAAGCATTCAAACACATCACACCTATGCTGCTGCCACTGAATTGTTTTCATCGGAAAGCGGCTATTACCTGACAAAAACAGAACGACAAAACGGAAAACTCAGGATTTTTGGATTAAAGGATGATTATGCAATAGAGCCATCCAAATTGCTCGAGAGCAAACAGCTTTCAGCAGATCAGTTTGAGTTTGTATTACGTCCGTTTGTTTCGATGGACAGCATGATCATCATTCGAAGGGCAGAGGCCATCCTCACACCTCCCGAAACGGTTAGCTTTGCTTTTGAAAAGGGTATTTTACAGGTAAGCGGCCATTGTAAGGCTGAATGGAAGGTATCGCTCGAACAGCACTTCAACAAGGTTTGGGGTGTTCACAGTCTTGATACAAATCAGCTGACAATTACGGATAAACCTGTCAGAGATTTAAGCTGGATCATTGGCGACATCATGAAATACAAGTTTGTTTTTGATGTTAATGTGTTGGAAATGACTGAAGATCAATCCGATCAATTTTATAAACTAACCCAAACCGCAAATTTACTGGACGAATTTAACAGGCTCAATAACAAACAGTACAAAATCTTAGTACAATCCGTTACTTCAAAAGCAGGCAATGAGGCTGCAAATCTGCGTATTGCAACTATGCGGGCACAAACATTTCTGGAACTCCTGAAAGAGGCCGGCGTGCCGAAAAATCTTCTTGAAACCAGGGTAATAAATACCGAGGAACTAGTAGAGCCCGAAGAAGTAAGAAGTGTTAGTTTTGTGGTTGAAGAAAAATAATACACATGATCAAGAAAAAAATTGCGATGGTTGGAGCTTTTGCTGTGGGGAAAACAAGTCTGGTACAGCGGTTCGTTCGTAGTATCTTCAGTGAGAAATATCATACTACAATTGGCGTAAAAATCGACCAAAAAGAACTGACTGTTAACGATGTAGAAGTAACCTTATTGCTTTGGGACATTCATGGGGAAGATGATTTTATGAAAATAAAACCCACTTACTTAATTGGGTCGTCAGGTTACTTTTTGGTGGCTGATGGCACAAGATCCGACACCTACGAAACGGCCATCAAGCTGCACGAGATGACTTCATCTGTAACTAAAAACGCAGCTTTTATTTTGCTTGTAAACAAAGCTGACCTGAAGGATAGCTGGGAAATCACCGATGCACAACTCGACACACTTAAAGAACAGGGATGGCAGATCATGTTTACCAGTGCTAAAACGGGCGAAAATGTTGAAAATGCCTTTGCACAACTCACAAAAAAGATGCTTCAAAACCAGCAATATGTCTAATCGCCCTGAGTTTACAGAGGCCATTACAGATTATATAATCAGTAAAATCCCTCCTTATATCGGCCTGGCTGTTCTTCAGCTTAATGAAGAAGGCAGGTTGATCAACTGGATGGGACCAACCCATAAATACCTGGACGAAAAGCCTGAAAAGGAAATAGAAATAGAACTACTTGCACCGTTTTTGACCGGAATGATCCCGCCCATGATCAACCCGATGGTGCTGCCGCATGTTCAGATCAAAACTGAGCAATATGCCGAAATTCATATAGTTGAAGATGAACTCATGCATTTGTGGGTGTTTTTTGTCGATCAAACCCGTAATGCAGAAAAGCTGCAGCAATTGTTGCAAGAGGTCAACAACGTAAGGCTTAAACATTATAATGTAACAAGTCAATCAGCAGGCAGTCCTTTTGCAGCCTTTCATCTGCTCGATTTCGCAAGCTTTGTTTACTCCGACAAAACTTACAGACCCATTGGCAACCAACCCGTTTGGATCAAAGAGCTAAGTCAGGCAAAGCTATTCAACGAAGATCCGGTACCTATGACGGAGATTTTTCCGTTTATAGAGGTATTTCAATATGAAGCGGCTTCGTGCTGGGAAGGAAAGTCTGATGCAAAGATAGAATCCGGCATATGGGAAGAAGATTCCATTGCTGGTCGAAAGATTTATCTGAAAGCAATGGCGATCCGGCATAATCACAATAATTACCTGTTAATTAAAACAGTAAACCGTGAAGGAAAACAAGATAACCAGTTAATACAAAAAGCGCGCGAACAAAAACTTACCCTGGATCAGCTGGCTCGTACCGAGCGTGAACTGAAGAAGCTGCTCGATTTCAAAGATCAATTTGTGTCGATTGTTTCACACGACTTGCGCTCGCCCATCGGTGCTGTGATCGGAATTGCCAATTTGCTTTTGCAGGATAAAGCTTTGTTGCAAAAACTAAACGAAAAACAAAAGGAGCTCCTTGTCGATATCAATGATGAGATGCAACGCTTGCTCGACTACAATGATAAACTCTATCATTGGTCGAATCTGGAGCTTGGAAATTTTCAACTTCATTTCAAAAGCATTAAACCTGCCAATATTGGAAAATATGTTGAACGCATGCAACATATAAAGCTTAACCAAAAACACATCAGGCTGGTACAACAATTCGAGACGCAAAGTAATTTCGAGCTTAAAGCCGATGAAACGCTTCTGAGTCAGGCAATTAACAATCTTGTCGGTAATGCAGTGAAATTCACTCCCGAGGGAGGCACAATCACCATTGGAAGCCAAATTAATGGCAGTGATTACGAAATTTATGTTTCCGACACCGGCATTGGTATGCCAGCTGAGGTAAGTAACAAGCTGTTCGAGGGATTTAACCGCAGAAGTACCTTAGGCACTTATGGCGAAAAAGGAACTGGCCTGGGATTGGGAATCGTAAAGAAAATACTTGAAGCTCATCGTTTTAACATCAGGGTTGAATCAGAAATTGGTCAGGGAAGCAATTTCATCATCAGCATAGCCATGAAAAAATAACCCGCTTAAGCAATTCCTTTATTCCCGGTCTCTCAGCATTTTAACTTCCATCCAGAAAAGATATTCTTTTATTTATTTGATATTGTGCTAGTTATAAAAAAATGCAAAATTTTTATCAAAAAATTTTCTGTATTTATTTGCAATTGAAAAAAGAAAAATCTTATCATTGCACCATGAATCAAATGCCTATTGTACAGACACTTCCATTATATAGCAAATAGACAGATGTATCCCCCCTTCATTTTATTGATCAAATTAAATTATTACACTTTACAAAGTGAATCATCCATTGTTCATTTATTAATTCAATCAAAATAAACTTAAATCGTAAAAAAACGCAATCATGAAAACGACGAAGAAAAAGTCACGCAATCCCGAAAAAATGGAGGATGACTTCGTACGCAAACCTGTAAAAAAACACACAGAAGGAAAACGCGACAGGAGAATTTCGATCTATAATCCAACTGATGAGGACGAAGAGGCACTGGAAAGTTTTGATGATTTATTGGATTTCGATCTGGATTCCTATGAAGATGAAGACGAAGATGATTATTAAGAGATAGCTTATAGCTGAAAATCAGCAATAAAAAAAAGTCCGGGCTAAAGCTCCGGACTTTTTTTGTTAATGATCTTATTCAATGATGCCTCTGTTCTTCAACAGGGCGTCTTTAGAAGGTTCTTTACCTCTGAAAGCCACATAAAGTTCGAGTGGATCGGCAGTGCCACCGCGCGAAAGCACATGCTCCCTAAACAAAGTAGCCGTTTGCTGATCGAAGATTCCATTTTCTTTAAAGGCTTCAAAAGCATCGCTATCCAACACCTCCGACCAAATATAACTATAGTATCCGGCTGAATAGCCACCTGAGAAAATATGACTAAAATAAGGGCTCCGATAGCGAACAACAATTTCAGGTATCAGGCCTGTTTCTTTTAACGAGTTATTTTCGAATTCGGTAGCATCATATTCTTTGGCTTCGGTAAGGGTGTGCCAATCCATATCCAATGCGGCTGCCGAAAGGAATTCGGCCATAGCAAATCCCTGATTGAAAGTGGCGCTTTTCTGCATTTTGTCAATCAATTCTTGTGGAATCACTTCTCCGGTTTCGTAATGTTTTGCATAGTAAGCCATCACCTCCGGCTCTGCTGCCCAGTGTTCCATAATTTGCGAAGGCAATTCCACAAAATCGCGGGGCACAGAAGTGCCACTCAAGCTGTTATAAGTACAATTAGAAAGCAGACCGTGAAAAGCATGACCCATTTCGTGGAAGGTTGTCTGCACCTCATCCCAACTCAAAAGTGCTGGTTTTCCGGCCGACGGAGCTGTGAAATTGAAGTTGGTTGTGATGATTGGCGTTATCATTTCGCCATTGGCAGAACGGTATTGCTTACGGTAGCTGCTCATCCAGGCACCACCCCGTTTGGAGGCACGCGGAAAGAAATCCATCATCAAAACACCGATATGGCTGCCATCAGCTTCTGTGACTTCATACACCTGTACATCTTCGTGATACTTGGGATACTCAGGCTTTGGCACAAACTGTAAACCCCACAGGCGATTTGCCGTTTCGAAAACGCCATCCCGGACATTTTCGAGCTTGAAATAAGGACGCATCTCGGCTTCATCAAGGTCAAATTTTTCTTTTCTTAAAATTTCTGCATAATACCACCAGTCCCAGGGTTCCAGCGTGATACCGTCTTTGCGCTTATTGATAAGCTTTTGCAGTTCCTGTGCTTCCTTTTTCGCCATCGGCATGGCAGCGGCAATAAGCTCATCCAGCAACTCATTTACGTTTTCGGGATTCTTGGCCATATTCTGCTCCAAAACGAAAGAGGCATGGTTTTCGTAACCCAGCAACTGTGCACGTTGCGCGCGCAAACTCGCCATACGGCTCAATATCTTTTTGTTATCAAAGTCATCATTGTTGTCGCCACGCATGATGTAACCATTGAAGAGTGTTTTGCGCAACTCCCGATCGTTGGCATACTGCAACACCGGCATCATGCTGGGCTTTTGAAGTGTGAACAGCCATTTTCCATCATATCCGGCTGCTGCAGCTGCTTCCTGTGCTGCTGCCAGAAAGCTTTCCGGAATTCCTTCCAGACGATCTTTGTTATCGATAACCACTTCAAATTTGTTGGTCTCGGCCAATACGTTTTCTCCGAACTGAAGTGAACGCATCGAAAGCTCTTCGTTTATCTTACGAAGCTGATCCTGAGCAGTTTGATCTAACAATGCCCCACTGCGAACAAAACGTTTGTACATTTTTTCGAGCAACATTTGCTGTTCGGCATTGAGCGACAAATCGTTAGCTTTGTCATGCACGGCTTTGATACGTGCAAAGAGCTGTGGATTGAGCATGATATCATCGCTATGGCGCGACATCATAGGCGAAAGCTCACGGGCGATGGCCTGCATAGTATCACTCGTAAGGGATGAGTTGAGGTTATAGAACACCGAGCTTACCTTATCAAGCATTTCTCCGCTACGCTCAAATGCTTCGATGGTATTGGCAAAATCAGCTTCGGCTTTTTGATTAACAATGGCATCAATCTCGTCCTTGTTCTCCTTTAGTGCAGCTTCGAAGGCTGGCATAAAATGGCCTGGCTCAATCAGTTCGAAAGGCGGAATACCGTAGGGAGTATTGTATTCCACGAAAAAGGGATTATCCTGGTGTTCAGCTTTTTCTGAAACTGTACACGCACCAAAAATTGATGTGATCACAACGACAATAAAAATTTTTTTTAACATAAGTTTGAGATTTAGTGGGTTTCCATTCACGGTTATACTTCGCAAAGGAATTGCAAAAATAATCAACGAAATTAATAAAGTTCCATTAATTTGGTGAAATTCAAACAGCTAATGGCATTTTCTTCAAAGTGAACGGAATCCTAAAGATCGCTACGACTTTTTATATTTGATCGTGCAACCCACAGCTTTTGTGAAGTCCGGATCAGGCAATTTGCCATTCCCGAGTGCTTTGATGGCATTTTCAACATACTTTTCAGTTACGGCATCTTCATCTTCATAATTGTTATCAATTGCACCAATATATCTTACTATCAAATCATTGTTTTCCTTATTTAGCAGAAAAACATGGGGTGTGCGTGTGGCTCCATAAGTTTTGAAAACACTTTGATCAGCATCGAGCAGGTAGGGATAAGGAAACTGTTTTTTGTTGGCTCTTACGATCATTTGACTGTAGCTGTCCTGTGGCTGCAGGGTTGAATCATTTGGATTGATTGCAATGACCGGATAACCCATCGGTTCGAATCGTTTGGACAAGGCAATTTTACGATCTTCGTAAGCTATTGAATAAGGACAATGGTTACATGTGAAAATCACAATAAAACCTTTGGCGTCGGGATAATCGGCCATTGAGACCATCTTGCCATCCACATTGATCAGGCTAAAATCCATGGCCTTGTCGCCAACTTTGTAGCCCTGAGCAGGGAGCGTAAAACCAAATACCAAACTGAAAATTATCAGCGAAAAAATACGTTTCATAATCTTAATTCATTAAGGGTTCGACAATTGTATTGAGTTCATCAAAGGTGTAGCCACCTTCGTGGAAAAGACGAAAACTATTTTTGTAAATCAAAGTAGCCGGAATGGCACCCGACCAGGATGGATCAACCTTGTCAATCCAGGCATTGGCATCCGGATCGTGTAATAAAAGCACTTCCGCACTTAGCTTATTTTCTTCGATAAAAGGAATCAGACGTGTGTGGTACATCTTGCGAAAATCGAGACTTACCAGCAACATCTTGAAATTCTTATCTGCATATTTCTGATTTAGCTTTTCAAAGTCGGGCAATTCTTTCACGCAGGGGGCACACCAGGTAGCCCAGAAATTGATTACGTAAACCGTATCATTTTCATGCTTAAGATACTGCTGAAATGTTTCAAAATCCATGATGGCAGGTTTGGAGTCATTTTCAGTAACAGGCTGGTAGAAAATGGTATTTAACAAGATCAATATGTTTACAAACAAAATCGGCATAAGTAAGTTTTGAAGTTAAACAAGTTTTTAAGCAGATTGTTTTCCGCGATCATTTCTGCCTTAGATGCAAATAAATAGAAATAGGCCGATAGAATTCTGAAAATTCCATCCCTTTAAGAGCACAGCATAAAAATTGAATAAATGGATCCACTCCGAAAAGTCAAAAAACTGCTGATTTTTATCTTTTTGACCCCTATCCTGAAAGGGGGAAAGCTAAAAATCATCAGTTTTAGAAAGTCCCCCTTGGGGGATTTAGGGGCTAAATGACTTTTCGGAGTGGACTCAATAAAAAAAACTTTCCTGCAAAGCTTTATCTTCACAGGAAAGTTATCGATTTCGATCTATTTATTTGCGATCCGGTGCATAAAGATATTTTCGTTCGTTGAGATAGGCTAGCAACGAAACTGTAAAAATGATTGCAACGGTATAATACACAAACGTTGGAATAGGCATAGGATCGCCGGCGGCATAAGAGTGAAGTCCTGAAAGGTAATAGTTTACACCAAAATACGTCATGATTACAGCGCTAAAACCAACGAGTGTAAACAGGCTGAATCGGTAATCTGTTTTCATGCCGGGCATGTATCCCATATGGGCTATAAAGGTATAAACCAGGATGGTAACCAGTGCCCAGGTTTCTTTCGGATCCCAGCCCCAATAGCGTCCCCAGGATTCGTTGGCCCACACACCACCTAAAAATGTTCCAATAGTTAATAAGTATAATCCAATAATTATGGTTCGTTCGTTGATGTAGTTCAGGTCTTTTATCCGGCGCTGGAGGTCACCAAAATTCTTTTTATTCTTGAGGATCATCAAAATGAGGTTGATAAAACCCAGCAAGGCACCCAGGGCTAAAAATCCATAGCTGGCAGTGATGATAGAAACATGAATGGTAAGCCAATAGGATTTAAGCACCGGTACAAGATTAGTTATTTCGGGATCCATCCAGCTGAGGTGCGCCACCATCAGGATGATGGAAGCCAGGATGGATGTGGCAGCGATAGTCATGGGCGATTTGCGCGAAAAGATAAGTCCGGCCAACACCGTTACCCACGAGATATAAATCATCGACTCATAACCATTGCTCCAGGGAGCACGTTCCGAAATATACCAGCGGATAGCCAGACCAAGCGTTTGAAAGACAAAGAAAAGAACTATAACCGCATAAAAGAAAGTAACTGACTTATTTATCCATTTCCGTTCCTTGAATATTTGAACAAAAACCAACACAAGCAGGATCACTCCAACCATTCCGAAATAATTACCCAGACGGTTAAAAACACCTGATTTGTTGTAGAGAATCTCTGCTTTTACCTGCGTTTGGGAAGGAACAATATCAGCTGCATGTTTTTGCTGAAAATTGTGAATACCCTTTACTATTTCCGTGGCCTGAGCATAGTTTCCGGCCCCTAACGACATAAAGTAATAAGGTATCACATCATAAATAAAAGCGGAGTCGTCAGGATTCAATCCTTCAACCTTTTGTGCCGGTTTAAACCAGGGATTGTGCGAGTCGCGCGGATCAGGCAATACCTTCATGAGATCACCCGTGTAAACCAGATAGGAAATATTAACTCTTTCGTCCACTTTGATCACATCATTATCGAATTTGCTTCTTTCGGCGGGTTTTTTGGCATAGGCCTGCGACACCATATCGCGCAATTTGTATCCACCGCCATCTTTCAGATCGAGGAAGTCGGCAAAGGCAGCATGTGAGCCGTCTCTGATGTTCAGGAAACGTTTCAGCTCAGGATGCGAAACTTTGATCATCTTTTGCAGCTGCCATTTTTCGGGTTCCAGCTGCATCCCAATCATCACCTGGTCAGCTGTTAGACCATTAAAGGTATTTTTTCGGGCCACTTTACGCAACATCTCACTCGAAAGTGTATTCATCGGTTTCAGCCTGCCATCATGATCCTGTACGAGTAAAGCTCCAAACTCAGCTGCATACTGCTTTGGAATTACAGTAATTTCGGTGGAATGGTTATGATTGTGTTCTTCCTGTGCAAAGACCGTTGTACCGCCAATTAGCAACGGAACAAACAGGAATCCGGCTTTTTTAGTTCCTGATTTGAGTAAACGCCCCAACAAAGCGAAACGGGTATTTGGCACAAAAATCGCCAGCATCATGCCCAGCGACATCAGAAAATAACCCAGGTAGGTCACCCAGGTTCCGGCAGCATCGTGATTTACTGACAACACCGTGCCCAGTTCATCTTTGTCGTATGAAGACTGAAAAAAGCGATATCCGCCGTAGTTCAACACATTATTCATAAAAATCCGATAAGGTTGTTCAATATTCTTATCCGAATCGATCAGCACCACTTCGCTGGCATAAGAGGCAGGGCTGTTGGATCCGGGATAACGCTCCAGCTGAAAATCGATCAGTTTCAACGAAAAAGGCAGATCCAATACCTTGGCTCCATACATCATATTGATTTCGGCTCCGTTAAGTTCAAATTTTACACTTTCACCCACATAGCCTTTGCCACCACGCAAAGCAATCTCTTTGGTTTCGCCACCTGAAGTCACCTCCACTATCATGGCATCCATAAAGTTCATGTCTCTTCCCCGATAGCTGGTGTAATCCACTTTCCCGTTTTCGTACACATCAGTCAGCACGATTCTCAGATCAGCCATGCTGTAAAGCTTTCGCATTTCAAAGTTGTGCCAGCTTCCGGCCATAAGCGTATCGGTGTCACCTCCCGACATAGCCATAGCTGCAAGGGTCTGTGGTGTTTTGATCTGAAGCTGTCCCTGATCGAATCGCAGTTGTATGGCATCAGCCTGCTCATCCTGATTAAAAAGGAAGTTATATCCTAAAAACCTGCGTTGATCGCCATGTTTAATGATCAGGTTGTTTCGGCCTGAATTTTCTGTTGACACCACCATGATGGCATAGGGAGCACCTTCGCCGGGCTGCCCTTTCACCAACATCTCCTGCGCATTAGGCACATAACGTAACGATTTAAACTTAAACGTTTTACCATCAATGCTCGCTTTGTCGCTGTAGCTTTTTTCAGAGAGGGCCGACATCAGCACAGCCTCATCTGTGTACTCCGTTTCACCACCCGCCCTGATCTCGGCCATCACATAGGTGTTGTCTGACAGCATAGTGTTTTCGGTTTTGCCTTCGCGGATACTCATAATGCCCTCAAAACCAATGAAACGAGTGATACCCGCACCGATCAGGATGATAATAAAAGACAAGTGAAAGGTGAAAATGACCAGTTTTTCTTTGCGGTACATCTTATACCTGAAAATATTGGCGATTAAGTTGATGGCCAATAAAACCAACAGCACTTCGAACCAGGTGGCATTATAAACCACTGCCTTGGAAGCTACCGTTCCGAAGTCATTTTCTATAAAGGTGGCAACACCGATGGCTACGGCAAAAGCCAGCACCATCAGCCCCATTAATTCCATTGAAAACAAAGTATTAAAGATTCTTCTCATGTGATTGAACAGTTTGAATAAGGTATTAATCCATTTTCGAATCAAAGATAAACCAAAAGGGTTTGCTACTTAAGCCAAATAATTGACATAGATCAGAATATGTGCACGACTAAAACCTTTTAAGAATTAAAGCATTTCTTTACCAGAACTTTAGGATGTTATGGATTGAATTTGCTAAAACGCCGAAACACACTGTTTTAAGAATATTTAACAGTTGTTTAAGGCTCCCTTATACGAAGAAATGAACAGCCCATGCAAGGACTTGAACGACTTATGCAAAGACTCGAACAATAACGATGCGGACTCGAAGGACAACGATGCGGATTCGAATGTCAACGATGTGGACTCGAATGGCAATGATGCGGACTCGAACGGCAATGATGTGGACTCGAACGACAATGATGTGGACTCGAATGGCAACGATTTGGACTCGAACGACAACGATGTGCACTTGAACAGCAACGATTTGGACTCGAACAGTAAGGATGTGGACTCGAACGACAACGATGTGCACTCGAATGGTAACGATTTGGACTCGAACGACAACGATGCGCACT